>JAAYQI010000140.1 GCA_012519385.1 Candidatus Epulonipiscium sp.
GCCCTAGAGGAATGCGATTTCGTTTCTGGAAATACACCATTAATGGTTGAGGCTCTTCCCGTAGGGATGGATGGCATTATGATTATTGTAACAAAAATTGAGGATAAAGAGCAAAAAGGAAATAATTTTAGGTTAATTTCCCAAACCAAAGAGCAACGTCGGTTCAAAAAGAAGCCTTTGGCAGCTTATGAAACTTCTTCCGATTCGGATATTGATGTACTTATCTATTCTTTTCTTACATTAGATGATGTTATTGATGTCAGTGTTCGCTTATCTGAGGCATATCATGGCTCAAGCTCCTTATACAAACAGCAAAATCGTTATTTCCTCATTTTGCAAAACGACCAGCCCGCCGATGAGCTGGAAACCGAAGATTTAGATTGGATACTGGGTGAATATGGACAAAAGCATGTTTCCTCCCCTCTTTCTAAATCTTACCTGATGGAACATGGCGAACCTATCTTAAAAAATAAAGCCGTTAAAACTCTGGCAAAAAGCTTTTCTTCTTAAGCTATGGTAATGATGTATGAATAAGGGTGCCGAATGGTTATCGGCACTCTTTTTTACTTTTTCTCTTATGCTATTCAAATCTTCTATCTACTCCGCTGAAATCGCCTGTAAATACCGATAAAAGGGTACCAGCACCTTAAAATCTTCGGCCACTTTATCCGGCAATTCTTCAGAAAAAAGCGCATCCTCTATGGGTCTTTTGGCAAGGAAGGCAAATGTTTTTTTCTGGCACCACTCCTGTAGCAGGGGTTCTTCTATATCTGTCATTTTCCTTTTATAATTCTCCCCATCTACAGAAAAGCAAGTTTGCTTTTTTAAATCCTTAGCCAAGCGTAGCATTTCTTCAGGATTTGCTTCTATCCTTTTTCTAAAATTTTTCATATACTCAACTTTCGCTTGATAGAATCCCATTCCATAGGTATACCCTTCTGGTGCAATTTCAAAAAAGAATGTAGGCTTGTCCTTCCATGGGCCTTGTGCCTCTTGGGGACGCAATACCACCCACTTACAGGCACGATAGGGAGATTTATCTTTTGCAAATCGCATATCCCTGTTCATACGAGAAGCTACAGGCTTCATAAAAAAATCCTCACCAAAGCGAGAAACCTCCTCTGCCAAAGCTATCCCAAACTCGTCCATGGGCTTTTTCAGTGCCTGCTCATACCATTGTCTGTTTTCGTCCATCCACTGTTTATGATTATTCATCCGCAAATTCCATAAAAAATCAATGACAGATGAAGAAAATCCTTGAAATCTTCCTTCCATAGCCTTCCTCCTATTATAATAATTTGGAACCGTTGGCCATTAATTCAAACTTGATATTTAAAAACTCCGCAGCTCTCCTGCACATCAGCATCCGTACCAAAAAGATTTCAAAATAATCCATCAAGGAGCATATCTTCGTATCAATCTTCATTTCCAACCGTACTATCTTATTTCCCATATCAATAACCAGTTCTGACTTTTCCACAGCATAATTCACTCTATCATGTATGTCAAACTTACCAATGTCCAGATTACGTACTCTGCTTCGTCTTACATCGGTTTTGTCTGCCAAAATAAGCGCCGCCGCAATGGGACTTACAGGAATTCCAGCACCCTCATCATGGTTACCAATGGCTCCAGCTACATCCGCAATATCTTCGGGGTCCATCCCCATTTTGGTCAGTATGGTAAAGGCCATTAATGCACCTGTCTGGGCATGGTCCACACGATTCACCATGTTTCCTATGTCATGAATATAGCCTGCAATTCTGGCCAATTCTATGGTTCTTTCCTCATACCCCAGTTCTCTTAATATTCGTGCTGCTGTCACACTTACCTTATTCACGTGTGCAAAAGAATGCTCCGTAAACCCCAAAGCACCTAACAGCTCATTACCCTTCATGATGTACGTATTAAATTCCTTGTTGTTTTTTACATCTTCAAATGTAATGTTCATGGTATCACCTCTCATTTATTTTTTTTACCATCCCTACTTTTATATTCTAACTCAAACTATAAAAAAATCCCATATTTTTTTGATAATAAAAAAACTGCCTCAGATGCAGAATATGCATCCAAGACAGTTTCAAAATCGTTTTATTACAACAAGCTTCCAATCGCTAAGAATAATGGTGCAAATACCAAAGAAACAA
>JAAYQI010000141.1 GCA_012519385.1 Candidatus Epulonipiscium sp.
CTAGAATTGCAGAAACCTACGGTGGAATGTTAAATTCTGTAGGGCTACAAAACCCAGGTGCAGCTTATTTTATAAAAGAAGACATTCCTTTTTTAAGACAATATGATACGAAGATTATTGTAAATATTTGCGGTCACAGTATTTCGGAATATTGTGAAGTGGCAGAAATGTTTCAAGAAGAAGATGTGGATTTATTAGAGCTAAATATATCCTGTCCTAATGTTTCCCAAGGAGGAATTACCTTTGGTACAGATCCCCAAATGGCAGAGCGGGTGGTACGAGAGGTGAAAAAATACGCAAAGCAACCTTTAATTGTGAAGCTAACACCAAATGTAACGGATATTACAGAAATTGCAAGGGCGGCAGTAGCAGGAGGAGCCGATGCACTTTCTCTCATCAATACCTTGCAGGGAATGCGTATTGATATCCATAGACGAAAACCTATTCTTGCCAATAAAATTGGAGGTTTTTCAGGCCCTGCCATTAAGCCTGTTGCTGTAAGAATGGTATACCAAACAGCTAAGGCTGTGGAAGTACCCATCATTGGTATGGGAGGTATTGCAAATGGGGAGGATGCCATTGAGTTTATTATGGTAGGAGCAACGGGAGTGGCAGTGGGTACTGCAAACTTTTTTAACCCCCTTGCAACGGTGGAAGTGGTAGAAGGAATTGAGCAGTATCTGAAACAGTATGGAATAGAAGATATTTCTGAAATACGTGGAATTATAGATTAAAGGGGCGAGCAGTATGCAAAATACAGTGAAGAAAGAATTTATTGAATTTATGATGGAAGCAGGTGTGCTTCGGTTTGGAGAGTTTCAGACCAAAAGCGGTAGATTATCCCCTTATTTTGTGAATACGGGAAATTATAAAACAGGAAAGCAGATTGCAACATTGGGCAAGTTTTATGCTGACTTGATAAAAGAAGTTTGCGGTGAGGATTTTGATGCAATGTTTGGCCCTGCGTATAAAGGGATTCCTCTGGTGACGGCAGCGGCGGGAGCATTAGCTACAGAGCATAATATGGATAAGCCTTACTTTTTTAACAGAAAAGAAGCAAAAGACCATGGAGAAGGCGGTACATTGGTGGGCTATCAGCCAAAAGACGGAGATAGAGTCATTATCATTGAGGACGTGATTACAGCCGGTACCGCCATTAGAGAAACCATGCCTTTGCTCTACAATGCTGCGGATGTTACGGTAAAGCATATGTTTATTTCTGTCAATCGGTGTGAGATAGGGCAGGATAAAAATCAGTCTGCAGTGATGGAGGTAAGCCGAAATTTTGGCATACAAGTGCATTCTATCATCACAGTGAAGGATATTTATGAATATTTAAAAGCGGAAAATACAGAACTAAAGATTTTAGAGCGTATGGAAGAATATATGAAACAATACTGCGTATTTGGAGAATAAAAAAAGACAAGCAAGCGGGTTTTGGGGTGGAATATCCCATTATCCGCTTGTTTGTTTTGGGGAAATATTATCTCAAAACCTGTTCTTGCGCAATAAAAAAACTATTGAAATGTAAAAAAGAAGCGTTACAATAGAGAAGGTGATATTTTTAATATGAAGGAGGAGGGCAAATGCAAGCAGAAATTATTGCAGTAGGAACAGAAATTTTATTGGGGGATATTGTAAATACCAATGCACAGTTTTTAGCACAGGAATTGGCATCCCTTGGGATAGATGTATATTATCAAACAGTGGTGGGGGATAATCCAAAACGCTTGGAGGACACCTTATTTCACGCATTTTCCAGAGCAGATTTAGTCATTACAACAGGAGGCTTAGGCCCCACAGAGGATGATTTAACAAAGGAAACAGGGGCAAAGTATTTTAATGAAAAAATGAAGCTGGATGAAAGAGCCTTAGGCAGAATCAAAAAATATTTTGATAAAACGGGCAGAATCATGACAGAAAATAATGTGAAACAGGCGTATGTTCCCGAAAATGCCATTGTGCTTTATAACGATAACGGAACAGCACCAGGGATATTGATTGAAAAAAACAACAAGATTATGGTAATGCTCCCAGGCCCTCCCAAAGAAGTGATTCCTATGTTTACAGAGCAAGTAAAGCCTTATTTAAGCAAAAAACAGGAATATACCTTTATCTCTCGTGTGCTTCGGGTTGCCAATGTGGGAGAAAGTGCAATGGAGATGCAGGTGAAAGATATTATCCATAGACAGGAAAATCCTACCGTTGCTCCCTATGCCAAAGGGATGGAATCCATCCTTCGCATTACTGCAAAGGCAAAGAATGAGGAAGAAGCACAGGAGCTGATTTCACCTGTTGCAAAAGAGATTTACGATGTATTAGGAGATGCGGTGTATGCTGAGGGTGAAACAAATCTACAAACGGTGGTAGCAAAGCTTCTATTAGAAAAAAATAAGACCATTGCTACAGCAGAATCCTGCACAGGAGGGCTTTTAGCGGCATCTTTAGTGGAATATCCAGGTATATCCAAAGTATTTTTGGATGGAGTAGTAACCTATTCTAATGAGTCCAAAAAGAACCGCCTTGGTGTTAAAGGAGAAACATTGGAAAAATATGGGGCAGTGAGCCCTCAAACAGCAGAAGAAATGGCGGAAAATGTGGCAAAAACTGCAGGTACAGAGATTGGAATCGCAACTACTGGTGTGGCAGGCCCTGATGGAGGAACTGCTGAAAAACCAGTAGGCTTAGTCTATATTGGACTATGTATTGGAGGAAGGGTTATGTCTAAGGAATGCCGTTTTGCGGGAAGCCGAGAAAGAATTCGGGAAAGAGCGGTATATAGTGCCTTGGATTGGCTTAGAAAAGAGCTTTTGGTACAGCCATGATACAG
>JAAYQI010000142.1 GCA_012519385.1 Candidatus Epulonipiscium sp.
CATAAAAAAGGACGTACCCGAAGATACGCCCCTCATTCTTACCCTAATCATCTTATCCCAATAACCGACAAGCCAACTCTGGATTCAATGTTTTCACACCACAAAGCATATCAATGGAAATGACATCTTTCTTAAACTGGCTGTTATAATCATAAATCACACGAAGTCCAAACCCATCATAGTTGACAATGGCTTTTTGTCCATCTCCAATCCCCTTTGGTAATGCCAATGGTCTGGTTACTAAAGCAAAGGCATTTTTATGGAAGGCTAAATTTGCAGTGTGAGTTGGTGTAATCGTAACCTCAGCTGTAGCAGGAACATCTTCCTGTAATTCTGGGACAAAATGTATGGCCACTTCATTATTTTCTGCTGTTGCTTGTTCTGTAATGGTATATGTTTTTCCAAGAATGGTCATCACATCCCCTGCCACCATAGTTCCTGTCAAAGTAGTCGCACTAAGGGTAATGGTATGAACTCCTTTATTCGCTTTCTCCTTTGGTTTTATTTTTCCACTACCAGCTGATAAACTTCCTGCAGTATGTTGCAGCACATTTTGGTCTGTGAAAATATCAAAGCCAAACTTTCTGCCCAATGATGCTTCTCTGAGTGCTGTACCACTATCCCCAATCTTATCAGCTTCATGGAATGTTGGAATTTGTAAAAAACCATTTTCTGCAGCTGGGTCAATGACCAGTCTACGATTAGCAAGAGGAACTTTATTTTCATTCAATACCTGTCGTGCATCTGTAATTGCTGTAATATTGTTTGGTGTTATTCCTGCTTTTCCACTTACAGCAGGGATATCCTTGTAAAGTCCTAATAAATATAAATCTATTTTCTGAGCAAAACTCTGCATGGCTGGTTGCAATAATTGGCTAGAAAAACTGGCGATGTCCATGGTCATTTGCTCTGCGGTTACTTCAAAGGAAACGTCCAGCAGTTTATCCAATTTAATAGAATCGCTACCTTCTGTGGCATCTTGAATTTCAATTCCTTTCCTACGGTCAAACTCTTTTGCTTCAAAAGTAGCAGGTTTTCTGATGGTAACGGTATCCCCAACTCCAGATACAAACTCTTTGGAGTAATCTCTATGTACCAATCCTGCCATAACGGTATTTGCTCTTAATTGCATCATAGCCTCTTTTGCGATAATACTTGGTGTTAAAAATGTATTCATATTCAATCACTTATCCTTTCTGTCTCAATTTAATATATTCATCCATGGATAAATCCTCTAGGGATTTTCCTGTTTCCCCACCTGATGGCGGTGTATAACTATTTGCTTTTAATCTTTCTTCCAGTCCTTTCTGCACTGAAATGTTAAATGTATCTTCTAATGCCTTTAAATTTGAAACTGTGCTTTCTTCATCTGCTCCAATAAAAAAGCCTACCAAGTCCAGGGGTAATCCCTTCTCATTGGCAAGCTTCATGGCTTGATTGGTCAGTATTTCTTTTTCTCTGGATTGTTTCATTTCTACAATCTCATTCTTTAGTTTCTCCATCTCAATATCCTTCGGGTCTTTTTCTGGAAATCGCTTTTTCACTTCTTCATCCAATAAGGATTCCAGATTGTTGGTTTTCCATGTTTCTAACCCTTTCTGTAAATGTTTGTCCTTGGCAGAATCCAACCAAGACTTCCCATCTGGTGTGGACACGAAATCCTCAATTCTGGCAATAGTAACTGGTACAATGCCCTGCAAGTAATCTGTGACTTCTTTTGTTTTCCCTTCTGTACTTTCTAAAAATGCTTTTACTTCTTCAAAATTCATAAAATATTACCTCCTTCATTTGCCCCACTGACTTC
>JAAYQI010000143.1 GCA_012519385.1 Candidatus Epulonipiscium sp.
AAGAGCCAAAACCCATATCTTGAAAGAATCACCCTCTTGCAGAAGTTCATCCCTTTGGTTCATTCATCGTATCAAGAAGTTCCTTTATTCTACATTCACTGTTTACATCCGTCAGAACAGAGAGGTAATCTCCTTCTTTTATAATGGTATCACCTTTGGGTATAATGTTTCTATCTCCTTGTTTCACTCCAACCAGTAAGGATTTACCAGGCCATTTTATATTCTTTACCTGCTGGTTGGCAAATTCCGAATCGTGTTTTACAATAAACTCAACTACAATTTTTTTGCTGCTTTCTTTAGTATCTTCTTCATGTTCATTTAAAAGTAAGTTTTCTAAAAGTGCTTCATAAATTGGTGGGCTCTTTAGTAAATCAGCTACAACATAGGCGGAAATAGCAACCACAGTTAACGGAAGGATATGGGTAAATGAGCCTGTCATTTCCATTACGAGAACGATACCTGTGATGGGGGCTCTAACGATTGCTGTAAAGAAACCAGCCATGGCAAGTATAATAAAATTATTGTATAGTTCTTGCTCAACCCCAAAGTAATTTATAGATATACCCGCAAAAACAGCTCCTAACGTCGCACCTAAAACAATTAAAGGGAAAAATATTCCGCCTGGTGCTCCTGACCCAAAACTTACCATAGAAAAGAGAAGTTTAATAATGAAGATTATAACCAAAAACAGGATTCCGTTTTTTAGAGTCAATTCTTCTACTATTCTATGTCCGCCTCCTAAAACAACAGGAAATACAATTCCTAACACACCAGCTACTAGAAACGGGATGATTATTTTAGTTTTTTCATTAAGAAAGTTAAGTTTAGTATATAATGTCTTTGTTTTTAGTAAAACATAATTATAAAGCGCTCCCATTCCTCCAAGTAAAATTCCCAGAAAAATGAGCAACCAGTATTGCGTTAAAGGAATTGCTCTTAATATTTCAAAATCAAATATTGGTGACATTCCAAATACTTCTTTTGATACGAAATCAGCTGCTACTGCTGCAGACATTATGGATAGTAATATTACTGGCGAAAAGTACTTAAATATTTCTTCCAACGCAAACACAACGCCTGCCAATGGTGCATTAAAAGCTGCCGCTAAGCCGGCACTTGCTCCGCTTGCCATGAGAGTTCTTCTTTCTAATCGTCCGTTTCCAATCTTTTTTCCCAATCCCTCTGCTACACAAGCACCAAGCTGAATGGAGGGACCCTCTCTTCCTAAAGAAAGACCTCCTCCAATGCATATTGCGCCTCCCACAAACTTACAGCACAATGTATGTATCCATGATTTTCTTTTTCTAAAATAGCCCTTCATAATTCCTTCTAGCTGGGGTATTCCGCTTCCAGAAATCATCTTATCCTTGGAAACCAAATATCCAGCAAAGTATCCTGCGAAACATAATATGAGAACTGCAATAGGGAAGAACTTAAGATTATTTCTTAAAAAGTCATACATTTTAAAAGAAAATTGCTCTGCATGGTTCAAAGTTATCCTATAAAGGACTACAACTCCTCCTACGACAACCCCTACAAGTAAGCTCTTAAAAACATTTAGAATATTTTGAAAATAATTATCTGTTAGTACCTTATAGTTGTTTTTCATATTTTTCACTCCAATAAAACATGTGGTGCCTATGCCTTCTTCGTATAAGTAGGCTATTTCATATTTGATATTTGACAGAGCGTTTCAGATTTGGCTCACAAATTACAGTTTTGATTTGTCATAGTTATATGGAATACTCGTTCCCACCAGTACATCTTCAATTTTTTCAATTATTAACCAATCATCCATGTTGGATTGTTTTTCAAAAGGTAATGGCGGTTCAATTTTTTCTACATTGGCAAACTCGGTTAGGCAGATACATTTCTTGTGCCATCTGTCTTTTTGTTTCTGCGTAAGAGCCAGCTTACTTTCATTATCAGAAAACACCTGATTTATTTCTTCTTCTGACAGTTTTACATAGTTCTGTACAGAGGTGACAATTGCTTTGGCGGAGATTTCCATTGAGCCTTTCTCCATAAAATAGAGAGTTTCTCCCTCAAAAACACGACTGTGAGGAATCTTTCTGCCGGATGCACTTCGGATTATCATTGTTTTTTCACCTGATATAATTTTATCTAAAATGCGCTCTCCTTTTTTACCTGCGTTGTCACAATAAACCACATGAACCATATTTCTCACCTCAAATTTAAAATTTTATCGACCTATTGCGTTTTTTGTGCTGTCGATCCCCGTTAATGATTTTGAAAACTTATAATGAAAATTGTGCATACCTTCTCTGAAATAGAAACGATGTGTTTTTTCTCTGAGTTGGTTACAGGCTACTTCAATTTGCAGGCATCCTCGTTCTTTTGCTATCCGACAGGCTTCTTCCAGCATACTTTTACCAATCCCCATATTTCTAAAGTTAGACTCAACTGCAAATTCCATTATCTCGGCAATAGATCCGGCATGATGCAGCTGTTCTTCAAACCTAAGATTTAAAACACCTATAACTCGTTTTTCATGTTCAAATACAAGACAATAATATTGTATGTTGCTCAATTGAGCTGAATATATTTTCTTGAAACTGTGATATGAAAGTAATCCGTTCTCCATATCACAAATAAGATCATATATACTTTCGCAATCAGCCATCCTCGCTTTCCGAAACATACTGCACACCACCTTGTCTATTACTTTTAATCTAATTTACATCAGTACTATAGTTATAACTTGGGGCGAGACAATAAAACTACCGTTTCTACGTGGTTTGGGAGGACAGAATTGATGTCTTTTGAGTGTGTCCATTCACAGAAACATATCCACTGCACTTTTCGAACCATCGGTAGACGGGAACATATCAATAGATGTTTAGCTTTTTTCCAAGCAGACTTATACTTTTCTTAAAACTTTTCCATATGGATGTGAAGGATCCTTTTCTTCAACAACAATTAGTTTGTTTTCTTCAATCATTTTTTCAATACGTAAAGCATACCAAC
>JAAYQI010000144.1 GCA_012519385.1 Candidatus Epulonipiscium sp.
TAAGATACCCATGAGAAAGGTTCGTGAGCCGATTTCAAAATTTTTTTGTCCTATCCTCATAATAAACACTCCTTCAAAATTATAGGGTTAGTGTATGATTTTTTTGTGAATCCTTCCAGTTGCAATGTTCTTTTTGTGTGCAAGCAAAGCAAAGTCTTGATTTTATATCTGCCATAAAAAGCAGGCGGTTTAAGGAGGCATCTTCCAAGAGATATTCTTTGTGGGTGGCGATGGCACTTTCAATGGTATTGCACTCTATGGGAGAAAAGCCTGCATCCTGCAAAATTTCCATACAAAGAAAAGCACTTGCCTTATGATGAGGAGTGCCATCTTGGTACTGCATCCATTTTCCGATGTCATGAAGAAGTGCAGCCGCATAAATAAGTTCTTTTTCAAAGCCTAGATTTTGTTCTAAGTTTAGGATGTAGCCGATACGTGCAACATCTATCAAATGATTTTTATCATGCAGGCAAAAAACACGGTCTTTTTCCCATTCCTCATTGAGGGCAAGATAGTGCCTAAACTTGGGGTGGTTCCATATTGCTTCGATTTTTTTCATAGTATATCACCATTAGTATTGAAACAGACGCAAGGCTTCTTCTCGAAGTTTGGCATCGTCTTTTAAAACTCCGCGTGTGGTTATGGTTACGGTTTTGGAGCCGGGTTTACGTATGCCCCGCATAGTCATGCACAGATGCTCTGCCTCCATCACAACAAGCACACCCTGCGCAGAGCAGGCTTCCTCAATGGCTTGGGCGGCATCAGCCCCAAGACGCTCTTGTAGCTGTGGGCGTTTTGCAATAGTATCCACAATACGTGCCACCTTGCTTAGCCCTAGGATTTTTCCATCCTTTGGTAAATATGCAACGTGGACTGTACCAATAAAAGGCAGTAGATGATGCTCGCACATAGAATAGATGGGAATATCTTTTACAATTACAAGCTCATTGGCACCTGTTTCTATAAAAACCTTGGAATCCTCCAAAGGATTTTTTTTAATACCTGAAAATAGTTCTTCATACATATTGGCAACTCTCTTGGGAGTTTCCAACAAGCCTTCTCTGTCGGGATTTTCTCCTATAGCAATAAGAATTTCTCTGACAGCTTTTTCGATTCTTTGTTTATCCATAAATTATGCTCCATTTTAATATAATAGTTTTTGCTTCATAAAAAATCTGTATTCTTTCATTATAGGAGCATTCTTGACAAAATGCAAAATATTAATAGAAGATATTTTGGTATTAGGAATTTTCATAAAAAAAAACATAGAATGCCATCAAAATTTATGGAATGTACCAAGTGCATTTCAAACTGTCTTATGCTACAATATATAACAATGCAAATTTCAAAAGAGAGGAGTCTTTCTCATATGGTGATGAAAGTGGTTCAAACAATAAGAGCATATTTTTCCCGTTATGGTTTTGATTCCTTTTTATTTTTTAAGAATAAAGGGTTATTTGCATTTTTATTATCAATTTATTATCGTTTTATTATCTATGGCAATGAAAGGGTTTCCCCCTTTTTATTGCCTTTCTTTTTGCTTAAAATACAAGGAGGGTCTATATGCTACAGCGCAAAGATATCTTGGGATTAAAAGATATGACAAAAGAAGAAATCCTAACCATTCTGGAAACAGCCAAGGAAATGAAGCTGCGTATTGATGATAGCTCCAAAAGAAAGGATGAGATTAAAGGCAGCAGCATTGTCAGCCTTTTTTATGAAAACAGCACCAGAACAAAAACATCCTTTTCTTTAGCAGGAAAGTATTTGGGGGCAACGGTTCAAGACTTGGGCGTTGGAAGCAGCAGTGTAAAAAAAGGAGAAAGCTTGATTGATACAGGCAAAACACTAGACCAAATGGGTGTTAAGGTAATGATTATGCGCCATAGTATGACGGGAGCACCGCATATTTTGGCAAAAAATGTATCTGCTCATGTAATCAATGCAGGAGATGGTTCTAATGAGCATCCAACTCAAGCATTACTGGATTTATTTACCATAATGGAATATAAAAAGTCTTTTGAGGGCTTAAAGGTTGCCATTGTCGGGGATATTTCTCATAGCAGGGTAGCACGCAGCAATGTATTTGGCTTATCAAAGCTGGGGGCAGAAGTAACTTTGGCAGGCCCTTCTACATTACTGGGTGGTTCGGGTTTACTGGGAGTAAAAACTACGGCAAATATAAAAGAAGCAGTTGCCGATGCGGATGTAGTGATGGGGCTTCGGATACAGTTTGAACGACAAAAGACAATAGCTTTTCCCGATTTAGGAGAGTATAGAGAGTTTTTTGGCATCAACCAAGAAAGACTTGGCTATGCAAAAAAGGATGCACTCATTATGCATCCAGGCCCTGTGAATCGAGGGATTGAGCTTAGTACAGATATCATTGACGGAGAAAATTCTGTTATAAACATACAGGTAAAAAACGGAGTGGCAGTAAGAATGGCAATATTAAAACTGCTTTGTCAGGAGGCGTGAGCATGAAGATAATTATTCAAAAAGGAAGGGTACTAAACCCTGCTACCAATACAGATGAAGTTTTGGATATTTTGGTGGAAGACGGAATTATCACAAAGATGGAAAAAGAAATTACGGAACAGGCAGATAGGGTGATTGCGGCGGATGGTTACTGGGTGACCCCTGGATTTATTGATATGCACGTACATTTGCGTGAGCCTGGTTTTGAATATAAAGAAACCATTGCCAGTGGCACCAGAAGTGCCGCAATGGGAGGTTTCACTACCATTTGTTGTATGCCCAATACAGAGCCTGTTTGCGATAGTGATATTATGGTGGAATACCTTCAGCTAAAAGCAAAAAGAGAAGGCGTGGTTCACGTGCTTCCCATTGGGGCAATTACAAAAGGGCAAAAGGGAGAGGAACTGGCAAATATCGGAAAAATGGCCAAAGCTGGGGCGTGTGCCATTAGCGAGGACGGCAAAAGTGTACCTACGGCAGGCTTATTAAAAACAGCCATGAAATACGCAAAAATGTTTGATATTCCCATACTTTCCCACTGTGAGGATAGCACTCTGGTGGGTGGAGGCTCTATGAATGCTGGCACAGCGGCACAGCTTTTAGGATTAAAAGGAATCTCTAATGACTCTGAGGAGGTTATTGTTTCTCGTGATATTATACTGGCAAAAAGCACAGGCAGTAAGCTACATCTGTGCCACATGAGTACCAAAGGAAGTGTGGAACTCATTGAGGATGCCAAGAAAAAGGGCATACAGGTGACAGCTGAGGTAACCCCTCATCATTTTACATTAAGCGATGATTTTATCACCGATTATGATGGGAATACAAAA
>JAAYQI010000145.1 GCA_012519385.1 Candidatus Epulonipiscium sp.
ACTCGAAATCAGGTAGTCCGCAAGGGCTCGTGGGTTCGAATCCCACCGTCTCCGCCAGAAGAAGTCATGTATGAGGATTTGAACTTATACATGACTTTTTTCATTTTGGATAAAGTAGATGAATATAATATGCAAGATGCGAGGAGTGAGTTTGATGATTACTGAGTTGGTAACAAAAGTAATGATTGAAAAATGGAGGCAGATTTTTAATTGTTATGCCCCATCTATGTTTCCGAATAGAAAATAAGTGTGCCTATGGAATTACGTTCTTATAGCAGTTCCGTTGTCGCTTTTTGGTTCTATTGTCCTAAGAAAAATAGCAGGTATTATGGACATTGATGGGCAGATGAAAGAGCTTTGCAATGAGCTAGATTTAGAATTATATAAAATAGGAAAAGAAGATGAAAGTATTCTTTAAAACACTCTTTAGCATTTGAAGAAATAAGGTAATTTGATTATAAACTTATAGAAGCCAATACCAAAAAAGTACCAATCTTTTATGATTGGTACTTTTTTCTATATCTGTTTTACCTTCAATTCTTCTAGTGGAGCCGCTGGCATACCTTCAATCTCTCAATTTGTTAATTAAGAAGTGCAATACTGAGGTTTAAATAGGCGGCAAAGGTTACCCACAGTAGATACGGAACCATTAAGTATGTAGCTAATTTAGAAATACGTGAAAATGATAGTGTTGTGGCAATGATTAGTAGCCACAAGGCAATCAACCAGATAAACGAGAAAAAGTACAGATGTAAATTAAAAAACCAAATAGTCCAAAAAAAGTTAAATAGTAACTGCAGGCCATATAGCTTTATGGCACTATCAATGCTTTCTTGCGGAGCATTAGATGTGAGAATCAAAAAGGATGCAATTCCCATCAGGATATAGAGTATTGTCCAGACTACTGGAAATAGCCATCCTGGTGGAGACAGCCATGGTTGGTTTAGTAATGCAAAGGAACTCATGCTGTTTTTTGAAATAAATCCTGCTAGCCCACCCACCAATAATGGAATGGCAATGCATACCAATAATGTTTTCCATTTTATCTTCAAGTGCTCACCCCCTCCATATAAAATATTCTAAAATGCCATGCCTTATGATAAGAGACTGTAATTTAGTAATATTTGAAAATATCAGGTTTGTGAAATATTTAAAGGGGGAATTTTGAAGGGGAAGATACTATGCAGTGGCTTGAAATATAAACCACTCATCTTTGACGGAAAACAGGTATACACCTCCATGCTTTTCTATGATGTGAGCCATGCTTTTTGTACCAAAACCATGCCCTTTTTCTTTTGATACAGGCAGGCCATGATGGAAAACTGGTTCTACCTGATAAGTGTTACGAATGTCAATGCACAGTTTGGAGTTTTTGGAATAGATACGCAGATGGATATGACGTTTATCACAGTCTGTTATTTTTTTACAAGCATTTATGGCATTTTCCAAAGCGTTTGACAAGAGAGAACAAAGTTCCGTATCGCTGAAGGGAAAGGAGACAGGCAGATTTGCATCTATCTTCAGTTGGATGCCCCATTGCTTTGCTCTGGCGGCAAAAGGGGATAAAATTAGATTAACAGTCTCGTTTTCGCAAAAAGGTATAGGGGTAATGGTATCAATATCAGACTGAGCAGTCCGTAAGTATTCTTTGATATCTTCTAAGCGTTCTTTCGATGCCAGCCCTTGCAAAAGGGAAAAATGGTGGCGCATATCATGCCGATAGGACGCTGCATTTTGCTGCATTTGCCGCAAAGAAGCAAACTCTGTTTGTGCCTGCCTAAACTGGGTATCCAGCATATCCCGCTCTCTTTGAAGGCTTACTTGTTTCTGGGTTTCAGCATAGTAAAGCAGTATAAACACAAAATAGAATGTGGACGTTGCAAAGGGCATAAACTGCACAGCCGCAGGTATTCCTCTGTATAAAAAATCAGTATAAACTGTGGCAATATAGTCGAACAGATAGTAAAAGGCTGGCATGGCGCCAAATAACAGGCAGGAATTTACAGAGCGTTCCAACAGATGCCAAACAGACTTGGCGGCATATTTTTGAAGGAAATAAAACATCACAACGGCAGTTATAATATAACCAATGTGGTCCATAGAAGCGCTGTCAAAAACTTCGCCTACAACAGTTCCAATCCAACGGGGAGGCTGGCAGCATAGAAAAGAGACAAACATACTGGTGAAGGAAACTAGCCAGGAACGCTTTAAGTATACGGCGATAAAAACAGTAACTGGTAAATGGGAAAGAAGAGGATATATTTTTATTGTTGTCTTCATGCCCAAAAGCCGTAGGGTTAGTAGTTGCAGTATAAAAATAATGACAATAAAATATCCAAGAGCCAGATAATTTTTTCGTTTACGTTCTATTCCAGCAAAACTGACCGCAATCGCAGAACCGAAAAAAAGAGCAACCCAATAGCGAGAGAAAGCAATGGCAGTTTCTAACATATAGATTATTCCCCCTCCATTTGATAATTCAGATAGTGCTCTTTAATCTCCTTTGCCTTGCCTTGTGCAATAGGGATAGACGAAAGGGTTTGTAATGTCAGTTGATGATTATTGATGGTATCTATATACTGCATATTTACGATATAAGAGCGGTGAGGTTTTATAAAACAGCCATATTTTAGAAGCGTTTCACAGACAGAAGAAAAGGACTCCGTACATTCGATTACTTTACCAGAACGCAGATGATACAACACATTTCTACCGATTACTTCAGCAAAAGCCAAATTGGAGATAAGTATTTTTTGAATCCCCTCAGTACTTTTTACAACAATGGCATCTTCTTCTTTTTTTTCTTTTAGTTGCTCCAAAATTTCGTCAAAGGTGAAAAATAGTTTTTCTTTTGTGATTGGCTTTAGTACATAGTTAATGGCTTTTACAGAATAGCTTTCTAATGCAAACTCAGGAGATGATGTGAAGAATAAAATGGGGGTGGTTTTATCAAAACCACGGATTTCCTTTGCCACATCAATGCCCGTAAAACCTGGCATAATAATATCAAGGCAATATATATCAAACCGCTTTCCTTTTTCCAAGGCAGAAACAAGCTCAAATCCGTTTGAAAAGACGGCGTATTCACAGCTAATATTTTTGGATGCCTTATATTGGTTAATAAGCTGTACCATATTGGATAGCTCATCAATATTGTCATCACAGACTGCAATTTGCAGCATAAGCTTTCCCCCTTCTCTGAATGATTCTATGTATTTATGATTTATTTTTCTAACTAAGTTTACCATAAAAATTGAAATCCTGAAATATGATTCATGTCAAAAAAAATATGTTTCATGCAGGGAACGGTTTTTTGGAGGATTTTCTGATAGGTTGAAGATAAGAAGCCAGTATTGACCAACAGAAACGGGGGAATTAAAATGAAAAAAATGTTAATAATGATAACAACACTAGCGATAACACTAAGCCTTGTGGCTTGTGGCAAAGATAAAGCTTCCACAGTCACAACTCCTGATACAACTTCTCAAGCTGAAACCACATCAGAAAGCACCTCGGATACATCAAATACTGTAGATTTTGTTGAAGTTACTGGAAATGGAATTTCTCTCCAATTACCTTCGGATATCACGTATATAAAAACCGATGATGACTTTGGTGCCATGATTTTCGCCAATGAGGAGAGAACTTCAGTCATTACACTTGGAGTAATGTCAGAAGATACAGTGACTTATGAAGATATTACGGATGAGGTTCTTTTGTATGCACTTTCTGGGGGAGGAGAACTAAGGGATGCAACATTGGATGACTCTGTCACGGTAGAACAGAAGGAAAGTACCTCTGTTGTGGGTTTGGTAAAGTAACAATGGAAGATGGAACAG
The DNA here is from genome assembly GCA_012519385.1 of Candidatus Epulonipiscium sp. Lineage (GTDB taxonomy): Bacteria > Bacillota > Clostridia > Lachnospirales > Anaerotignaceae > JAAYQI01. The sequence goes on from JAAYQI010000145.1 coordinate 3,840, forward strand.
CCATGTATTCTGTGATTCAATATTTTTTCCCTACCGATGGCAGTGGGTACCAAGCCATCAGTTATCTCTACCCTGTGGAGAAGACAAGCAGTTTGGCAAACAATATGGAGGATATCCTTGCTACGGTAATGCCTGAAAAATAGTAGAAAAGGAACATGGATAGGTGATAAAAATGTTGGTCTATCTGGATTTTTAAAATAAACAGAGAGGAGTTTATGAAGCTGACAACCATAGCAATTATCATAATGCTAAACCGTGAAATCCGAATGCTAATAGTTTCTTTAATTGCCAGAATATTAGGCTTTCAAAAAAGAGAGTATTTTGTACAGCAGGCACACAGGAGTCCTTTATTTTATATGCAGAAATAAGCGAAAGTAGCAAATGGTTACACTAGATAGTTAAAGGGTGGAAATGAACCAGAATATTTTTCAAATTTTCAAATCTTAAAAGGGAATCTAATGATTACACATGAGTTGGGGTTCTATCATGTGGAGTTGGAGGGGTTTTATGAAGCAAGAACGCTATTTTTACATACTTTTTGCATTAATTATTTATCTGTTGGTTGGTACTGTTTGTATTTTTCATACATCCATTTGGATGGATGAGCATTATTTCAACCTAATGGGTGAAAATGCAATTAATATGGCAACATTGGCGGTAAATAGCATTGAAATCACAGATGAAGAACTAGAAGATTTGAAAAAAATTAGTTTTAATGAATTAGTAGAAAATAAAAATAATAAAGAGTTAAGCAATTTATTTACAAAAACAGAACCCTACAAAAACGTGAAATATGCATATATCATAAGAAAATTGGAAGATAACAATATCAAATACTATGTAAAAAATATTGATACAAGCTTTTATAAGTTACCAATCGGAACACCATTGGATGGAATATGGTTACTGGATGTTATTGTAAACGAACAAGAAAGACGAAAGGTTATTGAAGACCCAGAATATTATACGGATAAAAATCGCTATACCCATTTGAATGAACAAACCAAAATACTCTATAACAAGCAAAAAAGTGGATATTTTGTGAATAATGATGAATGGGGGAATCAGATATCAGGAATGGTTCCGATTTACACAAAGGAAGGACAATATATTGGTTTGCTGGGTGTAGATATTTATTCAGAAGATTTTTATAGTTACAGGAATAATATTATATGGATATCAACATTACTTGTGGCGATACCTTCCTTAATTTTAATGGTGATTTTTAGCTATTTTCACTTTAAATATAAAAAAGAGATGAAAGATATTGCTTTACGGGATGAGTTGACGGGCTTATATACAAGGGCGTATTATCAGGATTATGCAAAGCAGCAGGTGGATAAGTTACGGCGTGCTGATGATAGATTAACGGTAATTATGGCGGATATTGATGATTTTAAGGCCTATAATGATTATTACGGTCATTTAAAAGGGGATGAAGTGATTAAACATATCGGAAAAATATTCCGAGAAGAAATTGAGTTACAAAACGGATGTCCGGGTAGATACGGTGGTGAAGAATTTATTGCTTTTATTCCTCAAATAGACATAGAGGAAGGAACCCAAATATGCGAGAGTATTCGCGAAAAAGTAAGTAGCCTGATGCTGTTGCACGAAACCGAACAAGAATCAAAGTATCTTACCGTTTCCATTGGCATTTGCTCAAAGATGAGAAGAGAAGGCCCTTTTGTAATAAAAGATATGATTGAAAAGGCTGATAAGGCATTATATAGAGCAAAAAGAGAAGGGAAAAATTGTGTTAGAAGGGAACAATAGTTACTAATATAGTTAAGAGAGGCGTTTGCTACCGATGTTTGGATAGCAGGCGTCTTTTTTTTTACAAAGAAGGACAAGAAGGGGCAGAAAATAAAAAAAGAATATTTTTCATTAGTGTTGGAAAAACAACATCCCCTTTGTTTCTTTCATGGTATTGTTGAAATATAAATAAAAGAACAGTGCATAATAAGTGTGGAAAACATAAATATAAGGAGTGGATGAAAATGAAAATAACAAAAGATATGGTAATTGGTGACTTGGTTAGAACTTATCCTGAGGCAATAAAGGTTTTAATGTCACAGGGTATGGGTTGTGTAGGTTGTCCGTCTGCTCAGGCAGAATCACTTGAGGAGGCTTGCCACGTTCATGGTATGAATGTCGATTCTTTACTAGAAGAATTGAATAAGGCCGTAGTATAAGGAGGACTATATGAGTGCATTTTTAGGAAAGATTCATTATTGGCTGTATAATAAAATTATGTTACATGAAAAATTGATTGATGCTATCGTGGAGAGAGTAACGGCAAAAGGCTATTCTTGTGAAGCGCTTTTGGCGGAAAGCTATGAAAAATATGGTGCGCCTGTTACTGGGCCATTGGAGGAAAATATCAATCATTCCAACATTCATGGTTGGCTACAAGAAAGGATACACAGTGTGGAAAAAAGGCTTGCCTTTGTTGTGACAGAGCTTTTAAAAAAGGATACTATTACAGTGGAGGAAATTTCTTCAGTTTTCTATGAAAGCGGAATGGCTGCTTCAAAAGAAATAGCAAAAGGTGAGTATAAAGCCAAGGATTTGTATACATTGATATTTGACCATATGCTGGCAGGAATGCCTTGTGACCATGTGAACACCATTGTGGAAGATACAGAAAATTCTTTTTCTTGGACAACCTCCATATGCCCTCAAAGAGAACACTGGGAGCAGGTGAATGGGGATGTAAATCATTTCTACAGTTTTAGAGATAACTGGATTCAAGGTTTTTTAAATGGAATGGGAACGGAGTATCGTTATTTCCGTGCCAATGGCATCAGTACCATAAGAAAGGGGTAAGGACATGGATGGAATTAGTTTAATGGTAGAAGAACATGGAAATATAAAGAGAATGCTTGCAGTTATGAGAAAAGCGTGCTTGGGTATTTTATGCGGTGAGGATATCGATTATAATGATTTTGAACTGATGATTTGTTTTGTAAGAGATTATGCGGACAACCATCACCATGGAAAAGAAGAAAAAATATTATTTAACCGCATGGTGGATGAAATTGGTGGAGCTGCGGAAAAACTAGTAAGATACGGTATGCTGATTGAGCACGACCTTGGAAGATTACACATGATGAGTCTGAAAGAAGCCCTTGAAAAAGTAAAATCGGGGGATGAGGAAGCAAAAATTGATGTAATAGCGGAGGCTATTTCCTACACACATCTATTGAGAAGGCACATCGAAAAAGAGGATAGTGTAGTATACACATTTGCTCAAAAACAGCTTAGCGAGAAAACATTGGACACCATTAACGGAGAATGTAGCGTATTTGAGCAGGAAGAAGAAAAAAAAGGGATACAGAAAAAATATCTCGAAATTTTGGAACAGCTTGAGAAAAAATATAATAAATAGTTTATATAGATGAATTCCAAAAAAGGCATAGTATTTCCGTAAGGAGATGGTATGCCTTTTACTACGATTCAGTTTAAAACAGATACTGCCTGCCATAAAATCTAGAAACCATTCCACCTGCCATCTTATGGGGGGGTATTTTTTTGTGGAGCTTGTATTAAAAAGTTCAGCCAAAGTTTAGATAGGCAACATATGCAGTTCAGCTTAAAGGGGTATTCTATAGAAATGGCTATTCTGATAAAAGGCTGAAGGATGCGGCGTTGCCATTCCAATCGATTGCATTTGCTGATAGGATAATGGTATACTGATAAGGCGATTTGCTATTGATGAAATGGGAATGCGGCATCTAATGACAGATATTAAATAGATATTATGATATTATAAGGTAGATAAAAAACACAATCATGCCATTACGGGTACGGGGCTTGGCCTTTCTATTGTAAAAAAAATCATAGAGTTGCATGGGGGCAGTTATGGCGTGACATCAGAGGTTGGTAAGGGCAGTGTGTTTTGGTTCCAACTAGATAAATTGTAACAATATATAGAAATGGGGAATTACATTATGAAATTACTGCATTTATCGGATCTCCATATTGGAAAGCGTGTGAACGAATTTTCTATGATAGAGGACCAAGAATATATATTGGATGAAATTTTAACCATCATTTGTGAGGAAAAGCCCGATGCAGTGCTGATTGCAGGGGATGTTTATGATAAGGCTGTTCCGTCTGCGGAAGCGGTTGCGTTATTTGATGATTTTTTGGTACGGCTTTCTAAGTGTGGTACAAAGGTTTTTGTGATTAGCGGCAATCACGATTCGCCAGAGAGGATTGCTTTTGGTGCAAGGCTTATGTGTGGTAGCGGTGTTTATATGTCACCTGTATATAACAAGCATATTGAGCCAATCAAGTTACAGGACCAGTATGGAGAGGTTCATATATATATGTTGCCTTTTCTGAAACCTGCCCATGTTCGTCCACATTTTCCTGATGCTGTGATAGAATCCTACACAGATGCGGTGAAAGTAGCTATAGATAGCATGGAAGTAGATACATCTGTAAGAAATGTGTTGATAACTCACCAATTTGTAATGGGAGCAGAGCGTTCTGACTCGGAAGATATTTCTGTGGGTGGTTCTGACCAAGTTTTGGCGTATGTGTTTGAGCCTTTTGATTATGTGGCATTGGGTCACCTACATAAACCCCAAAGTGTGATGAGAGAAACCATACGATACTGTGGAACACCTTTAAAATACTCTTTTTCTGAAGTAAATCACAAAAAATCTGTTACGGTTGTGGAAATGCAGGAAAAAGGAACGATTCACATTCGTACGGTGGGATTAACGCCAAAACGTGATATGCGTGTAATAAAGGGAAGATATATGGACTTGACTGCAAAAAGCTATTATGAAAACTTAAACTGCGAAGATTACTACCATATTACTTTGACGGATGAAGAAGATATCCCTGATGCTATTAATAAACTGAGGGTTATCTACAAAAATTGTATGAAACTGGACTATGATAATAAAAGAACTGCCAACAATAATATTATAGACGGAGGATACGAGAGGGAGAAAAAAACGCCTTTGGAACTGGTATCGGAATTTTATAAACTTCAAAATAACCAAGAGATTTCCGAAAAACAAAAATTATTTTTGGAAAAGCTGATGGAAACCATATGGGAGGGCGAGAAATGAGACCAACAAAACTAACTGTTTCTGCCTTTGGACCATACGCCGAAAAGGCTGTGTTTGAATTAGATAAGTTTGGGAAAAAGGGGCTTTATCTCATCACTGGCGATACAGGGGCGGGAAAAACCACTATTTTTGATGCAATCACCTTTGCATTATACGGAGAGCCAAGCGGTGATGTAAGAAGTACAGGGATGTTTAGAAGCAAATATGCCCATGCCGGGACTCCTACTTTTGTGGAACTTACCTTTATATATGCAGAAAAAGAATACTACATAAAAAGAAATCCAGAATATGAACGCCCTGCAAAGCGTGGGGATGGGATGACAGTAGAAAAAGCCAATGCGGAACTGCATTTTCCCGATGGCAGGGTGATAACAAAGCTAAAAGAAGTGAATACTGCCATAAAAGAAATACTGGGCGTGGATAGAGCACAGTTTACACAGATTGCTATGATTGCTCAAGGGGAGTTTTTAAAACTTATTTTGGCTTCTACAGAGGAGAGACAAAAAATTTTTCGTGAATTATTTGGTACAAAACAGTATCAAATTTTGCAGGAGAAATTAAAAAGTGAGGCAGGCGAATTGGCCAAGCTTTGCGATAGCCTTAGAAGTGGTGTGAAGCAATATATAGATGGTGCTGTTTGCAACCCTGAGGATGAGTTAGCAAGGGAACTGGAAAAAGCGAAAAGCGGAGCACTCACTATTTTGGACACAAAAGAAGTGATTGCCAAAATCATAGAAAAAGATAGTATGGAAAAGGATTCTACTACAAAGGAATTAGCCCAAATAGAACAGGAACTTTCTGTAATTGCAACGGCACTAGGAAAAGCAGAAGAAATTGAAAAAGCCAAAAAGACACTGGTGCAAGTGGAGAAAGAACTGGAGGAAAAAAGCCTTTATCAAAAGGAAGCGGCGGTAAAATTTGAAGGAGAAAAAGAAAAGGAAGCACAGCGGGCGAAGTTAGCAGAATCTATTGCTATAGCCAAAAATGAATTATCCAAATATGAAGAATACGACAACAATCAAAAACTACTTGCTGAAAAACAGGCAAACCACAAGATATTTCTAGAAAAAGAGGACAAGCAGTTACAGGAAATAAAACAACTGGAACTGTCCTTGGAGCTTCAGAAAAAGGAATTGCAAGAATTGAAAGATGCTCCTCTATTATATGGAGAATTAAAGCAAAAAAAAGAAAAGCTAACAGAAAGAAAACAATCACTGGAAGAAATCCAAAAAGAAATCAATGCTTGGAAGAAGTTGACGGCAGAACTAGCTACCGCACAACAGGAGTATCAGCAATGCTCTACCGAGGCATTAGGGTTAAAAGAGGAATATGACGGCAAATACAAAGCTTACTTGGATGAGCAGGCGGGAATATTGGCGCAAACTCTTATATCAGGTGAAAAATGCCCTGTATGCGGTTCGACAGAGCATCCCCAAGTGGCGGTAGTGACAGTGAATGCTCCCAGCAAAGAAGAACTTGAGCTTGCCAAAGAAAGGGCAGAACTTGCACAACAAAAAGCTGCGAAGCAAAGCGAATTGGCGGCATCTCTCAAAGTACAGGCGGAAGGCAAAAAAGAAGCAATACTGAAATCGGCGGTTATTTTTTTGGATGGCTGTGATTTTGAGGAAATAGTGAGTACCTTGCAGAATGCACGCCAACATGTAAGCGTGGAAGAAAAAAATCTCCTCCAAGAACTGGTAAATGCCCAAAATAAGGTAAAACGGCAAAAGCAGTTGGAAGAAAGTATTCCAAAAATGGAGGAACAACGAAAGACTGCCAATACAGCTTTTATGGAAATAAAAGATACTGTGGTTTCTCTTTCTATAGAGATAAAGGGATTACTGGAAAATCAACAAAAGTTAGCATCTTCTCTTACATATTCAGGGAAGGAGGCGGCGCAAAAGGCTGTTTTTGTATTGGAGGCAAAGCTTACAGCCATGAAGGAAGCTTTTGAAGAAGCAGACAGAAAATATCGGAAAACAACATCCCTTGTAAAAGAATTGGAAGGGAAAATGCAGATATTAAAAGAGCAGATAAAAAATAGCGAAATGGTTGATGTGTCTGATTTGGCAAGTCGCAAGGAGGAGTTATCTACTGAAAAAGCCAACTACAGTGCAATATTATCTGAAATTGCCACAAGACTTGACCGAAACAACACCGCACTACAAGGTATCCAAAAGCAATCTCAAGCATTGGAAGAAGCGGAAGGCAAGTATACGTGGGTTCGTGCTCTTTCCAATACTGCAAATGGCACTATAAGCGGGAAAGAAAAAATTATGTTAGAAACCTATATTCAAATGATGTATTTTGATAAAATTATTGCCCGTGCGAATACGAGATTTATGGTGATGTCTGGAGGGCAATATGAATTGGTACGCAGAAAGGAAGCGGAAAACAACAGAAGCCAAAGCGGACTGGAGCTAGATGTGATTGACCACTACAACGGCAGTGTGCGCAGTGTGAAAACCCTTTCGGGAGGAGAAGCTTTTCAGGCATCGTTATCTTTGGCACTGGGGCTTTCTGATGAAATACAGAGTTCTGCGGGAGGTATTCAATTAGATACAATGTTTGTGGATGAGGGCTTTGGCTCTTTAGACGAGGAAGCGCTCAAACAGGCGATTCATACACTAGCGGGGCTTTCCCAGGGGAATCGGCTTATTGGTATTATTTCACACGTTGCAGAGTTGAAAGGAAAAATAGACAAACAGATTATTGTGAAAAAAGAAGCTTCTAAAGGTAGCTTTGCACAACTTATTACATAAACATCATTTAAAAGAAAATAAAAAATCCCATGAGAAGTTTCTCATGGGATTTTTTTATGAAATATGATTATTGGCGAATTACCACGTTATGGAATACTTTCTTTCCTTTTTGAATTAAGAGAGAATGATCTGTGAAATCAGATAACGTCACTTTATGCTCAATGGAATCAATCTTTTTATCTGCCACACGGACACCTCCTTGCTGAACAAGGCGTCTAGCCTCTGCACGAGAAGGTGCTAAGGATGTTGTGGTTAGGAGGGTGAGGATATCCATACCTTCTGCCCACTGGGAAGCATCCATTTCTGTAGTGGGAACGGAGCCGCTGGCAGCACCTTTTCCGAAAAGGGATTTTGCGGCTTCTTGTGCTTTTAAGGCTTCTTCTTCATTATGAACAATTTTTGTCAGCTCAAAAGCCAATACTTCTTTGGCATGATTGATTTCACTGCCTTCTAAAGCACCAAGGCGATTTACTTCTTCCATTGGAAGGAAGGTCAGCAGTGCAAGGCATTTTGCTACGTCTTTATCCCCAATGTTTCTCCAGTATTGGTAGAACTCATAAGGGGAGGTTTTAGCAGGGTCAAGCCATACAGCGCCGTTTTCTGTTTTTCCCATTTTATTGCCCTCGCTATTGGTTAAGAGGGAAAATGTCATGCCATATGCGGGTCTACCTTCTTTACGGCGGATTAAATCAACACCTGCGATAATGTTTGACCACTGGTCATTACCGCCCAACTGCATGACACAGTTATAGCGTTTATTTAATTCCAAGAAATCATACGCCTGCATAATCATATAGTTAAACTCTAAGAAGGAAAGACCTTTTTCAATACGAGTTTTAAAACATTCAGCAGTAAGCATACGGTTTACGGAAAAGCTAACGCCGATTTCACGCAGGAATTCGATATAGTTTAGATTTCTTAACCAATCTGCATTATTGACGATGATGGCTTTATCATCATCAAAATCAATGAAATGAGAAAGCTGTTTTTTGAAACAAGATACATTATAATCAATTTCTTCTACGGTCATCATACGACGCATATCGGATTTACCTGTGGGGTCACCAATCATACCAGTACCTCCGCCCATAAGGCAGATGGGGCGGTGGCCACAGCGCTGCATATGAGCCATTGCCATTACTGTTAAAAAGTGGCCTACATGAAGGCTATCTGCAGTGGGGTCAAAGCCAATATAAAATGTAACAGGCTCGCCTTTACTAAAGAGGGCCTTAATTTCATCTTCGTGGGTCATTTGCTCAATAAATCCACGTTCTTTTAATACTTCAAAAGCATTTTTTACGGTATTCATTTTACATTCTCCTTTACAAAAATATTTTTTTACAGTATCTGTAAAAAGATACAAAATGACTGGAAACAAAAAAAGGTTCTATCGTCCGAAAAGGACGAGAGAACCCGTGGTACCACCTTAATTTATATTTGCCCATAGATAAAAAAGCAAATATCTTTTGGCTTTTATAACGGAAAGCACCCGTTTTGCCTTTGTTGTAGGAACAACTCTTACAAAAAGCTCATGAGACGTAATTTACAAATGTTGTACTGCAGTCTTTTCACCATGAGTATTCTCCCAGACTGCTCTCTGCTATTGTAACCAACTTTGCCCATATAACTCAATCATCGCTGATAGAAGTATCAAATTTTTAACTATACTAACACAACAATATTCTTCTGTCAACAGAGAATAACCAGAATAAAAAGTTATGATTGCTGTGCTGACAGTTGCACAATGGTAACCAAAACTTGCACGGCTTTTTCCATGGAAGAAACGGGAATAAACTCAAAAGGCCCGTGGAAATTATGCCCGCCCGTGAAAATATTGGGGCAGGGGAGGTTCATAAAGGAAAGCCTCGCACCATCGGTTCCGCCACGGATTGGCTGAACGGAGGGGGTGATATTACAAAGAGTCATTGCTTTTTTTGCTAAGTCAACAATATGCATATGATTTTCTATAACAGATTTCATATTAAAATATTCATCCCGAATGCGGATAAAGATAGGGGGCTCTGCAAAAGAGGCATTTATTTGAGCCACAACGGATTGCAGGAATGATTTTCTGGCTTCAAAATTATTTTTATCAAAATCACGTATGATGATGGAAAGAGAAGCCGAAGAAACGGAGCCTTCCAAATGGGCTACATGGAAAAAGCCCTCATAACCTTCTGTTGTTGCTGGAGTTTCATTTTTAGGAAGTGCCGAGATGATTTCTGATGCCAAAAGAGAGGCATTTATCATGATATTTTTTGCAGTGCCAGGGTGAACGCTTTTCCCTTTGATTTGAATATCTGCTCTTGCGGCATTAAAATTTTCGTACTCCAATTCTCCAATTTTTCCACCGTCAACGGTATAGGCAAAATCGGCACCGAAGGCATTGACATCAAAATGGTCTGCTCCTCGTCCGATTTCTTCATCTGGTGTGAAGGCAATACGGATTGTTCCATGCTTGATTTCGGGATGGGCAATAAGATATTCCATAGCGGTAAGGATTTCCGCAATGCCTGCCTTATCATCTGCACCTAATAAGGTGGTGCCGTCGGAGGTGATGATAGTATCTCCTATATAATGAAGAAGGCTTGGAAATTCTTTTGGAGAAAGAGTAATTCCATTTAAGGAAATATCCTCACCGTTATAATTTTCTGTGATACGTGGATTTACGGCATCTCCTGAAGCATCGGGGCTAGTATCCATATGGGCGATAAAGCCAATAGTAGGAATATCGTCATTACAGTTTTTTGGAAGGGTGGCCATTACATAACCGTTGGTATCTAAACTGATATCTGTAAGCCCTATGGATTTACATTCTTCTGCTAAAAGGCGTGCAAAGCCTAATTGAATAAGGGTGCTGGGAACGGTATCAGAACGGCTATCGGAAGAAGTATGAATTTTTACATAGTTGCAAAAGCGGTTCGCAACAACAGATTTCATATGGTGTACCTCCTTTATTACGAATACTATATTTTTTGTATTGTAGCATGATTTATACAGTACAGCTATCATTTTTACAGAAATAAAAAGTACTTGAATATTTTTTAAAATATATGTTGACACTAAAAGAAATTTAGGGTATAGTTAACAAGCTCAATTTGTCACAGGATGAATTTTTAAATTAAGAAAAAAGAGAATTAAAAAAAATGAAAAAAACTGTTGACAAAGGAAAGAAAATGAGATAAGATGTTAAAGGTTCACTTCACAAGAAGAGAATTGAGAATCCATGCGGAGAGGTGTCCGAGTGGTTTAAGGAGCCGGTCTTGAAAACCGGTGACTCCGCAAGGGGCCGTGGGTTCGAATCCCACCCTCTCCGGAAAATTAAAATTATTATTATGGAGAAGTACCCAAGTGGTTGAAGGGGTTCGCCTGGAAAGCGGATAGGTCGTTAATAGCGGCGCGAGGGTTCAAATCCCTCCTTCTCCG
>JAAYQI010000011.1 GCA_012519385.1 Candidatus Epulonipiscium sp.
ACAGAGCGGAGAAAGAGGGTAAGAAAAGCAAATGGAAAAATTTATTTTCCGAATTTGCTTTCTTAACCCGCATTTGCGTAGCAAATCTACCGAAGAATCCATAGGATTCTGAGGTCCTCCGCTTTTCGCAAATATTTTTATAGAACAGACGAAAATATCTTATCTTTTGTTCCCCAAACTAGCCTTAAAACATTATTCTTCAAAACCATTGGGGTGATTTTTATGCCAATTCCATGCAGTGGAAATCATTTCTTCCAATGTGTAATACTTGGGCTGCCAACCCAATTCCTTTATAATTTTATCCGAGGAAGCAATCAGTACCGAAGGATCACCCGCACGTCTTGGCTCAATTTTTGCAGGGATATCAATGCCTGTTACCCGCCTTGCCGCTTCCACCACCTGCTTCACAGAAAATCCTTTTCCGTTACCCAGATTATAGGTACGGCTTTTGTTTTCCTCCATGGTTTTTTCCAAAGAAAGCACATGAGCATCCGCCAAATCCGTCACATGAATATAATCTCTGATACAGCTTCCGTCTTCCGTGGGATAATCGTCGCCAAAAATACCTACATGGCTTCTTTGCCCCAGTGCCGCCTGCAAAATAATGGGAATTAAGTGGCTTTCAGGCTTATGGTCCTCCCCAATGGTACCGCTATGGTGGGCACCCGCCGCATTAAAGTAGCGAAGCACAGCATATTTGATACCATAAGCCTCGTCAAACCAGTGAAGTATTTTTTCCACTGCCAGTTTAGAATCTCCGTAAGGATTAGTGGGGTTGGTTCTATCACTTTCTAGGATAGGAATATTTTCTGGCTCACCATAGGTTGCCGCCGTGGAAGAAAATACAATATACTTCACGCCATGCTCCCTCATTTTTTTCAGCAGTGATAATGTTCCGCCTATGTTGTTTTCAAAATACTTATAAGGCTCAATCACACTTTCCCCTACCAAAGAATAGGCCGCAAAATCAATCACCGCATCAATGGTATGCTCTGTAAATACTTTATCCAAAAAAGTCTCGTCCTTTAAATCTCCCACATATAATGGTGCTCTTTTATCCACAGCCCCTTTATGACCTGTTACCAAATTATCCGCAACAATAACCTCATAGTTTCTATCCAAAAGCTCCTTCACCGTATGGCTACCGATATAGCCTGCACCGCCGCATACCAGTATCTTCATGGCCTATTCCTCCTTATTTTGTATATCGCTGGATTTCTCTAAGAACTCCTTTTACTCCATCATTTTGGGCACTATGCTCCATGGCAGAGATATAAGTCATTCGGTTTTCATAGACTTGTCGTATGGATTTTTCCAAGGAAACCGCCGTCATATCCTCCTCAGCAAGCACCAAAGAATATCCTTGTTTTTCAAAAGAACGTGCATTTAAAATCTGGTCCCCCCTGCTGGCATTAGCAGAAAGAGGAATCAGTACATTTGGCTTACGTAACGCCAAAAATTCCGATATGGAGTTACTTCCTGCTCTGGAAATAATCACATCTGCCGCCGCAAAAATATGGGGCAATTCTTCCGATACGTACTCAAATTGGCAATAGCCCTTTGTGTTTTGCAATCTATCTGCCAAGTTCCCTTTTCCGCAAATATGAACCACCTGAAAATCCTGTAGCAATGTCTTTAATGCATCCCGCAGTTGAATATTAATTTTTACAGAGCCTAAGCTTCCACCCATCATCATAATTACAGGCTTATCTTGTGTAAAACCGCATAATTCCAAGCCTTTTTGCTTTTGCCCTTCAAACAGCTCTTTCCGAATAGGCGTACCAGTATGAACCCCCTTACCTTTGGGGACATATTGCAACGTTTCTAAAAAGGTAGTGCAGACCTTTTTTGCAAAAGGCATGGCAATTTTATTGGCAAGCCCTGGTGTCATATCCGATTCGTGAATAATCACCGGTACACCAAACATTTTGGCCGCCAATACCACAGGCACTGCCACAAAACCGCCCTTGGAAAAAACAATATCTGGCTTTCTCTTTTTCATCAGCACTGCGGCTTCCTTTACTCCCGCAACCACACGAAACACATCCGTAATGTTTTGCATAGAAAAATATCTTCTTAATTTTCCCGTAGGGATTGCATCATAGGGAATATTATGTTTTTTTATCAGATCCTTTTCAATACCATGCTCCGAGACAATATAGTAAATATCATATCCTGCTTTTTGTAATGCAGGCAACAACGCTAGGTTAGGAGTTACGTGCCCTGCTGTACCTCCGCCTGTCAAAATAATTCTTTTCATCGCTTACTGTCACTCCATTTATCATCCATTTGTTCTATTCTTATCATATCAGAAATCTTTTATAACTTCCACATAGATTTTACTCCCTAGGTATTGATAAAAATAAGATAAGCATTGCTATATTTCTCCTCCTTGCGGCATATAGATATAAAAAATCGAAAAGGAGATTGCTATGTACCCATATAATATGCCAACAACCACCCGTACCACCATAAAAAAAGACGTTTCCGCCAGCGAATCCAATACAGAGACCACAGGGCTTCGTAATGATGAAAAAATACTGAATATGCTGCAAATTGCCCTGCAAGAAGCCTATGATGCTGCTGACGCCTACCAAAGACTGCTTGCAGAAAAAGATTTGCAAAGAGATTCTCATACCATTCGTACTGCCTATTTAGACGAACTGAAACATCAGCACTTGATTCAGGAAATTTTTTATGAAATCTTTCAAGAAACCCTTCCCATGGATAAGTTAGAGCTGAATATAGGCGAAAAAAACGCTTATATTAGCTATGTGGATGCCTTTGAAGATTTACTACATACAGAGCT
>JAAYQI010000146.1 GCA_012519385.1 Candidatus Epulonipiscium sp.
AAAAAGGCGAAAAAATACTGATTTCCTGCAACGGAGTGCATCCCATTCCGCTGGTAAAACAAATTATAAAAGAAGTGTATGCCGTAGGAGGTCTACCCTTTGTAGAACTTAATACTAACAGCTTGGATAGGGAGCTTTACCTTGGAGCAACAGAGGAGCAGCTTCATCTTATGACAGAGTGGGATTCTCTGCGTATGCGTAAGATGGATGCCTTTATCGGCGTTCGTGGCGAAGATAATTTAATGGAAATGGCGGATGTACCAGGGGATAAAATGGACTTATTTAACCGCCTGCACACCTCACCTGTCCACCATGATATCCGCGTACCTCATACCAAATGGGTGGTACTGCGCTATCCTACCAATTCCATGGCGCAATTTGCCAAAACCAGCTTAGAAGATTTTGAAGATTTTTACTTCAAAGTATGTAACTTAGATTACAGCAAAATGTCTATGGCTATGGATAGCTTATCTGCACTGATGGATCGTACCGATAAAGTACGGCTTGTGGCAAAAGATACAGACCTCACCTTCTCTATCAAGGATATTCCTTCTGTAAAATGTGCAGGGCTATGCAATATCCCCGATGGCGAGGTATATACCGCACCTGTAAAAAATTCTGTAAACGGTACCATTACCTACAATGTACCTTCCCAGTACAATGGTTTCACTTTTGAAAATGTCAGCCTTACTTTTCAAGATGGAAAAATTGTGCAATGCTCCGGCAATGATACAGAGCGGTTGGAGCAGGTTTTTAACACCGATGAAGGCGCAAGATATGTGGGTGAGTTTGCCATTGGCGTAAATCCTTACATTCTAAAACCTATGAATAACATATTATTTGATGAAAAAATCATGGGAAGCATCCACTTTACTCCAGGGAATTGTTATGATGATGCCCCAAACGGAAATAAATCCGCTATCCACTGGGATTTGGTACTTATTATGACACCAGAATATGGCGGCGGCGAAATCTATTTTGATGATGTACTCATTCGGAAAGACGGACGCTTTGTTCTACCCGAGCTAGAAGTATTAAACCCTGAAAACTTAAAATAAACCTGATAAACAGCGTGACATTTCTTTGCCACGCTGTTATTGTATTTCATTGCATTTTTTTTACAAAACAGATATAATAACGCTTATAAATGTATTTTCTGCAAATTTTGGTAAATACTATATAAAAATACAAAAAACATTCAGATAATTTGGGAGGGATCTTCTTGGAAAGAGAAAAGTACTACATAACTACACCCATCTATTACCCCAGTGATAAGTTGCACATTGGTCATTCTTATTGCACTGTAGCCACAGATGCCATGGCACGTTATAAAAGGCTGCGGGGTTATGATGTTATGTTTTTAACAGGAACCGACGAACATGGTCAAAAAATAGAACGAATCGCCGAAAAACAAGGAATGTCACCCAAGGCATATACAGATAAAATTGTTGTTGGCATCAAAGAGCTTTGGAAAACACTCAATATCTCCTACGATAAATTTATCCGCACCACAGATGATTATCATATCAAGGCAGTACAAAAAATATTCAAACAACTGTATGACCAGGGAGATATTTATAAAAGTGCCTATGAAGGCTGGTACTGTACTCCTTGCGAGTCCTTTTTCACCGAGCATCAGCTGGTAGATGGTAAATGCCCTGATTGCGGCCGTAGTGTTGAGATGGTGAAGGAGGAAAGCTACTTCTTCCGCCTTTCCAAATATCAAGATAGAATTATACAATACATGGAACAAAATCCTGAATTTTTACAGCCCAACACCCGCCAAAATGAAATGATTAACAACTTCTTAAAACCTGGCTTAGAAGACTTGGCAGTAAGCCGTACCTCTTTCCAATGGGGTATCCCTGTTGAGTTTGACCCTGGGCATATTGTATATGTTTGGATTGACGCCCTCTCCAACTATATCACTGCATTAGGCTATGGTAGTGATGATGACAGCTTATTCAAAAAATACTGGCCTGCCAATGTTCATGTAGTAGGTAAAGAAATTGTGCGTTTTCATTCCATCATTTGGCCTGCTATGTTAATGGCACTGGATATTCCTCTGCCAAAGCAAATTTTTGGCCACGGCTGGCTTGTTATCAACGGCGGCAAAATGTCCAAATCCGTAGGAAATGTAGTTGACCCTAATGTTTTGGTGGACAAATACGGCGTGGATGCCATTCGTTATTTCTTATTAAGAGAAATCGCTTTTGGGCAAGACGGAAACTTTAATAACGAAGCACTCATACAAAGAATTAACTCCGACTTAGCCAACGACTTGGGCAACCTCGTTTCCAGAACCGTAGGTATGATTGAAAAATACTTCGGCGGACAGCTTCCCGAAAAACAAGGCGGTACAGATTTTGATGCGGACTTAGAAAAAGTGGCAACCCAAACCACCGAAAAGGTAGAGGCAGCCATGGAAAAAATGCTCTTTAGCGATGCACTCATTGAGCTGTGGAATCTTATTCGCAGAACCAATAAATATATTGATGAAACACAGCCATGGATTTTGATTAAAGAAGAGGACAAGCATCCTGACTTGGCGGCGGCTCTTTACCATGTGGCAGAAAGCATCCGTATCATTTCCGTATTGATTCAGCCCTTTATGCCAAACACTCCAGAATTAATATGGAAACAGCTTGGCATTACTGATGAGGCTTTAAAAACATGGGATTCCACCAAACAATGGGGATTATTAAGCAAAACCTTAAAAGTAGAAAAAGGTGCTGTTATCTTCCCTAGAATTGATATGAAAAAAGAATTAGAGGAACTGGAACTTGCAATCAAAGCATCCCAATCCACCTCTATTGCAAATCAAGCAAAAGAAGAAGAAAAAGCACAAGAGGCAAAATCTGCTGATGAACCAGAAATTCCTGAAGAAATTACCATTGAGGACTTTATTAAGGTTCAGCTTAAAGTGGGAGAAGTGATTGCCAGTGAAACTGTAAAAAAATCAAAAAAACTCCTTCGTAACCAAGTAAAAATTGGAGAAGAAGTAAGAGTTATTTTTTCAGGCATTTCTCCTTGGTACACTCCCGAGGAAATGGTAGGCAAAAAAGTTATCGTTGCTTATAACTTAAAACCACGAAAAATGATGGGTGAGCTTTCCTACGGCATGATTCTTGCCGCAGATGACGAAAACGGAAATCTTTCTCTGCTCACTACCGATAAGGCAGACTTCCCATCTGGATCGGAGGTTGGCTAATGTATTTTGAATCTCATGCCCATTATGATGACAAGCAGTTTAATGCCGATAGGGACCAGCTATTAAAAGAATTTCCCTCTTGTGGTATTGATATTGTCATCAATAGTGCTTCTGGCTTAAAAAGCTCCCGTACAGGGCTAAAATTAGCAGAAAAATATGATTATATTTATGCTAGTGTAGGGGTTCACCCCCATGAATTAAATAATATGACCGACGAAACTATTGCCGAGTTACGTCGTTTGGCAGACCATAAAAAGTGTGTTGCCATTGGTGAAATCGGTCTGGATTACCATTATGAGAACAACCCAAGAGAAACTCAGCGTTTTTGGTTTAAAAAACAGCTGAAACTAGCTGAGGAGCTTCGTCTGCCAGTGATTATCCACTCCCGTGAGGCATCACAGGAATGTTTTGATATCATTCGGCAAAGTAAGGTTCGTAAAGGAGTCATCCATTGCTATTCGGGCAGTGCTGAAATGGCAAAGGAATACGTAAAAATGGGATTTTATATCGGTATTGGCGGCGTGGTGACCTATCCTAATGCAAGAAGCATGGTAGAAACCGCAGAAGCCATTCCTTTAGAAAAAATACTCA
>JAAYQI010000147.1 GCA_012519385.1 Candidatus Epulonipiscium sp.
CCGATGATACTGATAAAACCCTTGGGTATCTTAATAAAACTTCCTACCGAAACATTTTTAATGATATCTCCTTTGTAAAGGAGGATGGGGCCATTTTTATTTTCAAACACTCTCGCACGGATTTTTTGCCCCCGTACCTCTACCACCTGCCCCAGCTTCATAAATTCATTTAGCACGATAATCCCCCTTATCCTCAATAATACTTTGAAGGATATCATTGAGCCTATTTAGCTGAAACTCCTCATTCTCCATCCGTACCAAGAAAATATTATGGTTCTTGGCAACTTGAAAATGACGCATCATTTCCTCGGCACTGATGTCATCGTAACAGAAAATATAAATTTGCAACGTAGGGTTTACAATGGAACGCTTGGTAATTTCCAAGATATGCTCATCCTTAAAGGAAAAACCATATACCAACAATACGGAATTTTCCTTTTCCAGCTCGTTGGAAAAAATACGAATCAGCTCGTGATAAGCAATATTCATAATGGTAGTGTCAAATTTTTCCTTGGTGGGATTCACAATTTGTAATTGCTCTGTATAATTTTTTAAAAAATCCTCCATTCTTCCGTGAGCAGTGCTTTTTAGTGCCGCTTTAGCTAAGTCTTCTGTTAGCTCTGGAATGGATTTATTTTCCTTATTGTCCAAAATATAATTCATGGTATCCACTATTTCTTGGTCAAAGGTTTTATGGTTTTCTTCATAAAACCGATGGAGTTTTTCTCGATAATCGCAATAGCCGATATTATCTGTTTCCGGAATTCTATCCCACGTTAAGGAACCATGCATTTTTAAAATATTTACCACAGGAACCTCAACTTTATTATTGGAAAAAATCGCTTGGCGATAAATCAACTTACTAAAATTGGAGGAGGAAAAATAAGGATTGATTCTTCCTTCAAACCCATCGTTATAGGCAATATTACGGTTGGCATCAAACACCAATTCCAAAATAGGGTCATAGTTGGTAGTAAAAATATTTATCTGCTTGCTTAGTACAGGAGTGCTTCTTTCATTCATCAAAGCATACATAAGATTGGCAAAACGCCTTTGCTCCACCAGTTCTTCCGCTTGCACATCTACCATGGCATACATACAATTGCAAAAGTAAATCCATAACAAATACCCTGTCAGAAGCAGCTTATCTGCAGGCTCCATGGAAAGACGGCTCAGATGTGTCTGAATATCCTCCAAGTCCCCCAGTGTTTCTAAAAAAGGCTTAGAAAAACCTGAGCCAATTAAAAAATTCACCCTTGCCCCAGAAAAAATATCCACCAGCCGCCGCTGAAAATCCTTTAACTCAGCATCGTCTTCATTTACAATCCATTCGGTTATATTCGGCATCTTACTCACTCCTTGTACTTTGATTGTATTATATTTAAATAAAAGGGACTTTTTTTTCGCAGTGCTATCTATTTTCCCTATTATCCCATAAATGAAAACGATGAGCAATACTTCCGCAAATACCCATGCATTTTTTCATACCAATATATTTTATCTATCAACTTCAAAAGAATGCCTTACTTTACTATTTTCTCTTTACGTGAATGAAATTCTTTCAAAATCACGGTTTTTAGCTGAAAATACAGGAATTCCCTATGAATTCCGCCTTTTTTGCCATTTAACTGTTGACAAAAAGAAACTTTGCCAACTACAATAAACTGAAATGAAAAATTGGAGAGGTGTGAACAAATGAGTACAAATACATTTTCAGGCAGCAATGACTATGTGGTATCAGAGGAGTTAATGGGGGCGGTAAATATTTCCATAGCATTACAAAAACCTCTTCTCATTAAGGGAGAACCTGGTACAGGAAAAACCATGCTTGCACAGGCTATTGCTACCTCCTTAAACAAAAAACTTATTATCTGGAACGTAAAATCCACCACCAAAGCACAGGATGGTCTTTATGTTTATGACGTGGTACAGCGTCTTTACGACAGCCAGTTTGGTAATGAGGGTGTTGATGATATCAAAAAATACGTAAAACTTGGAAAATTGGGAGATGCTTTTCAATCAGACGAACAAGTAATTTTATTGATTGACGAAATTGATAAGGCGGATTTGGAGTTCCCTAACGACTTACTTTGGGAGCTGGATAAAATGGAGTTTTATATTCCTGAAACTCAAGAAACCATTTCTGCCAAAAAGCGTCCTATCGTTATTATTACCTCCAATGCGGAAAAAGAGCTTCCCGATGCTTTTTTAAGAAGATGTATTTTCCATTACATCGAATTTCCGAACCAAGAATTAATGGAGCAAATTGTAAAAGTACATTTTAATAACTTAGAGGATACTTTATTAAAACAAGTAATGGAAGCATTTTATTGGATTCGTAATTTATCCCAAATACAGAAAAAACCTAGTACCTCTGAAGTCATTGACTGGATACAGGCATTGATAATTGGCGGTATTTCACCAGAAAAAATCAAGGCAGAAATCCCTTTTGCCGGTGTTTTGTTAAAAAAGAATGAAGATATTGACACCATGCGCCGCTATCTTCGTTAAGGCGGGTGATTAACTATGTTTAGTGCATTTTTTTACTTACTCAGGCAAAGAGGGCTTAACGTCTCCTTGAATGAGTGGATGACATTAATGGAAGCCTTGGATAAAGGCTTAAGTGGTGCCAGCCTAACAAAGTTTTACTACTTGTGCCGTGCCATACTTGTAAAATCCGAAACGGATTTTGATAAGTTTGACGGTGCGTTTTTAGAGTTTTTTAAAGATATAGAATTTACCGATGAACTCCCGAAAGAGCTATTGGATTGGTTGGAAAACCCCAAGGAAACTCCTGGGAACTCCTTTGATATGGAGCGTGCCATGAAAAATCAGTATCTTTCTCCAGAGCAAATCCAAAAAATGTTTTTGGAGCGGTTGGAGGAGCAAAAAGAGGAGCATAATGGCGGCAGCTATTGGGTTGGAACGGGGGGCGTTTCCATATTTGGCAATAGCGGCTACAGCCCTAAGGGCATCCGTGTAGGTGGCCAATCTCGTCACCGTGTTGCCATGCAGGTAGCAGGAGAGCGTAAATTCAGAGATTTTCGTAACGATAATATTTTGGACACACGGCAATTCCAAATGGCATTTCGCCGTTTGAGGCAGTTTTCCAGCACAATCGATGCCGAAAAAACAGAGTTTGACATTGATGGCACCATCAAAGAAACCTGTAACAACGCAGGCTCATTAAAAATCGTCTACGAAAAACCTCGTAGAAATACCGTAAAGGTACTTTTGCTTATGGACTCCGGCGGCTCAATGGAATACTACAGCCGTATGTGTAGTGCATTATTCCAAGCTGCTAGCAAATCTAGTCATTTTAAGGACTTGCAGGTATTTTATTTTCATAACTGCATTTATTCCAGAGTATATACCGACCCAACCTTGCGGTATAATGAAACCATTGATACCAACTGGATATTAAATAATTTAAGCAGTGAATACAAAGTAATTATTGTTGGGGATGCCATGATGGAGCCTTCCGAGCTTTTGGAAGGAAGCTATTATAACTATGGCGTTAGAGATGAAATACCGGGTATCGAGTGGCTTACTCGTTTCAAGGAAAAATATCCTCACATTGTGTGGCTCAATCCTGCAAAAAGGCCAAGCTGGAGCAATTATTGGAGCCGTACCTATGATATTTTAAATAAAGAATTTCATATGTACCCTCTCACCATCGAAAACTTGGAGCAGGCGTTGAAAAAACTTTTGGTTGCACGATAATTATAAGTTGCACGATAATTATAAAAGGCAGAGACTATGTGAACAGATCCAGTAAAAACGGACAATGACAAAAAGCCCCCTTATGTAGGATAATAAAACTACATAAGGGGGTCTTACTATGTCCGGAAAAAAAGGAATGAAAAAGTATCCAGCGGGGATACGAGAA
>JAAYQI010000148.1 GCA_012519385.1 Candidatus Epulonipiscium sp.
GAAAAGAACATTGAACAAACCGAGGAAAAAATTAAGCAGCTAGAGGAGCTTTTGTTTCAAGAGGCTATCAGCTCCGATGCAGAAAAGGCCGCTAATATTTTTTCAGAAAAAGTAACTCTGGAATCTTACTTGGAGGAATTATAC
This sequence comes from Candidatus Epulonipiscium sp., assembly GCA_012519385.1. Taxonomy (GTDB): domain Bacteria; phylum Bacillota; class Clostridia; order Lachnospirales; family Anaerotignaceae; genus JAAYQI01. The sequence goes on from JAAYQI010000148.1 coordinate 145, forward strand.
TCCCAGTGGGAAGAGTTGCAATAAAAAAGCGCACAAAAAAGGTATTTCATATAGATATGAAATACCTTTTTTACATTTCGTAATTTATAATCTTACTTGTTAGCCAGATATGCATTGATATCTGCCACTAATTTTTCAACATCCATGCCATGCACAAGGCTTGCTTCTTCCAATGTTTCAGCTGCAGCAGAAGGGCATCCAACACAGTGCATTCCAGCCTGCATTAAAATGGGTGCAATTGCTCTATCCATCATTAAAATCTCGCCAATTACCATATCTTTAGTTACTTGAACTGCCATATCGGTTTCCTCCTTATATAAACGTCAAAAATTGAGTACCATTTACGATTCTTCCTTGTCATTATACCCCATTTGTTAAGAAAAAAAAAGAGATTTTATATATTCTTTTTATTTTCATGGTATCTTTATCTCCAAATTTCCCTATAATAAAGTCACAAAAAATTATCCCCATCCTCCCTTTATCAAACAGTTTCTTAGAAAAAAGAAATTTCCAAAAAAATAGATTGCACACCTGTCCTGTTAGTGATATAATCTTTGCTAAAAAGCAATTTTACCTATCATTTTATTTATGAATTAAGGAGGTTATTCATTTGGAAAGCCGCAAAGTTATTCAAGTAGAGGATAAAGTTCCTGCATCAATGCTAATTCCTCTTAGTATTCAGCATATGTTTGCCATGTTTGGTGCATCAGTGCTGGTTCCTTTCTTATTTCAAATCAATCCTGCTGTAGTATTGTTTATGAATGGAGTCGGAACGTTACTTTTTATTTTGATTACAAAGGGAAAAGCACCTGCTTACCTTGGCTCCAGCTTCGCATTTTTGGCCCCTGGTGCTATCATTATTGAAAAGTTTGGTTATTCCTATGCACTAGGTGCTTTTGCAGCTGTTGGCTTTTGTGGATGTATCTTAGCTGCTATCATTTATAAGTTCGGTTCTGATTGGATTGATATTGTTCTTCCTCCCGCTGCTATGGGCCCCGTTGTTGCCTTAATTGGTCTGGAATTGGCAGGCACAGCAGCTTCTACCGCAGGTCTTCTCCCTGCAGATGGTAATCCCATTTCTCATGCTAATATTATTGTATTTATCGTCACACTTGGTGTTGCCGTATTTGGCTCCGTTCTTTTCAAAAAATTCTTATCTGTCATTCCTATTTTGATTGCCATTATATGCGGTTATATTGCTGCTATAGCAACTCATTCTGTGACATTTGATGCAGTAGCTGCCGCTCCTATTTTTGCAATTCCTAACTTTTCTACTCCAAAGTTTAATCTGGAATCTATTTTAATTATGCTTCCTGTACTTCTTGTAATCAGTTCTGAACACATTGGGCATCAGATTGTTACAAGTAAAATTATAGGCAGAGATTTATTAAAAGACCCTGGCTTGCACCGTTCCCTCTTTGCAGATAACTTTTCTACCATGTTATCAGGCTTTATTGGCTCTGTGCCTACCACCACCTACGGCGAAAACATTGGCGTTATGGCGGTAACAAAGGTATACAGCGTGCGTGTAATTGCGGGTGCTGCTGTTCTTTCCATTATCTGCTCTTTTGTTGGCAAGCTTTCTTCATTAATTGGCACCATTCCCCCTGCGGTAATCGGCGGTATCTCCTTTTTGCTGTATGGTATGATTGGTAGCTCAGGTATTCGTATTTTGGTGGATTCTAAAGTGGATTATAGTCAATCCAAAAACTTGACTCTCACCTCTGTTATATTTGTAGTGGGTCTTTCTGGCATCGCAGTAAAATTTGGCAATATAGAATTAAGAGGAATGATATTAGCTTGTATGGTTGGTATGATTTTGAGTCTTTTATTTTACATATTTGACAAACTAAATCTCACCAACGATACCGAATAATTTATCTATTCTTGAAAGAATCATACCATCTTTATATGATTTTTTTTAATACATTTACCAATTTTGTAATTCAATCAAAAAAACAGTCATTTTTAACTTGACTTTTTGCAAAAAACAGTGCATTCTATATATGACGGTAAAATTAGTATCAAAAATGGAATAATTAGTTGTTTACAAAATTGTCTGTTTTTGTTTTTTGCTGTCACATCCCTAAACTTTTTGATTCCAGAGGATGTTTTCCACACAATGTTATTCCCCTAACAGGAAAACAATCTCCTTTGAAATCACCTCTTTGCACATCTTTTTTTTATGCTATAGAGCACCGTTTGCTTTATAGCAAAACCACCCCAAAAAACAGCGGTCTCCCCCAAGTCGGCCGCTGTTTTCCTTTTCAAAAAAACCATTTCCTCATTGTTTCAATTCATATTTAAAAACTATTGCCCCTATCTTCATAAAATGTTACCATACAGTAAGCAAGTGTTATTGTATTTGCAATAGGTTATTAAGATTAGGAGGAAATATCTATGCTTTTGATTCGAGAACATTGGACAAAGTCAGATTATGATGCCTTTTTGACATATCTTCAGCAATCCTCTGAGGAAAGCTATCAAAAGTTTCATCAAAAGATTTTAAACTCTAAGGAACCTATCATTGGAATCCGTTTACCTATATTAAGAAAGTACGCAAAAGAGATTTGCAAAGGCAATGCTAAGGAATTTCTAAAATATTGCAGCAAAAACTATCATGAAGAAGTCCTTTTGCATGGGCTTATCATTACAGGGCTGCCTATGAGCTATGAGGAATTTCAGACAGAAGCTGACAATTTCATACAAAAAATACAAAGTTGGGCATCTTGCGACACTTTTTGCACCAGCTTAAAAAAACCCATCCGAAACCACAAGCAAGAATTTTGGAATCATCTCAGCCTTTACCTTCATTCCAAAAATCCATGGGCTGTGCGGGTTGGGTTAGTTGCCATGCTTGCCAATTATATAGAAGAACCCTATATTGATAAAGTGATTTCTCGCTGTGATAAGATTAAAGACGATTTTTATTATGTACGTATGGGACAAGCATGGCTCATTTCCGAGGCTTGTGCAAAGTTCCCCGAAAAAACCATAGACTATCTGCGTCATCACTCCACCCTTGACCCTTGGACCTATGGAAAAAGCATACAAAAAATATGTGAATCCTCACGGATTCCCAAGGAAACAAAGGATTATCTGAAAACTTTAAAAAAATAGGAGAAATCCCAGAACAAAGACAAACCTTGGGCTTTGCCCAAACCCACTCGCTTTTTTGAAAAAGCGAGACCAAAACTTTCGTTAAAATCGCATACCTATGTGGTTTTATAAGGGTCTAAGGGTAAAACCCTTGTGATTGTTTGAGTGAGAATCCATCAAGGCTTTGGCTACAGTCTGAATCTTTCTATATTCCAAGTCTACTTACTTGTCACATACTATTTTTATTACATAAAAAAAGCTGATTTCCTGCTAACATATTACGCAGAAAAAAATCAGCTTTTTGTTGCTTATGCGAGCCATTTAAACCCTTTGAAATATCGGAACAATACCTTGCCCAATATATCCTTCTTAGGCACATAATGGTTCCTCCAAGAGCGGGAATCCAGAGAGTTATTTCGGTTATCTCCCATCATAAAATATTCCCCTTCAGGCACCTCATAAGGCCCAAAGTTGCCATAGGCTGTTTCCTTGAGGTACGGTTCTTCTAAGGCGGTAGACTCTCCATTAATGTATACCTGCCCTTCCTTTACCTCCACCACATCTCCTGGAAGCCCTATAATACGCTTCACAAAAAGGACTTTTCCCGATGGGTCATCAGGATACCGAAATACCGCAATATCTCCCCTCTGGGGCTCACCTTGCCAGTAGGCAAGGCGGTTTGCAATAATTCTATCCCCAGTCATAATGGTATTTTCCATAGAGCCTGTGGGCACTGTAGCATTGACAATCAAAAACGACGTTACTACCCACGCAAGCAATATTGCCAAACCAACGGTTTTAATCCAACTGATTACCTCTTGTTTTGCATTTTGGTTCATAGAACGCTCCTTCTGCCGCTATGCCCCAAAGCATGGCGTCTTTCTAAAAATCTATTTTTTTAAAAAAATAATTTATTCCTTATCCTCAGATTCTTCTTTTGGTTCCTGCTCCTCAGCTACTGGTGCAGTTTCTGATGCTTGTTTTTTGGGAGTTTCCTCCTCATCCTCCAGTAATTCCATGCTATCCTCATCGGTTAAGCCAAATGCCTGTTTCAAATAGCTTTCCGCATCATTAAGCTCATCCATTTGCATCTGAATATTATTCATATAGCTTTCCAAGTTTCTTGCATACTGAGGCATTTCTTGGTTGGTTTTCTCCTTGTCTGCCTCTTCTTCTTCAAAAAATTCTTCTACATCCTGAAAATCTTCGTCATCCAAATCAATCCAGTCTTCTTCTTTATTACGCTCTCTTTTTTCTTTCAGCTTTTGTGCATATGTTTTTGCATCGTCCACCACTACAGAAGCCTTTTCTGACACTTTTTCCGCCATATGCTTTACTTTCGGCTCTAGTTTATCAGCCTTCTCGCCAAGTGCCTTTGTAATAGAACCAAGCAAGCCGCCAGCTTTAGAAACCGTCTTATTTACAGCACGATAAAGACGCTCTTTTTCCATACTTGTATTATCCTGTAACGCAAACAGAAGGCGTTCTGCCTCCTGTGCAGAAATAACACCTTTTTCCAGCATATTTAAAACTGCCATTCTTTCTTCTTTCATAGTATTAACCTCCTATCAATATTCATGCCTATTTTCATCCATGTTATGTTATATTATACGATACGATACTCGTCAGGTCTGTCTTTTTTGATGCCAAAATGATATAAGATTGCCTGCACAATTCTTTCAGAAGCATAGCCGTCACCAAAAGGATTTTTTGCCTGTGCCATTTTTTCATATTCCTCCTGCTGATGAAGCAGTGTGCTAGCCATATCATAGATGGTCTGTTCATCGGTGCCTGCCAGTTTTAATGTGCCTGCATCAATGCCCTCAGGGCGTTCTGTTACATTTCGCAGTACCAACACTGGTTTACCCATGGAAGGCACTTCCTCCTGCAATCCACCGCTATCTGTCATTACAAAATAAGAACGGCACATCAAATTATGCATATCCTTTAAATCTAAAGGGTCTAGCAGATGCACTCTAGGGGTACCCCCTAAAATGTCATATACCACTTCTGTTACGGCTGGATTTTTATGCACTGCATAAACAACCTCCACATCCTCATTTTGAAGCACAAGGCGTTTTACGGCATTGCAGATGTTTTTTAAGGGTTCACCCAAGTTTTCCCGACGGTGTGCTGTTATGGCAATCACTCGTTTTGCCTGAAAATCAATATCATTTAATTCTACTACTGTAAAACGGTAATCGTCTTCAATGGTAGTTTTTAACGCATCAATTACTGTATTTCCCGTAATAAAAATTTTCTTAGGGGAAATATTTTCCTTCAACAAATGTTCTTTGGCAAGGGGTGTAGGAGAAAAATGCAAATCCGTCAATGCTCCTGTTAAGGTACGGTTCATTTCCTCGGGAAAAGGCTGGTACTTATCATAGGTACGAAGCCCTGCCTCCACGTGACCCACTTTTACTTGATTATAATACGCAGCCAACGCCCCTGCAAAGGTGGTGGTGGTATCTCCATGCACCAAAACAATATCAGGCTTTGCCTCTGCGATTACCTCACTAAGACCCTCCAAGGCTCTAGTGGTAATGCCCGCTAAGGTTTGTCTTGGACGCATAATATTCAAATCATAATCAGGGTGCAAATCAAAAATATGCAACACTTGGTCTAACATTTCCCTATGTTGTGCCGTTACGCATACGATACTTTCCACCTCTGGTGTTTTTTCCAGACATTTTACCAAAGGTGCCATTTTAATTGCTTCTGGCCGTGTGCCAAACACACTCATGACCTTTATTTTACTCATATCCTTCTCCTTTTATTTCACAATATTCACAAGAGAACCAATTCCTTCAATTTCGCACCGAATGGTATCTCCTTTTTTCAAAAAATTAGGGGGAACAAAGCCCATTCCCACTCCCGCAGGAGTACCCATGGCAATGATGGTGCCTGCCTGCAATGTCATCCCTTGAGAAAGCTCACTGATGACATGGGCAATATCAAAAATCAATAAATCTGTGGTGCTGTTTTGCCGAAGCTCTCCATTGACATAAGAGCGAATGCCTAAGGCAGGAGGGTTTTGAAACTCATCCTTTGTAACAATCCATGGCCCCATGGGGGTAAAGCCATCCAAGCTCTTGCCAAAATACCACTGCTTATGGGCAGTCTGTAAATTTCTGGCACTGATGTCATTTAATATAGTATAGCCAAACACATAGTCAAAGGCTTCTTCTTTGGATACATTTTTTGCATCTTTTCCTATGACAACCGCCAACTCCACTTCATAATCCAAACTATCCACAATATCAAAATGGCCGTCAATCTCTTCGCCATCTGCCACTGCCCGATTTACCCTCTTGGAAAAATATACGGCATACGGCCGCTCTCCGCCAAAGGCTTCCTCCTTATACCTTGCAGATTCCACAGCGTGTGCCATGTAATTAATGCCTAAGCAAATCACATCCTGCTTAGGGGAAGGTATGGGTGGGCATTTAGTGATACGTTCTAAAAAAATCTCCTGTGAGGGGTGTTTTCTTTCCTCTTCAATCTTGGATAACATTTCTTCCGTAACATTTTCTAAAAATGCATTCATGCTCAAATGCGGAATTTGGCATACAGAAAGAGGAATTACTGCTGTTTCCTCAAGATTTAATACACCGATTTGTTCTTTATCGTCATAGCGATAAGTCAAAAACTTCATAGTAAAATCCTCCTTATCTGTACGTAAAATGCTAAGTTAAAATACTGCTTTCATATTAGCACAAAATGCTATAATAGGAAAGAGGTTCTTGCGGGATAAAAATATGTATATGTTATGAATTTTATTCACTTCCTACTTATAAACTTCTCATAACACAATGGTACCTTTGCAAAAAAACTCTCCAAATTGTTATATTTATCCACCGACATTTTCATAAATATACACAAAATTCACATAATATGCACTTTTTATTAAAAATGAATTGATTATTTCCATTATGAAGTGTATAATAAAAATCAATGAAAATGAAAAAAAATATTCTGACTGAACATAAAAACAAATAGGAGGCTGACAATCATGAAAGAAAAAATTGTACTTGCATATTCCGGCGGTTTGGATACAACTGTAATTATCCCCTGGTTAAAAGAAAACTATAACGATGCAGAAGTTATCGCAGTGTGTGGTAACGTAGGCCAAGGCAAAGAAACCGAAGGCTTGGAAGAAAGAGCCCTCAAAACAGGTGCAAGCAAATTATATATAGAAGACTTAACAGAAGAATTTATTACAGAAGCAATTTATCCTTGTGTAAAAGCCAATGCCGTATATGAAGGCAAATACTTACTGGGTACTTCTATGGCACGCCCAATTATTGCAAAACGCTTGGTAGAAATTGCCCGCAAAGAAGGTGCAACTGCCATCTGCCACGGTGCAACAGGAAAAGGAAACGACCAAGTTCGTTTTGAATTAACCGTAAAAGCACTTGCTCCCGATTTAAAAATCATTGCTCCTTGGCGTTTGGACACTTGGAAAATGGATAGCCGTGAGGCAGAGGTAGCTTATCTGGAAGAAAGAGGCATAGAAGTTCCTGTGAAAAAGGATGATAGCTATAGCCGTGACCGTAACATCTGGCATTTAAGCCACGAAGGCTTGGAATTGGAAGACCCTGCTAACGAGCCAAACTTTAAGCATCTTTTGCAAATGAGCGTAACTCCTGAGGATGCACCAGATACACCTGAATATGTCACACTTGATTTTGAAAAAGGCATCTTAACCGCAGTAAACGGTGAGAAAAAAGACCCTGTTGCTTTACTGACAGACCTCAATACCATCGGTGGAAGAAATGGTATCGGCATTACCGATATTTGTGAAAACCGTGTCGTAGGTATGAAATCCCGTGGTGTATACGAAACCCCTGGCGGAACTATTTTATACTACGCTCACAGAGAGCTTGAGTATCTTTGCATCGATAAAAAAACACAGGCATTTAACGAAATCGCTAGCAACAAATTTACAGAGTTGGTATATAGCGGCGAGTGGTTTACTCCTTTGCGTGAAGCATTAAGCAAATATTTTGACAGCGTGAACGAAACCGTAACAGGTACTGTAAAATTAAAATTATACAAAGGAAATATCATTTCCGCAGGCTCCACCTCTCCTTATTCCTTATACAACGAGTCTATGGCAAGCTTTACCACAGGTGAACTGTATAACCATAAGGATGCTGACGGCTTTATCAATTTATTTGGCTTACCTTTAAAGGTACGTGCTATGATGATGCAGGCAAACAAAGAACAAAACTAATGTTGCAAACAAAAATAGAGGACACCAAAAAGGTGTCCTTTCTACTAGAAAACCGAAAGGAGCAATACCTATGAAACTTTGGGGCGGAAGATTTACAAAATCTACAGATGGCTTTACAGACCATTTCCATTCCTCCATTTCCTTTGACCAAAGAATGTATCAGCAAGATATTCAGGGCAGTATTGCCCACGCCGCAATGCTGGGCAAACAAGGCATTATCCCCGCAAAAGATGCCGAACTGATACAAAAAACATTAAAAGAAATTTTAGCGGATATTGAAGCAGGAACCATCACCTTTGATGAAAAAGCAGAAGATATCCATATGAATATTGAAACCATACTCATTAGCCGCATTGGAGATGTGGGAAAACGTCTGCATACAGGGCGTAGCCGAAACGACCAGGTTGCCTTAGATATCCGTATGTATATCAAAGAGGAAATCATCCATATGCAGTCCCTTTTAAAAGAGCTGATGCAAACTCTGAATTCTCTTGCACAAGAGCATTTGGATACCATTATGCCAGGTTATACCCATTTGCAAAGGGCACAGCCTATCACCCTTGCCCATCATTTACTGGCATACTTAGAAATGTTTAAAAGAGATAACGAACGTCTTTCCGATACCTATAAAAGAACAAATGTTATGCCCTTAGGCTCCGGTGCCTTGGCCTCCACCACTTACCCTCTGGATAGAGAATGGGTAGCACAGGAGTTGGGCTTTTCCAAAATTACCCAAAACAGCCTAGACGGTGTCAGCGATAGAGATTTTTGTCTGGAATTATTATCGGATTTATCTATTTTGATGATGCACTTAAGCCGTTTTTGTGAAGAAATCATTTTGTGGAGCAGTCACGAGTTCCGTTTTATTGAGTTGGATGACGGCTATTCCACAGGCTCTAGCATCATGCCCCAGAAAAAAAATCCCGATATGGCAGAACTGATTCGAGGAAAAACAGGACGGGTTTACGGCTACCTTATGGGGCTTCTTACCACCATGAAAGGCCTTCCCTTGGCATACAATAAGGATATGCAAGAGGATAAAGAAGGGGTTTTTGCGGCCATTGATACTGTAAAAATGTGCCTACCTGTTTTCACCGCTATGCTTGCCACTATGACGGTGCGTAAAGATGCTATGTATCAAGCAACCAAGGGTGGTTTTACCAATGCCACCGATGCGGCAGACTGGCTTGTCAACCAAGGAGTACCTTTTCGGGATGCTCATGCCATCATTGGGCAATTAGTGCTGTATTGCATTGAGCATAATACCAGTCTGGATGATTTATCCTTGGAGGAATATCAAAAAATTTCTCCTGTATTTAATGAAACTGTTTATGATGCCATCCGTGTGGAAAAATGCGTGGATGCAAGAAATGTAATCGGCGGTCCTTCCAGAAGCTCTATGAAGCAGCTGATTGCAAAAAATAAAGAATATTTACAATAATCTCATCTCTATAAAAGAAGGCACTCGAAAATAATCTCGAGTGCCTGGGAACGAAGACAAACCTTGGGTTTGCCCAAACCCACTCGCTTTTTTGAAAAAGCGAGACCAAAAACCTTCGTTAAAACCGCATATCTATGCGGTTTTATGAGGGGTCAAGGGTGAAACCCTTGTGGGAGTTTGAGGGAGAATCCCTCAATGTTTTGACTTTGTCTACAGTCTGAGGCACTCGAAAATAATCTCGAGTGCCTTTTCACATCTATTCTTACATTACTCCTCTTTTTGAGGTTCTTGGTGTAATATCTCCATAAATTCTTCGCCTGTAATGGTTTCCTTCTCCAAAAGGAAAGCAGAAATGCGGTGCAGTGCCTCTTTATTTTCCTGTAAAAGCTTCAATGCCTTTTCATGGCATTCTTTAATGATACGAAGCACTTCCTCATCTACCGCTGCCGATGTTACCTCGGCACAGTTTCTTACACTTCGTCCATCCAAATATTTATTTTGAATGCTTTCTAATCCCACCATATCAAAGCGTTCACTCATGCCATACTGTGCCACAAAGCTTCTGGCAAGTGCTGTCGCCCGTTCAATATCATTAGAGGCACCTGTGGTGGCTGTTTGGAATATAATTTCCTCGGCACTACGCCCCGCCAAAAGAGTCGTAATCTGATCCAAAATTTCTTCCTTACTCATAAGATAGCGTTCTTCTTCGGGCATTTGCATGGTATAGCCTAAGGAGCCCATGGTTCTTGGCACAATGGTAATCTTTTGAACAGGCTGGGTATTTTTTTGCAAAGCCGTTGCCAAAGCATGACCCACCTCGTGGTAAGCCACAATCTTTTTCTCTTGCTCTGTCATGATGCGGTCTTTTTTCTCCTTGCCTGCCACAATTACCTCTACCGCTTCCATAAAATCACTTTGGTTTACCTTTGACCTACCCATACGTACCGCACGCAGTGCCGCCTCATTTACGATATTTGCCAAGTCTGCTCCTACCCCACCGCTAGTGGCAAGGGCAACCTGATGTAAATCCACGTCATCATCTAATTTTACATCTTTTCCATGTACCTTTAAAATTTCTTCTCTTCCTTTTAAATCAGGCTTATCCACAATCACCCTTCTATCAAAACGACCGGGGCGAAGTAATGCCTTATCCAACACCTCGGGGCGGTTAGTAGCACCTAGTATGACAACACCTTTTGAGGCATCAAAGCCATCCATTTCTGATAATAGCTGATTGAGAGTTTGCTCTCTTTCATCATTGCTACCTATTTGGTTATCACGGCTTTTTCCTATGGCATCTATTTCATCAATAAACACAATACATGGAGCGTTTTCCATGGCTTGTTTGAATAAATCTCTCACACGAGAAGCACCCACACCCACAAACATCTCTACAAAATCGGAGCCTGATAAAGAATAAAACGGCACATGGGCTTCTCCTGCTACTGCCTTTGCCAGCAATGTCTTTCCTGTACCAGGAGGGCCTACCAATAATGCTCCCTTGGGTAGCTTGGCACCAATGGTGGTATATTTATCGGAATGGTGCAAAAAGTCCACAATTTCAAGCAATGACTCCTTGGCTTCTTCTTGCCCTGCCACATCGGCAAAGGTTACTCCTGTTGCTTTTTGGGCATAAATTTTAGCAGTATTTTTGCCAAAACTCATTGGCCCTCCTGCTCCGCCCATTTTTTTGCTGACAGAGCGCATAATTAAACTAGAAAGAGCGTAAATCAAAGCAAATGGCAGCACCCACGAAGTAATAAAGCTAAGGATTGGAGAGTTATTTTGTGTAGGGGCATATTGCTCTGCTCCCGCTTCAATTAATCTTTGGGTTAAATCAGGGTCATCCACCCTGCCTGTAAAATATCGTTGCGCACCATCGAAATAGTGGAGCTCGCCTTGCTCCTCAGGGGACTGTTGGCTTTTTTGGGTAATTACCAGCCTGTCCTCTAAAATCTCCACAGAGTCCACAGTTTTCTCCTCTAACATCTGCAAAAACTGGGTATAAGTAATCTCTTCCACTTTCCTTGTTGTTACCGCAGATAAAAACATATTCAATATGGAAGTAAAAAGAACAGCCAAAATGATAAACGTCATTAAAGTTCGTGTATCATTTGGGCTGCCTTGAGGTGTTTTTCCTGTTGGCATAAAATTCCTCCTCTAAATAAAGTATCTTTTATTTTCTTGTTGTTTCACATTATACGTAAGAAAATAAAAAATGTCTAATAAAATCCTTTTTCGCCTCCACTTAAAACTACTAAGGTTTTACGCCAAATGGAAAAACAATGTTTCAAAAGAAAGACCCACAATAAACCACAAGGGTGCATAATCTAGCCGTATCAAACCATTTACATGATATCGGCTCTGGCTGTAATCCCAAGGGCAAGCACCCACAAATCGCTGCAGCCCCCAACCAGAAGCATATTCCGCCAAATAGATACATAACATATACACCCCTCCCCGTACCACAGGCGAAAAGCTTGCTAGCAGTAGGCAAACAGGCTCCAAAAATACAGCCATACCATAAATGGGAAACATCCATAACGAGGTATACCCCATTAAGGATGCATCTCTCCTTGTCAGGGCGTGCAATCCCGTCCAAAGAATTTCCATAATCCATCCTGCCATTCCATAAATAAAAAATCGAATTATCATGTTAATAGTATTGGTTACTTTCCCAAAAATATGTACCCATTCTTTTGTGGAAAAAGTTTCAAACCTTACTCTTATTTAGCTTTTTTTATTTTAAAATTTCTGCCAAAGCCTCCGCAAGAGGTTCCATGGCATTCCATGCTTCTTCCTTGGTGTTCATTTGGCTACCTACCTCAATCAATAAAGAACGTGGCTTCATATGAAGGCTGTAACGATAGGCATTGAGATATGTTTTTCTGGTAAAATCAGGATATTTGCTGTTTAACGCCACTTTCATCTGTAAGCTAAAGGCCAAATTATCTTTAATATAAGGATTTTTTAAATCTGGGATATCCGTCCCTACACCATTTTCTGCTAAGCGGCATAAACCATTAAAAAACATCACCCTTGCACAAGGCTTTCCATTGACCTGTGTCACTAGGTGAATATTTTCTGGTAGCCCATCCCGATGCAAATCTATCACCACTTGTATGGAGGGGTTTTCTTCCAGTATTTTAGCAATGGGCCCTTCCATCCTTTCATATGCACCGATTCTCTGCCCTTTGCCATCCACCATATCATACCTACCTGTATCATGAAGCACTTCAATGCCATATTTCTTTTCCAACAACTCTTTCAAGTATTCTCCTGCTCCCCAGATACCTTCTTTCATATCTACCACAGTATCCCCACTATCCAAAAAACCCTCCATGGAATGGGTATGCATCAATAACACCTTAGGCCCCTTCATGCTGTAGTCCAAAGTAAAATCCTTCTGCAAATACTCTCTTACATTCATATCTTCTGGCCGAAGCTGGGTTCTGGCATCCACCAAATAAAACTTACTTTTTAAATAATCAAAATTTTCTAGTTGCTGTAGTACATCTTCCGATAAATTATCCAGTGTAAAATCTTTGCCGATAGGCACGCTTTCAAGCTCTGGCTGATATGTCACATCATCAATGCCAATGATATCATCTTCTGAACTTTCCGAATCCTGTGGGAATTCTGCCATAGTATGAAATGCCTTAAAGCCATATTGACCGGAGGTTTCCAATGAATAAAACGGAACGGTTTCACTTAATACAATACGCCTGCCTGTATCTCCTCCAAAACAAGAAAAAAAGCCTGCAACCAATAAAAGCCCTAATAAATTTTGTTCTACTATCTTTTTTCTACCCTTTTTTTGTCCTCTGGTCATGTCCCGATTCCCCCCTCTGCATCAAACGGCCGCTCGTTTTAGTCTATGCAAGTAAAAAACAAAGAATTACACTGTAGAGCCTCTTGTATCCATAAACATATGAAAATAAAAAAGCACCCGAAATCAAAGTTTCGAGTGCTGTTATCGACAAAGCGATTGTTACGATTTAAAATTTTAACTCATCGGGATTGACGGCTCCAATAGGAATAGGACTTTCACAGTTTGGACAAAATACTTCTTCCTCATTACGGAAGGTTTCTTCCGCAATATCAAATTCCTCACCGCACTGCGGACAAATGCAAGAAAATAAGAAATATTCCTCATCCTCATCAGAGGAATGGGCAAACTGTATCTCTTGTTCTTCACAATTATTAGAAAGTGCTTTGGACATATCCTCCAAAACATCTAAAATACCATGAAAAATCTTTCCTTCTTGACTATCACTGGAAAAACCACTTCCGTCACAAAGGCCTCTCAAATAGGTAATCTTTTTTTCAAAGTATTCCATCAAACCGCCCCCTTGTTTGTAGGCAAGGCATTTTCTTACGCTCTACCTAAATATTCTCCGGTACGTGTATCAATTTTTACAACTTCGTTCTGGTTGATAAACAAAGGAACCTGAATGGTTACTCCTGTTTCTACAACAGCAGGCTTTGTTGCGCCTTGTGCAGTATTTCCTGCAAAGCCAGGCTCTGTTTCTGTAATTTCCAATTCTACAAATAAAGGAGGCTCGATACCAAATACCTGTCCTTCATAAGAAAGAATTTTTACCATTTCGTTTTCTTTTACAAATTTTAAAGCATCGCCTACTTCGTCTGCATTTAGTGCAATCTGCTCAAAGTTTTCTGTATTCATAAAGTGGAATAAGTCACCATCAGAGTATAAATACTGCATTTCCTGTCTGTCAATGTGTGCTCTTGGCATTTTCTCTGTTGGTCTAAATGTTTTTTCCACAACGCTTCCTGTTTTCAAATTTTTAATTTTTGTTCTAACGAAAGCAGCTCCCTTGCCAGGTTTTACGTGCTGAAATTCAAGAATAATAAAAATATCTCCTTCATATTCAACCGTTACACCATTTCTAAATTCACCTGCTGAAATCATTTGTTTTCCTCCTCATAATTAAAAACGAATCTTATTTTATTTTAATGGAAAAATCCTTCTTTTTCAACAAAAAAATTGAAAAAGGTCTTCCATATGCATTTTTTGTGAAAATGCTTTCTATATACAATACTTTTATAGGCTAGCCTACAACAATGTGCTTTTAGTTTGGCTGTTTGTGTCTATAAAAATACAGCTTCATAAGCTGACGCTCTAAACCGCGCTTTATCCAAGTAGCAAATTGGTCACGCTCGCAGATAGGCGCTGTCATTACACACAAAAGCCCAGCACGATGCCCACACCACATATCTGTAAAAATCTGGTCGCCCACAATGGCCGTAGTAGCTGCATCGGTACCCATTTTTTTCATGGCTTTGCGTAATTTTTTTGTTCCAGGTTTTCCTGCCTTATGCACCGCCAAAGCACGTAACTTTTGGTTAAACCGTCTTACTCTTTTTTTATTATTATTAGATAAAATACATAGCCGAAAGCCTTTTTCTTTTAGAATTTTAAAAAGCTCCACCAGTTGTTCATCGGCATCTGCCACATCATAAGGTGCAATAGTATTATCAATATCAAAAACCAAGCCCCGAATCCCTTTTTTGCGAAGCTCCTCCAAAGGAAGCTCATACACAGAAGGAACATAAATATCAGGAAATAAGTTCTCCAAAATACGGATCATATATACACTCCAATCCCTTCTTGCAGAAAAATTCAAATCACTCACAAATTATATCAATCCCTCTATAAAAGTGCAACCTTATTTTTCACAGAAAAAAGCGGCAGAGCACATACCCTGCCGTTTTACTTTATGATTTTATTTAATGCTTACTTTTTTAGAAAGAATAAATGTGGTTGCTGCAAAATATATTGCCGCTAATGCAATCATAATGAGCAAAATGAATAACCCTCCGCTATGATACACCTGAATCACTTCCATTGCATTCGGTGCGGAATTGTCTATTAAAGCTTCTGCTGCTTCTTTGAGACCGCTTGGTGCCAAATTCGTCATAATAAAGCTCTCAATTCTATCCAGCACATAGGCAAGTAAAAGCCCAACGATTACCTTACCTCTTCTAATAAAGGGCAGATGCACCGCAGTGATAATAAAATATACTTCTAGTATACTTGCAATAACCATTGCCAGTATAATAAAAAGTCCTAATATAATATTATCCATGCCTACAAAGTGTATTCCTTGCCATAACTGGTCCATAAATACTTTATAAAACCCTGCCTCCACATAAGAAATGGCTGGAATTAAAA
>JAAYQI010000149.1 GCA_012519385.1 Candidatus Epulonipiscium sp.
AACCTGCCTTTATTGGAGGGTACTGGTAAAGAGGCGTTAAAGGGTGCGTATATTTTACGAGATTGCGAAGGTACACCTGATGTGCTTTTGATGGCAAGCGGTTCTGAGGTAGAGCTGATTTACAAAGCATATGATGTATTGGCGGAAAAAGGAATTAAGGCAAGAGTTATCAGTATGCCTTGCTGGGAATTATTTGAGGAACAATCTCCAGAATATAAAGAAAGTGTACTGCCAAAGGCTGTGAGAAATCGTGTTGCAGTAGAGGCGGCTGCTGATTTTGGCTGGTATAAATATGTTGGCTTAGATGGAAAAGTGATTGCCATGGAGGGCTTTGGTGCATCGGCTCCTGCAGGTGAACTTTTCAAAGGATTTGGATTTACAGTAGAAAATGTTGTAAATACAGTAACCCAGTTATTGGGCAAGTAATAGAGAGGGGAAGGGGTTTTGCGTAAGAGCGAGGCCCCTTTTCCATTGGTTGGAGAAGGGAGAGATGGTATGCGTACTTTCATTGCCATTGAATTAGAAGATGAAATAAAAGAAGAACTGTTAAAGGCACAACAGCAGGTGCAAAAACAAAGCAAAGGCGGAAATTTTGTACCAAAAGAGAATTTTCATATTACACTGCATTTTGTTGGAGAAACAGAGGATTCGGACTTGGATTATTTAAAACAGGCCATTTATGAAACTGCTATGAGAAATCGTTGTTTTGATATGACATTGGAAAGAGTGGGTTTTTTCCAAAGAGGAGAAAAAGGAATTTTCTGGGTAGGAATGAAAGAAAGTAAGGAATTGATGCGGTTATTTTCTCATTTGGAGAAAAATCTCTTAAAAGAAGGTTTTGCAAGGGAGAAAAAAGGGCTAAGTCCACACATTACCTTGGGCAGGGAGGTTATTCCTTACCGTAGCTTTATGGATATTGTGAACCATACAAAGGTGGAAAGAAAGACTATCCATGTTACGAAGATTTCTCTTATGGAAAGTGTTAGAATTGGCGGAAAGTTAGTGTATAAACCATTGTTTCAGCAGTTTTTAAAGGAACAATAGAATGATGCAAAGACAGGTTTATTAGTGTCAATCAAGATTCAAATACAGAAATTGAAAAACCCTTCTGATGGAATATAATTTTTTAAGTTTCCATTTGGAAGGGATTTTTTTGCCTAAAGAAATGTTGTATGCGAAAGGGAAGAAAAGAGAACACTAATAAAGATTTTGGAAAATATGATGAGAGATAGTTTTGATTGGAGGATGTTTTTGAACAATAATTAAGCTGTATAATGAGAAAATAGAATTTTTGTATGATATTTTTTCATTATTGCATAGAAAAAAACTTTGGTTTCATGTATAATTTGGAAAGGACAATGTTAACTTGTGAACAAAATATAAAAGATATATTGTCAGTATTTTTTTAAGGAGGAACGTTTTATGGATTTTAGCTTATCAAAACAACACCTGCTGTTAAAAGACTTATTCAGTAAATTTGCTGAAAACGAAGTAAAACCTTTAGCAGAGGAACTGGATGAGGAAGAAA
>JAAYQI010000150.1 GCA_012519385.1 Candidatus Epulonipiscium sp.
TAACCAATGATTTTAACTTAAACAAGGTTGCAGAATTCCAAGGAGTACGAGTATTAAATATCAATGAGCTGGCAAATGCCATCAAGCCTGTTGTATTACCAGGAGAGGAAATGAAAGTCACTGTAATCAAATCTGGTAAGGAAAACGGACAGGGCATTGCGTATCTCAATGATGGAACTATGATTGTAGTAGAAGGTGGAAACCGTTATATCGGGGAAACCATGGATGTTATTGTAACCAGTGTGTTGCAAACATCTGCAGGACGCATGATTTTTACAAAAATTATTGCGGCAGCATAAAACTAGTAAAAAGAATGAGAAAGCGGGCAGAATGTTGTCCGCTTTTTTTGAAGAAAAAGATAAGGTGAAAAAAAGAATGGAAAAAAGATTTTGTTCGGCCATTATCCCAGCAGCAGGTAAAGGAAGTCGTATGGGAACTGCCATAAAGAAGCAATTTTTACAGCTTTTAGGGAAAGAAGTAATTATCCATACCCTAGAGCGGTTTGAGCAGTGTGAAGCCATTGATGAAATTATTGTAGTGACAAGCGGGGATATGGTGGATGCCATGAAGGCATTGCTAACGAAATATGGAATGAAAAAAGTAACACAGGTAATAGCAGGCGGAAAGGAGCGGCAGGATTCTGTATACCAAGGTCTGCTTCATGTGAATGAAAAGGCCGATGTTATTGTGGTACATGATGGAGTTCGCCCCTTTGTGCAGGAGCAAGATTTGATAAAAACCATAGAAGTTGCCCGAGAAGAGGGAGCCTGCATATTGGGTGTTCCTGTAAAGGATACCATAAAGGTCTGCAACAAGAACCAAGAAGTGATAAGTACCCCTGCAAGGAAAACACTTTGGGCGATACAGACTCCACAAGTCTTTCGCAAGGATATATTGCAAAAGGGATACCACAAGGCGTATCAAGAGGGCTTTATGGGCACAGATGAAGCTATGTTGGTGGAGCGATTGGGAATTGGTGTAAAGGTAGCAACAGGAAGCTATGATAATATTAAAATTACCACAAAAGAAGATTTGTTCCTTGCGGAAGCATTGTTAGCACGAAAGCAGGAGGGTGAGAAATGAAAAATGTCATTATTTATACCGATGGGGCCTGCTCTGGAAATCCTGGAAAAGGGGGATATGGCGTGGTGCTTTTGTACGGCAGTGCCAGAAAGGAGCTTTCCGGCGGGTTTTATGAAACAACCAACAACCGCATGGAGGTATTGGCTGTCATCAAGGGCTTGGAGGCACTCAAGGAGCCTTGCAATGTGGTGCTATATAGCGATTCTAAATATGTGGTGGATGCCATTGAAAAAGGATGGGCTGAAAAATGGAAGAAAAATAACTGGTACCGAAACAAAAGTGAAAAAGCCTCCAATGTAGATTTATGGGAACGATTGCTTGCTTTGCTACAAAAGCATACAGTACGCTTACAGTGGGTAAAGGGCCATGCGGATAACCCTGAAAATGAACGGTGTGATGAGCTGGCAAGACAGGCTATATTAAGTGGAAATTTACAAAGGGATGATAACTATCGTTGTAAATAAATGGAAAAAAATCCGTCGCGGATGGAAATATTTATTGACATGATGCATAATGTGTGGTAGTATCAATGTGTTACTGCAATATTTTTATTTTTATGTAGGAGGATTTTAACATGAAAAAAGGTACAGTTAAATGGTTTAATGCAGAAAAAGGTTTTGGTTTTATTTCCGTACCAGGTGAAGACGATGTATTCGTACATTTCTCCGCAATTCAGGTTGATGGCTATAAGACATTAGAAGAAGGCCAGGAAGTAGAGTTTGAAGTTGTTCAGGGTGCTAAAGGACCTCAGGCAGCTAACGTAACACGTGCTTAATCAATTATCGTATAGTTCATGGATGCCATTTTAGGCATTGAAATATATATATAGGTTATCGCGACATTGCCTTTCATATTTTAAGTATGAAAGGCTTTTTGTGTGGTTTAAAAAAATTATCACTAATAATTGCACTGTTAGAATTGGTGTGGTAAAATACTATAGATTTTAACGATGGTTAAGTATATGGAAAAAATAGGATTTTCGCAAATGATTTTTGAGAAAATCCCATAAAATCCGCCTATAAAAAATTGACTATTGTGCAAAATATAACATTACTGCGGCTAATGCCGCTATTTTAACCAAGTAGGGAGTAATAATAGATGAGTGAAGCAAAAAACATAAGAAACGTTGCCATTATTGCCCATGTCGACCATGGAAAAACTACTTTGGTAGACCAGTTGCTGCGTCAAAGCGGCATTTTTCGTTCTAACCAAGTGGTACAGGAAAGAGTAATGGACAGCGGAGATATCGAGAGAGAACGTGGCATTACCATTTTATCAAAAAATACAGCAGTACAGTATCAGGATATAAAAATCAACATTATTGATACTCCAGGACACGCTGATTTTGGCGGCGAGGTAGAACGTGTACTGAAAATGGTAGATGGTGTTGTACTAGTTGTAGATGCCTTTGAAGGCCCTATGCCCCAAACAAAATTTGTTTTAAGAAATGCGTTGGAGCTAGAGCTACCTGTTGTGGTGTGTGTAAATAAAATTGATAGACCCGAAACTCGCCCTGCCGCTGTGGTTGACGAAGTTTTGGAATTATTTATGGAGTTAGATGCTAATGATGAGCAGTTGGATTCTCCTTTTATATTTGCATCTGCCAGAGCAGGGTATGCTTCTTATGATATGAATCAGCCGGGAGAGGACATGAAGCCTTTATTTGAAACCATCATAAAGCATATTCCCGCACCCAAGGGAAAAGAAGATGCTCCATTGCAGGCTTTAATTTCTACCATTGACCACAGTGAATATGTGGGAAGAATCGGAATCGGTAAAATTGAAAACGGAGTGCTTCATGTAAATGATGAGGTAGTGGTTGTAAATATCCATGATTCTTCATACAAAAAGAAAGTTCGCATTACAAAACTGTATACATTTGAAGGGTTACAGAGAATTGAAGTGAAAGAAGCTGGCATGGGAAATATTGTTGCCCTATCTGGTATTGAAGATATTATGATTGGGGATACCATTTGCTCTCCTGAACACGTGGAGGCACTGCCTTTTGTAAAGATTTCTGAACCCACACTTTCCATGAATTTTTCTGTAAATGATAGCCCTTTTGCAGGTCAGGAAGGAAAGTTCGTTACATCCAGACATTTAAGAGATAGATTATTTAAAGAATTAAATACAGATGTAAGCCTTCGAGTGGAAGAAACAGATACTACAGAGTGTTTTAAGGTTTCTGGTAGAGGTGAGTTACACCTTTCTATTTTAATTGAAACATTACGCAGAGAAGGCTTTGAGTTTCAGGTGTCCAAGCCCGAGGTACTGTATAAAGAAATTGATGGAAAAACATATGAGCCTATGGAAAATGTAACCATTGATGTGCCGGAAGAATTTGTAGGAATTGTTATTGAAAAGCTTGGCTCAAGAAAAGGTGAGATGACTGATATGCATCCTGCCAACGGAGGATATACTCGCTTGAAGTTTAACATTCCTGCACGAGGCTTGATTGGATACCGAAACGAATTTTTAACAGATACCAAAGGAAACGGTATTTTAAACTCTGTTTTTGACAGCTATCAGCCTTATAAAGGGGATATTCCTGTTCGTTCTTTCGGCTCTTTGGTAGCGTTTGAAGATGGTGAGGCTATCACCTATGGTTTATATAACGCACAGGAAAGAGGAGACTTATTTATTGGCCCAGGTGTAAAAGTATATGCTGGTATGATTGTAGGTAGAAATGCTAGAGCGGAAGATATGGATATTAACGTTTGCAAGAAAAAACAGCTGACCAATACCAGAGCTTCTGGCTCGGATGATGCATTAAAATTAGTAACCCCAATTCAAATGTCCTTAGAACAGTGTTTAGAGTTTATCACAGAGGATGAGCTGGTAGAGGTAACTCCTCTTAACCTTCGTATGAGAAAAAAGGTTCTGGATGCAGGTCTTCGTAGAAAAATCAGAATCCATAAATAAAGATTTAAGCTTTATTAGAATTAGAATGAGAATGATTGCATGAAATATTTGCTCCGAAGCTAGAGTAAAAGAGGTGCGGTATGACGACACAAAAAAAGAGCAGTTCTTTTCTAAAACAAGCGGCTATTTTGGCAGTAGCTAGCATATTGGTGCGTATCATGGGATTTTTATATCGTATTCCTATGACCAATATGATTGGAGACCAAGGCAATGCCATCTATAGTGCTGGATATTATATTTACACCTTTTTGCTGATTTTATCTTCGGCAGGGTTGCCTGCGGCTATTTCTAAAATGGTTTCGGAGCGATTGGCACTAAAACAATACCGCAATGCCCATATGGTATTTCGGGTGTCCTTACTGGTTTCGGGGCTTTTAGGCTTTTTATGCATGGTTTTGATGATAGTTTTTGCAAAGCAGATTGCCGCAATCTCCAATTCGCCTGAAAGCTATTACTGCATACTGACATTATCGCCTACATTATTTATTGTAGCAATTATGTCTGTATATAGAGGTTATTTTCAAGGCATGAATACCATGGTGCCTACTGCTATTTCGCAAATAGTAGAGCAGGCCTTTAATGCATTTTTTAGTGTATACTTGGCGTATGTTTTTTTAGGAATTGGCGTTAGTGCAGCTGGGAAGAAAAATATTATCCTTGGTGCCGCAGGAGGTACAGCAGGTACAGGCATTGGTGCATTGGCGGGCTTATTGGTGATATTGTTTTCCTATTCCTTGATTCGCCCTACCATCAAAAAACAAATAAGAAAAGATAAGAATTTTGATGTCCAAGAAAGCCGTAGAGAAATTGCAAAAGTTTTGCTGGGTACGGCTTTACCCATTATTGCAGGTACAGCGGTGTTTAGTATCACCAATTTAATTGATATGAATATGGTAACCAGAATATTGGAAACTACAGGCTACACCCATGAGCAGGCACAAGAACTATATGGTCAGTTATCGGGGAAGTATGTTACATTAACAACACTACCTGTGTCTATTTCTACGGCAGTGGCTACGGCTGCCATACCTAGTATTGCTGCTTCTGTGAAATTAAGACAAAAGGCGGTAATTCGCCATAAAATGAATATGACGCTACGGATTTCCATGATTATTTCTGTACCTGCGGCGGTGGGAATAGGTGTACTGGGAGACCCTATCGTGAAGATGCTTTTTCCTCTAAGCAATAAAGGCGGAATTTTATTGACGGTGGGTTCGGTTTCTATCATATTTTTGGCATTGTGCCAGACGGCAACAGGAATACTACAGGGGATTGGGCAAGTAAAAATCCCTATGATTGGTGCTATACTAGGTGCTATTGTAAAGGTAATATTAAACGCAGTACTGATTTCCAAACCGTCTATTCATGTCATAGGAGCGGTACTTTCTACCACAGGCTGTTATGCGATGGCTTCTATCTATAATATGATTATGCTATCCAAAATTACAAGGGTTCCCATTGACCTGCTTGGCTCCTTAGGAAAACCTCTGGTGGGTTCGGCAGCGATGGGCTTAGGCTGTTTTGGAATATATCAGGGATTGTACTTACTGTATCCAAGTAATACATTGGCCACGCTGGTTTCTATTTTAGCAGGAGTGGGGCTTTATGGCGTTGTGATGCTGTTTATTAAGGGAATACGTGAGGAAGACTTGAATATGCTCCCTATGGGAGGAAAAATGGCATCTATTTGCAAGAAATTGCATTTGTTATAAACGGAAAAAAGGCTTTTCTGCCATATGCAGGCAGGAAGCCTTTTTTGTTGTAAAAATAAGAATATAAATGGGGTTGAAGTTAGGATAAAATATATTTTCTATCCAAGCTACGGTACTGTAATACCTCTGCGATATGCTTTGCCGAAATAGGCTCGCTATGGTCTAGGTCTGCTACGGTACGTGCTACTTTTAAAATTTTGTGATACGCTCTGGCGCTTAAATTCATTTTTTCAAAAGCTGCTTTTAAGAGAGCTTTTTCTTTGGTGCCGAGTACACAGTACTGCTCTATTTGTGCTGTGCTTAACTGAGAATTAAAAAATATCGGTTCGTTTTTGTAGCGTTCCAGTTGTATTTGCTGTGCTTGCAATACTCGTTCCCGAATGGCTTGGGAGGATTCCGCAGGAGGTGCATCCTCTAAATCATGATATTTTAGGGCGGGCATTTCCACCATCAAATCCAGCCTATCCAATAAGGGGCCGCTGATTTTATTTTGGTATTTTGTAATTTCATTCATGGTGCAGTGGCAACGTTCCGAATCTCCCAAATAACCGCAAGGGCAGGGGTTCATGGCGGCTATTAGCATAAAGTTGGAAGGATAGGTTAGTGTACCATTTACACGTGATATGGTGACGCTTCTATCTTCTAAAGGCTGTCGCATAACCTCTAGGGCATTTCTTTGAAATTCAGGCAATTCATCTAAAAATAATACCCCATGATGTGCCAGAGAAATTTCTCCAGGCTTAGGAATTCTACCTCCTCCTGTTAATGCAGAAGCAGAGATGGTGTGATGAGGAGAGCGAAAGGGACGGGTATTGATTAAAGAGCTTTTATCCTTCAATAATCCTGCAACACTATGTATTTTTGTGATTTCAATACTTTCTTCAAATGTTAAATGAGGTAAAATAGAGGGCATACGCTTGGCAAGCATGGTTTTACCCGAACCAGGAGGGCCGATGAGTAGAAGGTTATGAGAGCCTGCGGCAGATATTTCCATAGCGCGCTTACCGTTTTCTTGCCCTTTTACATCGGCAAAATCCAGAAGGGTGGTTTTATCCTTTTGACGAAATATTTCCTCTAAATCCACAACAAAAGGTAGGATGGAGTGGGGGTTATGTAAAAAATGAGCCATTTCTTGCAAGGAATGAACGGGATATACCTCCATACCTTTTACCAAAGCTGCTTCTTGTGCATTTTGGGCAGGTACAATACATTTTTTGATACCGCACTGCATTGCTTTATATACCATAGGCAACACACCGCTAACAGGGCGTATGCCTCCATCCAGAGAAAGCTCGCCTGTTATCATATAGTCTGCAATGGTGGCAGAAGGTACAGCCCCAATACAGCATAAAATACCTGCGGCAATGGGCAAATCAAAGGCAGGACCTTCTTTTCTGATATCGGCAGGGGCTAAATTTACGGTGATACGATGAACGGGAAAAGAAAACCCCGAGTTTTTAATGGCAGTACGCACCCTCTCTTTGGATTCTTTTACAGCAGAATCGGGAAGTCCTACGATATCAAAGGCAGGAAGACCGCTGGAGATGTCAATTTCAACATTTACTTCATATCCGTCAATGCCTAAAAGGGCACAGGTATTGATTTTTGCAAGCATAAAAATTCCTCATTTCTTTTTTCTTACTGGTATCATATCAATTTTGGAAATAAATTTCAACACATGAGAAATAACTGTATTTTTCTAATTTTATGGGAATGCTTTTTTATGTTCTGAAAATAAATGTTGAATTTATTTGGGAAAGGCCTTATGATAGATTGCAGAATTTGTTTGGAAGGGAGAAATGACTGTGGAAGAAATTTATATGATGTGGCTTTCTCGTTTAGAAGGAATCGGAGTCCAAAAAATCAAGCTACTTTTACAGAAATTTTCGTCCCCTGAAGCTATTTGGAATGCCGAAAAAGATGAACTACTTCAAGTGAAAGGACTTGGTGAAGTCAACGCAGATAGAATACTCTCTTCCAGAAACAGTGCACAGCTAGAAAAATGGGCAGAGGAATTGGAGAAAAAGCAAATTCGATTTATTTCCATGCTTCATCCACAGTATCCCAAATTACTGAAAGAGATATATGACCCTCCC
The DNA here is from genome assembly GCA_012519385.1 of Candidatus Epulonipiscium sp. Taxonomy (GTDB): domain Bacteria; phylum Bacillota; class Clostridia; order Lachnospirales; family Anaerotignaceae; genus JAAYQI01. Next base: position 7,814 of record JAAYQI010000150.1, read on the forward strand.
GTAGGGCTTTATCTGAAAGGAAACTTGCCAGCGGAAGACATCAATACCGTAAGTGTGGTAGGTGCCAGAAGGTGCTCTCTTTATGGGGCAAATGTTGCTTACAAGCTATCGAAGGATTTGGGTAAGGTAAATATTGCAGTGGTAAGTGGTATGGCAAGAGGAATTGATTCTATGGCACACAAGGGTGTGCTGGATGGGGGAGGACAAACCATTGCGGTGCTTGGCTGTGGGGTGGATATTTGTTATCCTGCGGAAAATAGGGCATTGATGGAAAGAATTATGGAAAACGGTTGTGTAGTATCGGAATATCCACCGGGTTCTCCCATTGCTCCTCACAATTTTCCTGTGAGAAACCGCATTATCAGCGGTTTAAGCACTATGACCATTGTCATTGAAGCTGCTAGGCGAAGCGGTACGCTCATTACTGCTGACCAAGCCTTGGAAAACGGAAGGGATGTTTTTGTGGTGCCAGGCAATATTACCAGTGCTTTTAGTGAGGGCACCAATGATTTAATCAAACAAGGATGCCCAATTATTACCAGCTATCAGGACGTGTTATTTGAACTGGGTATTACATATAATGAAAAGGAAACAAAAACGTTTCAAAAACAAATGTCTGAAACATTGGAAGTAGAAGAAAGAAATGTGTTAAACTGTATTTTTCAAGAGCCTATACATGCAGAGGAAATTGCACAGAAATTGCAAATGTCTATTCAGGATGTGCAGTACATCCTTTCTGTATTGGAGCTTTCGGGATATATTCAAAAACTTCCCCAAGCGGGATATATAAAAGTATAATTATTTGAGGTGAACTATGACAAAACAGGAAGTAAGCAGTACAAAAACGATTAAAAGCACTAAAAAACATCTTGTTATTGTAGAGTCTCCGGCAAAAGCAAAAACAATCAAAAAATTCTTGGGGAATTCTTATAAAATAGAAGCATCTATGGGACATATCCGGGATTTGCCAAAAAGTCAATTAGGTATTGATTTGGAGAATGATTTTGAACCACGCTATATCACCATCCGTGGTAAAGGAGAACTATTGACAAAGCTACGCAAAGAGGCAAAAACTGCTGATAAAGTTTATCTTGCAACTGACCCTGACCGTGAGGGAGAGGCAATCAGCTGGCATTTGCTCCATGCGTTAAATTTAAAAGATAAGGCGATAGAAAGAATTACATTCAACGAAATTACAAAACCTGCTGTGAAAAAATCCATTTCGGAAGCAAGAGATATCGATATGGATTTGGTAGATGCACAGCAGGCCAGAAGGGTGCTTGACCGTGTGGTGGGCTATACCTTGAGCCGTTTATTATGGCAAAAGGTGAAAAAGGGCCTAAGCGGAGGACGTGTGCAATCTGTTGCATTACGAATTATTTGTGACAGAGAAGAAGAAATTCGCAGTTTTATTCCAGAAGAATATTGGAGCATTACGGCTAAGCTAAAAGATAGAGACCAAAAGTCTGTGGAGGCAAAGTTTTACGGCACAAAAGACGGAAAAGTAGAACTGAAAAAGCAAGAGGAAGTAGACGCTATTTTGGCAAACCTCACAGATAAGTTTATCATTACGGAAGTGAAAAATAGCCGCAGAACAAAAAATCCAGTGGCACCTTTTACCACTAGTACCTTACAGCAGGAATCTAGTAAATATCTGAACATGGCTGCACAAAAAACTATGATGATAGCACAGCAGCTTTACGAAGGTGTGGATATTAAAGGAGAAGGCACCGTAGGTTTGGTATCCTATATCCGTACGGACTCCGTTCGTATTTCCGATAAGGCTTATGAAGAAGCAAAGCAATATATTTTGGAGGAATATGGACAAGACTATGTGAACCCTGAGAGAATTGTATATAAATCCAAGGGAAAAACACAGGATGCCCATGAGGCAATCCGCCCCACAGTGGTTACCAGAACCCCAGAAAGCATAAAAGAATCTTTGACAAAAGACCAGTTTAAATTATATAAATTAATTTGGGAGCGTTTTGTTGCCAGCCAAATGAGCCCTGCTATCTATGATACCATGTCTGTTAAGATGGAAAACGGTGGGTATCAATTCCGTACAGGCGGTTCTGTATTAAAGTTTAAGGGTTTTTTGGAGGTTTACGGAAAAGGTGAGGAGGAAAGCATTGTCAAGCTTCCTCAACTGGAGAAAGATGATATCATGACAGTGCAGGAAGTTTTGCCAGAACAGCATTTTACGCAGCCTCCCGGCAGATTTACCGATGCCTCCTTGATTAAAACATTGGAAGAAATCGGAGTAGGGCGCCCCAGTACCTATGCACCTACACTGACTACCATTCAAGCCAGAAATTATGTGACAAAAGAAGCGAAAAATTTATACCCCACAGAATTGGGAGAGATGGTAAACGATATTATGAAAGGATATTTTTCAAATATTGTGGACACCAATTTTACTGCACAGATGGAAGAACGCTTGGATGAGGTAGAAGAAGGCAGAGAAGAATGGAAGCAAATTATCAGGGAGTTTTATCCTGAATTTCAAAAAGCGGTGGAGTATGCGGAGAAACATTTAGAAAAGCTCACCATTAAGGATGAAGTTACGGATATTCTCTGCGAAAAATGCGGAAGAAATATGGTCATTAAGTATGGAAGATACGGCAAATTTTTGGCCTGTCCCGGCTTTCCAGAATGCCAAAATGCAAAGCCATTTTTTGAGGATGCAGGGGTGAAGTGCCCCGAATGTGAGGGCAAGGTATTGATTAAAAAGACAAAAAAAGGACGAATTTATTTTGGATGTGAAAACAATCCTGAATGTAATTTTATGTCTTGGAATAAGCCTACTGGGGAAAAATGCCCAGAGTGTGGTAGCTATTTAGAGGAAAAAGGAAAGAAAGAACCTAAAATTGTATGCTCCAATGAAAAATGCGGCTATATTGCACCAAAACCAAAGGATGACAAGGATAAGGCATAGTATCAAAAAGTTTTAATTATATAAAACGTATGGTAAAAAAACTGTTGTATTTTAAATAAGGGTATGGTATAATGCCCAAGGTAACTAAAAACTCACGTATCTCGATGTTTCAGACTGGTGCCCATTATGAGGTCGTCTGAAAAGGAGACAGATGCGGCGGACAAACCATAGGAGGTGCGCTATGAGCGTAATATCAATGAAACAATTATTAGAAGCAGGTGTACACTTTGGACACCAGACAAGAAGATGGAACCCTAAAATGGCAGAATACATCTTCGCAGAAAGAAACGGAATCTACATCATCGACCTTCAAAAAACAGTAAAAAAGGTAGATGAGGCTTATTATGCAGTAAGCAATATTATTGCAGAAGGCGGAGAAATTCTTTTTGTTGGAACAAAGAAACAAGCTCAGGATTCCATTAAAGAAGAAGCGGAAAGATGCGGTATGTACTACGTAAACCAGAGATGGTTAGGTGGTATGCTTACAAACTTCAACACCATTAAAACAAGAATCGCAAGATTAAAAGAGTTAGAAAAAATGCAGGAAGACGGTACTTTTGAAGTACTTCCTAAAAAAGAAGTTGCTGCATTGCTTCATGAAAAAGAAAAATTAGACAAGAACTTAGGCGGAATCAAAGAAATGAAAAAGATTCCTGATGTTATGTTTGTTGTTGACCCAAGAAAAGAAAGAATTGCAATTCAAGAAGCACACACATTGGGTATTCCCATTGTAGCGATTGTAGATACAAACTGTGACCCAGAAGAAGTAGATTTTGTAATCCCTGGTAACGATGATGCTATCCGTGCCGTAAAATTAATCGCTTCCAAGATGGCTGATGCAGTAATTGAGTCAAAACAAGGCGAGCAAACAACAGCAGAAACAGAAGCTGTTGCAGCTGAATAAATAGATAGAGGACGTATGCCCAGCTTCAGCCTTACCTTATGGGCTGAAGCTTTTTTTAAGGAGAAGGGAAGCTTTTTATAGGAACCTTTATCTTAGAAAAAATACTGGGAACAATAGAGGTGCCACAGACTACGCATAGATGGAGGTATATGAATATGGCTATTACAGCTGGTATGGTAAAAGAACTGAGAGAAATGACAGGCGTTGGTATGCTTGATTGCAAAAAAGCATTACAAGATACAGACGGTGATATGGAAAAGGCAGTAGAACTTTTAAGAGAAAAGGGTCTTGCTGCTTCTGCTAAGAAGGCAGGACGTATCGCTTCTGAAGGTATTGTTGATGTATATTTATCTGATGACAACAAATTTGGTGCGATTGTAGAAGTAAACTCTGAAACAGACTTCGTTGCTAAAAATCAAGTATTCAGAGATTATGTTGCGGCTGTTGCAAAACAAGCTGCTACCACTGCAGCAACAACTATGGAAGCATTTATGGAAGAAAAATGGGCTTTGGATACACAATATACAATGCAGGAAGCATTAAGCCAGCAGGTAGCTGTTATTGGTGAAAACTTAAACATCAGACGTTTTGAAAAGTTTGAAAGAACGCAGAGCGGCGCATTGGTTTCTTACATCCATGGCGGCGGAAGAATCGGTGTTTTAATTGAGCTTGCTTGTGAGAAAGAAAGCGAACTTTTGACAGAGCTTGGTAAGAATGTTGCAATGCAGGTGGCAGCTTTAAATCCTAAATTTATTTATGAAAAAGATGTTCCTGCTGATTTTATTGCAAAAGAAACAGAAATTTTGACCTTACAGGCAAAAAATGATCCTAAAAATGCATCTAAGCCAGACAATATCATTGCAAAAATGATTGAAGGCAGATTGAAAAAAGAATTAAAAGAAATGTGCTTAGTTGAGCAGCCTTATGTAAAAGATGGCGACTTAACAGTACAAAAATACATTGATTCTGTTGCAAAAGAAGTGGGAGCACCTATTTCTATCGCACGTTGTGTTCGTTTTGAAACCGGTGAAGGTCTTGCAAAGAAGGAAGAAAACTTTGCAGATGAGGTTGCAAAAGCAATCCAATAATTAAAAAGAAAGATAGAGGAAACACCGTTTTCGTGTGTTTCCTTTTTTTGGGAATTTTCGGTGGAACTGCACCGTTCTATGGAAAAATAGATAGCAATTTTTTGGTTTATGTGGTACATTAATAGAGTGGGAGGCTGTAATCATGTATAAGAGAATCGTATTAAAAATTAGTGGAGAAGCACTGGCAGGAGAAAAAGAGCACGCAGGCTTTGATGATGGCGTTATTGCCACTCTTGTAAAGCAGATTCAAGTGCTTTTAGAAAAAGGTATTCAAGTTAGCCTTGTAATCGGTGGTGGCAACTTTTGGAGAGGCCGCAGTGCAGATTCTCAAATGGATCGTACCAAAGCAGACCAAATTGGTATGCTTGCTACGGTGATGAATGCCATTTATGTTGCAGATGCTTTTAGACAACATGGAACCACTGCTGTTGTTCAGACACCGTTTATTGTAGGAACAATGACAGAGCAGTTTTCTAAAGAAGGTGCCATGAACCATTTACAGCAAGGCCATGTGGTAATTTTTGCTGGTGGTATTGGTCATCCGTTTTTCTCTACTGATACGATTACAGCATTACGTGGTGCAGAGCTGGACGCAGATGGATTATTTTTTGCAAAAAATATTGATGGTGTTTATGACAGTGATCCCCAGCTTAACCCTAATGCAAAGAAAATTGATGAAATTAAATCCCATGATATTGTAAAAAACAACTTAAAAGTCATTGACTTGGCTGCTGCAAACCTTTGTTTTGAAAGAAAAATACCTGTAGTTATTTTTGGGCTGAATGAACCACAAAGCATTATTCGGGCAGTAAGCGGTGAAAAAATCGGTACCATAGTAACAGTATAATGAAAAAGTGGAGGTAAAAAAGATATGGCAACTGAATTATCTATTTATGAAGAAAAAATGAAAAAAACTCTTCTTGCCTTAGATGGGGATTACGCTACCATTCGTGCCGGAAGGGCAAACCCTCATGTTTTGGATAAAATTATGGTGGATTATTATGGAACACCTACGCCCATTAATCAGGTGGGTAACATTACTGTGCCAGAAGCACGTATGATTCAGATTCAACCATGGGAAACAGGATTATTAAAAGAAATTGTAAAGGCTATTTCCGCATCTGATTTGGGTATTAACCCTGGAAATGATGGAAAAGTAATTCGTCTTGTATTCCCTGAATTAACTGAGGAAAGAAGAAAAGAATTAACTAAAGACGTTAAGAAAAAAGCGGAAAATGCCAAAGTTGCACTGCGTAATATTCGTCGTGACGCTATGGATGTTTTCAAAAAAATGGAAAAGAAAAAAGAAATTCCAGAAGATGAATTAAAAGATTTAGAAGATAAAATGCAAAAATTGACAGACAAATATGTTGCAGAAGTAGATAAAAAATGCGACGCAAAATGTAAAGATATTCTTGCAGTATAAGCAGTAACGACATAAACGATGGTTTGCCCCTCTTCTACGGAGAGGGGCAGTTTTATATTAGTTTTCTGGAGGTTAAGTATGTTTCCTTTTTTTAAAAAAAAGAAGACAAATATGGATATAAGGAAGATTCCAAGGCATATTGCTATTATTATGGATGGCAATGGGCGTTGGGCTGCAAAAAGGTCTTTGCCCAAAAAGGCGGGACACAAGGCAGGAGCACAAACCTTGGAAAAAATATCTCGTGTTGCGATGGATATGGGTATTGAACATTTAACGGTATATGCATTTTCTACGGAAAATTGGAAACGCTCTGAAGAAGAAATAAAGGGAATTATGGATTTATTACGGTATTATTTGAAAACCCATATGGAGCGGGCAAAAAAAGACCAGGTGCGCATTCATATTATCGGTGATATCCATAGATTGGATGAAGATATTCAAGAACAAATTCGTATATTGGAAGAGCTGACAAAGGATAAGCAGGGAATGTGTCTGCATATTGCTTTGAATTATGGCGGCAGAGATGAGATTATACGTGGTGCCAGAGAATTTGGGCGCAGAGTAGCACAAGGAGAACTTTTGCCTGAGCAGTTGGATGAGGGGATGTTTGGCTCATTTTTGGATACCGCTGGGGTGCCTGACCCTGAACTTATGATACGCACCAGCGGGGAAGAAAGAATCAGTAACTTTTTGCTGTGGCAGTTGGCATATTCCGAATTTTCGTTTACAGATAAGCTTTGGCCCGATTTTACAGAAGAAGATTTTAAAAAAGCTATTTTTGAATATCAATTTAGAGAAAGACGCTTTGGGGGCAGAAAGGCGTAGGGGTGATTTCATATGGTAACACGTATTGTATCTAGCATTATCTTCCTGCCAATTTTGGTGTTGCTTGTGGTATTAGGAGGACTTCCTCTGAAATTGGGGATATTAGCAGTTTCTCTTATGGGAATGCATGAATTATACGGTGCATTTTCTTTGAGGGATAAGCCCATTGCTTTCATTGGCTACGGTTTTGCGGCAGTTTATGTAATTTGCATGGAGATGCTTCACTCTCAAGCGAGCTGGCTCACTGGGTTTATTTCTCTATTTTTAGTAATTTTATTGGTATGCGGTGTTTTTGAACATGCAAGAACCAATCCAGTACAATGTATCATTGCTTTTTTTGGTTTCTTTTATGTTTGTTTTCTCATTTCTCATATTTATTTGATTCGTGAGTATCCGTATGGCAAGTTTTTTATCTGGCTTGCATTTATGAGTGCATGGGGCTGTGATACTGGCGCATATTTTACAGGTGTCACCATAGGCAAGCATAAGTTGATTCCATCTTTAAGCCCCAAAAAAACCGTGGAAGGTTCTATCGGTGGTGTTGTAACGGCATTTGTGATATCTTTTGTGTATGGATATATCATTCAAAGATATTTTTCTTTTGAGGGTACCCATGTGCTACTATTATGCAGTTTAACGGGCATTTTTGGCTCTCTGCTGTCACAAGTAGGGGATTTGGCGGCTTCTGCTATCAAGCGTTATACAGGCATTAAGGATTATGGTAATTTGATTCCGGGACATGGCGGTATTATTGACCGGTTTGATAGCGTGCTTTTTACAGCTCCTTTGGTGTATTATGTAATGATATTTCTTATAAGCGGACAAGTATCATAATTGAGGTGAAGTAATTTTGCGTAACATTTCTATTTTAGGTTCTACTGGGTCCATCGGCACCCAGACGTTAGAGGTAGTTAGAAATATAAAAGATATTAAAGTATCCGCATTAACGGGAAATCAGAATATTGATTTGCTGGAAAAGCAGGTATATGAGTTTTTGCCCGAAATTGTTGTAGTAATGGATGAAAAAAAAGCCAAAGAGCTTAAAGATAGAATAAAGGCAGTACCCACCAAGGTGTTATGGGGGATGGAAGGGCTGATTGAGGCGGCAACGCTTCCTGAAATTGATACGGTAGTGACTTCTGTGGTGGGTAATATAGGGATAGAGCCTACGTTTTATGCCATAGAAAGCGGAAAGAATATTGCCCTTGCCAATAAGGAAACACTGGTTTCGGCAGGGCAGTTGGTGATGGACGCCGCAAAACGAAAAGGTGTGCATATTTATCCTGTGGATAGTGAGCATTCCGCCATTTTTCAGGCATTGCAGGGAAATGAAGGCAATGCCATTAGCCGAATTCTTTTGACGGCTTCGGGAGGGCCTTTTCGTGGAAAACCTATAGAGGATTTAGCAGAGGTTACGGTGGAAGAAGCACTGCACCACCCTAATTGGAGCATGGGAAAAAAAATCACCATTGATTCCGCTACCATGATGAATAAGGGCTTAGAGGTTATGGAAGCTAGGTGGCTTTTTGATGTGAAGCCAAGTCAGATAGAGGTATTGGTACACCCTCAAAGCATTGTGCATTCTGCGGTAGAGTTTGAGGATGGTGCAATCATGGCACAAATGGGAGAGCCTGATATGAGAGTGCCCATTCAATACGCATTAACCTATCCTAAGAGGGTGAAAAATACCTATCCCAAAGTAGATTTTACAAAGAGAAATCAGCTTACGTTTGAAAAACCAAATCAAGAGGTATTTCGTTGTTTGGCATTGGCATACAAAGCCATGGAAATTGGCGGTACTATGCCTACTGTGCTAAATGCCGCGAATGAAATTGCTGTAGAACAATTTTTAAATAAAAATATTTCTTTTTTACAAATAGCGGAACTAATAGAAAAAACAATGAACGCATATACTGTGAAATACCAGTATGATATCAAAGACTTATTAAATGCAGACAAATGGGCGAGAGATTTTGCAAAAGCCATTGTTTTGTAATGCTTGAAAGGCAGGTGCAGTATTATGATTTCCAGTATATCATCTATTATTGTGGCAATCATTTTATTAAGTATATTAGTCATTGCACATGAATTTGGACATTTTATTGTTGCAAAAAAATCTGGCATTTTGGTGGAGGAATTTGCCGTGGGAATGGGCCCTAAGCTAATATCTCACCAGTTTGGGGAAACGGTGTATTCTCTCCGATTATTCCCTTTGGGCGGATTTTGCCGTATGCTTGGGGAGGACCAAGATTGCCATGATGAACGAAGTTTTCAAGAAAAATCGTTATGGAAACGAGCTGCAGTGGTTGTTGCAGGCCCTATTATGAATTTTATATTGGCAGGTGTGTTTTTCTTTGGATTGGCTGCCACTACTTATATCATGCTGCCGCAGGTTTCTCTCCTTACAGAGGGGTATCCTGCACAACAGGTGGGAATCCAGCTTGGAGATAGAATTATAAAACTGGATGGAAAAATGGTAGGTCTTTTTGAAGATGTGGAACTCATCATGCGGGAAGCAGATGGCTCCCCCATGGAGGTAGAGGTAATACGTCAGGGACAAAAACTGGCCTTTTCTATTACACCTATGCTCTCCACAGAAGATGGAACCTATAAAATCGGATTTATTCCTACGGTACGAAACGGAATGTTTTCAAAGGATGTAGATGGTTATGAAAAGGCATCTTTTATGGATACCCTTCGCTACACTGGGGATAGCTTGGTGTTTTACACCCGCCATATGGCGGAAGGTTTAGGGCGATTATTTACCTTCCAAGTTTCCAAGGAAGAAGTTGCAGGCCCTATTGGCATTTTCCAAGTAGTGGGAGAAGGCTATCAAGAAGGATTAAAACATAGTGTTGCGGCGGCAATACAAAACTTGGCATATCTGGGAGCAATCCTTAGTGTGAATTTAGGGCTTCTCAATTTGTTCCCTGTGCCTGCTTTGGATGGCGGCAGATTACTATTTATTATTATTGAAGCAGTCCGCAGAAAGCCTATGAATCCAGAGCTGGAAGGGAAGGTACATTTTACAGGCTTCATGCTTTTAATGCTACTGATGCTTTATATTGCCTTCAATGATGTTTCTAAAATTTTTATGGGTTAATACTTAAATTTTAAGCCTATCAATGCTATAATAGTAAAAATAGCGTGATGGGCTTTTTTGCTTTATATAAAGGAGAATGAGCATAGTGCAGATACAGCGAAAAAAAACAAGAGAAGTATATGTGGGTGGTGTTGCCCTTGGAGGTAATCACCCTATTATCATACAGTCCATGTGTAACACAGACACCAGAGATGCAGATGCTACCATAAAGCAAATTTTGCAGTTAGAAGAGGCAGGCTGTGAACTGGTGCGGGTGGCAATTCCCGATATGGAAGCGGCAGAAGCTATTTCCAGTATAAAAAAAGCAATTCATATACCACTTGTGGCAGATATTCATTTTGATTATCGCTTGGCACTAGAGGTAATGAAGCAAGGCATTGATAAAGTTCGTATTAATCCTGGCAATATCGGAAGCGAGCAAAGAATACAGCAAGTGGTGGCTATGGCAAAAGAAAAAAACATCCCCATACGCATTGGTGTCAATAGCGGTTCCTTAGAAAAAGAATATTTGGAGCAGTATGGCGGTGTTACTCCAAAAGGTTTGGTGGAAAGTGCATTAAAGCACGTGAGAATGCTGGAGAGATATTCTTTTGAGGATATTGTGGTTTCTATTAAGGCATCCAGTGTACCCTTTAGTTTGGAAGCATACAAATTACTCTCTGATGCCATACCTTACCCCCTTCATGTGGGAATTACAGAAGCAGGAACCGTATATGCAGGTACTGTGAAATCTGCTGTGGGTATTGGTGCCATTTTATCCCAAGGCATTGGCGATACCATTCGGGTATCGTTAACGGGAAATCCTGTGGAAGAAGTAAAGGCAGCCAAAGAAATATTAAAAAGCCTTGAGTTACGCTCTTTTGGGGTAGAGATGGTATCTTGCCCTACGTGCGGCAGAACACAGGTGGATTTGATACGTATCGCCAATGAGGTGGAAAAACGCTGTCAAGCTATCAATAAGCATATTAAAGTAGCGGTGATGGGCTGCGTTGTCAATGGCCCAGGAGAAGCCAGAGAGGCGGATATTGGCATTGCTGGAGGAAATGGCGAAGGACTTATTTTCAAAAAAGGAGAAATTATCCGAAAAGTTCCAGAGCATTTACTGGTGGAAGAATTGATGCGTGAAATCGAATTATTATAGAGAAACATTTAGATACATAACACGAAAAAACAGAAAGGAGAATGCCTGATGGCGGATAAGTTTCAAAAAGTGTTCAGCAAGGTATCTCTTTCTGAACAAATACAAAAGAATTTAGGAGATACTGTGGTTCGCTCCTTGGTGATACATCGGCAGGAAAAAGCCATGGTAGTAAAGCTTGAGTCAGAAAAAATACTGGCAAAAGAAGATTTCCGACAGCTAGAGACAGAACTGATTCGTCAAATTCCTAATATTAAAAGCGTAAAAGTATATCCCGAATATCCCTTGGCGGCAAATGCTGAAGTGAAAGAGGTTATTACACGATATTGGGATAATATTGTATATACCATTTCGGAAGAAAGCCCTGTTTGTAAGGGAATTATTCAAGATGCTTCTTGGGATTATGATAAGGAACGGCTTTTGATACGGGTAAAAAACAATACGGCATACTATTTGTTTAAAAAAGGCTTGGGCGATAAAATTCAAAAAGAACTCTATGATGAGTTAGGTATTGAGTGCAGGGTACTTTTTAAAGATACAGCTCTTTCCGAAAAAGAAAGAGAAAAACTAGAACAACGGCAGGAAAGCATCGCCAAAAGGTACCAAGAAACATTGGCATCAGAGCAGGCTCAAATAAAATCAGCACAAGTTTTAGCCCAAACCGAAGCGGTATCCCAAGAGTTATCTAAGGGAATTATATTGGGAAAAGAATTTTCAGGTACTGTCACAGCCATCCGTGATAGTAAAATGGAGGGCGAGAAGGTTATTATCGAGGGCTATATTTTTAATATAGAAGCCAGAGAAATCAAAGGCGAAAAATATATTGTTTCCTTTGATATGACAGATAAAACAGATTCAACTACAGTTAAGTTCTTTGTAAAAAAGGCAGTATTTGATGAAGAATTAAAAGCTGTTTTAAAGCCTGATACCTATGTACGAGTACAAGGGGAAAATCAGTTTGATAAATATGCCAAGGAAATTAATATCATGGCAAAAAATATTATGCTGGCACAAAGCCCGCCCAAACGTATGGATGTATCTGAGGAAAAAAGGGTGGAGCTACATCTGCATACCCAAATGAGCAGTATGGACGGTATTACCTCTGTGAAGTCTTACATAAAACGTGCGGCACAGTGGGGGCATAAGGCCATTGCCATTACAGACCATGGCGTGGTGCAAGCCTATCCCGATGCTATGGATGCGGCAAAAGGTACAGATGTAAAGGTACTTTATGGTTTAGAAGCCTATTTGGTGGATGACTTGGGAAATGCTGTGCTTTGCCCCAGAGGGCAGTCTTTGGATGATGTATTTACGGTGTTTGATATTGAAACAACGGGACTTTCCAAAGAGAGGGACAAGATAACAGAAATCGGTGCAGTAAAAATCAAAAATGGAAAAATTGTGGATACCTATAGTACTTTTGTGAACCCCGAGCGACCAATCCCTGCGGAAATTACGAAGCTAACAGGGATTACCGATGAAATGGTTGCCGACGCACCTACTATACATAGAGTTTTGCCGGAGTTTTTGGAATTTTGTAAAGACAGTGTTTTGGTTGCACATAATGCAAGTTTTGATGTAGGTTTTATTCGAGTTGCGGCAGAAACGTTGCCTGTTCCTGCGGTAGACCATACCGTATTGGATACGGTGGAGCTTTCCAGAGCCTTATTGCCTGATTTAAGCAAGCACAAACTCAATATTGTGGCGGAACGCTTGGGTGTTTCTTTAGAGGGACATCATAGGGCAGTCAATGATGCAAAAGCCACAGCAGAAATATTACTAAAATTTATAGATATGCTGGTTGAGCAGAAGGTTTATACTGTGGATGACGTTAATGTGCTTGCCAGTAGAACGGTAAATTATAAAAAGTTAAAAGCTCACCATGCCATTATATTGGTGAAAAATCAAACAGGCCTTCGTAATTTATATGAATTGGTATCCAAGTCTCATATTGAATATTTTTATCGTCGGCCACGTATTCCAAAAAGCGAATACCTAAAACACCGAGAGGGTTTACTTATTGGCAGTGCCTGTGAAGCGGGAGAGTTATATCAGGCATTATTGGACCATAAGCCTAAGGAATATATTGATGCGCTGGTAAATTTTTATGACTATTTGGAGATTCAGCCCTTGGGCAACAATCTCTTTATGATTGATTCTCCTAAGGTGAGCGCTATTCAGTCCAAGGATGATATTATCAAGATAAACCGAAGGATTGTGCAGTTGGGCGAGGAGCATAAAAAGCCAGTGGTGGCTACCTGCGATGCCCATTTTATCGACCCTGAGGATGCGGTATACCGTAAGGTAATTATGGCGGCGGAGGGATTTAGCGATGCCGATAATCAACCTCCGTTATTTTTCAGAACAACAGAGGAGATGCTAAAGGAATTTGAATATCTAGGGGAGGAAAAGGCACGAGAAGTGGTTATTACCAATACCAATTTGATTGCCGATAGTATTGAGGCAGTAAAGCCTATTCCTGATGAAACTTTCCCGCCAAAAATTGAAGGTGCAGAGGAAGAGCTTACCAGAATCACCATGGAAAAGGCAATTTCTATCTATGGAGACCCTTTGCCAGAAATTGTGCAGAAACGGCTAGATAAGGAGCTAAACTCTATTATTAAAAATGGATTTTCTGTGCTTTATATCATTGCACAAAAATTAGTATGGAAATCTGTGGAGGATGGATATTTGGTAGGCTCCAGAGGTTCCGTTGGTTCATCCTTTGTGGCAAATATGGCTGGTATTACGGAGGTTAATTCCTTGCCGCCCCATTATGTTTGCCCAAATTGTAAATATTCCGATTTTGATTCTGAAATTGTGCGGGCAACTGCTATGGAAGAAGGAAGCGGCTGCGATATGCCAGACAGGCTATGCCCAAACTGTCAAACCCTTCTGCGTAAAGATGGACACGATATTCCTTTTGAAACCTTTTTGGGCTTTGATGGAGATAAAGAACCCGATATTGACTTGAATTTTTCTGGGGAATATCAGCAAACAGCCCACGCCTATACCGAGGAGCTTTTCGGAAAAGGCAAGGTATTTAAAGCGGGAACCATTGGCACCTTGGCGGATAAAACCGCATATGGCTTTGTAAAGAAATATTTTGATGAAAAGCAGATGACGGTGCATAATGCGGAAATTAACCGCTTATTAAGAGGATGCACAGGTATCAAACGTACCACAGGGCAACATCCAGGGGGGCTTATGGTAGTACCTAGCGACCATGATATTTATGAATTCTGCCCCATTCAAAGGCCTGCAAATGATATGAATTCCAATATCATTACGACCCATTTTGATTATCATTCCATTAGCGGACGTCTTTTAAAACTGGACTTATTGGGTCATGACGACCCTACCGTAATACGTATGCTCTATGATTTGACAGGAGTAAATCCCCAAAGTGTTTCCTTGGGGGATAAGGATACTATGTCTTTATTTGAATCTCCTAAAATACTTGGGGTAACACCAGAGCAAATTGGATGCGAAACAGGAACATTAGGCATTCCCGAGTTTGGTACAAAATTTGTACGCCAGATGCTTTTGGATACCAAACCAAAAACCTTTGCAGACTTGATTCGTATTTCAGGCTTATCCCATGGTACCGATGTATGGATTAATAATGCACAGGAATTGATTGAAAACAAGGTAATTACCTTAAAAGAAACCATCTCCACCAGAGATAGTATTATGATTTATTTGATTAATAAAGGATTGGATAACAAAAAAGCCTTTAAAATCATGGAAAAAGTCCGTAAAGGTAAAGGCTTATCCGAAGAGGATATTGCAGATATGAAGGCATCAAATGTGCCGGATTGGTACATACAGTCTTGCCAAAAGATAAAATATATGTTTCCTAAGGCCCATGCGGCGGCCTATGTTATGATGGCATTTCGTATTGCTTATTTTAAAATTAAGTATCCATTGGCATATTATGCGGCATATTTCACGGTAAGAGCTTGTGATGATTTTGATTATGCCACCATGTGCATGGGAGAGGAAAAGGCACG
The DNA here is from genome assembly GCA_012519385.1 of Candidatus Epulonipiscium sp. Lineage (GTDB taxonomy): Bacteria > Bacillota > Clostridia > Lachnospirales > Anaerotignaceae > JAAYQI01. The sequence goes on from JAAYQI010000150.1 coordinate 23,249, forward strand.
GGAAGCCATTCGAGAAATCCATGCAAAGGGTATGGAAGCAACCACAAAAGAGAAGAATAAATTAACGGTACTGGAAATTATTGTGGAGTATTATGCCAGAGGGTTCCGCTTTTTTCCTATGGACTTATATAAGTCCGATGCTAGGAAGTTTATTGTAGCGGAAGGCGGCTTGATACCACCTTTCAACTCCTTGCAGGGGCTTGGAACTACCGCTGCTCAAAGTATTGTGGAAGGAAGGCGTGGCGGAGAA
>JAAYQI010000151.1 GCA_012519385.1 Candidatus Epulonipiscium sp.
CTGTGAATTTCTTTAATTCTTTGCTTCCTGTAGATATAAAAATAGTTCCTGTGGTATTCTGCAAATACTCCACTGCATCCTCTACAGAATCTACATACTCCACACTTCGGCATTCCCTTTCTTCACGCAAAATACGAAAATAGGGCTTGTCCGCCAATCGGCAGGCTTCTTTAATATTACTTGTTACTTCCGTAGCATAGGGGTGTGTTGCATCTAAGACATAATCATAGTTTTCTTGTATGATTTTTCCCAGCATTTCTTGTTGATTTAATCGTCCTTGAAAAACGGTACAGTTGGGGTATTCTTTCAATAATTTTTCCCCATATTCTGTTGCCACACAAATATGCATCTGAACCAAAAGAGCAGAAAAATACTCCATTAGCCTTCTGCCTTCTGATGTACCTCCAAATAGCAATAATTTATACATATTTATATCCCCTCGGTGTCACCATTTTGCCATGCATCACCTTCGTGTTGCTGTTACCAATAAAAATGGTACTAAACATATCCACAGCTTCATTTCTCAATTCCTTTAGGGTTACAATGCGATATTCTTCCCCCGCTCTGCCAACGTTTCGAACAATACCGCATACCAAATCTTCTTTTTGCCATTGAAGGAGGATGTCACAAGCTTTTTGCAGGTAATCTGCCCTTTTTTTGCTGGAAGGATTGTAAATGCAGATACAAAAATCTCCTTTTGCGGCAAGCTCCAATCTTTTTTCAATATCCTCCCAAGGAGTCAATAAATCACTTAGGCTAATCACTGCAAAATCATGAATCAGCGGTGCCCCCAATAATGCCGCACCCGATGTCGCCGCCGTTACTCCAGCAATCACACGAATACTAAGCTGTGGCGTTTTTTCCGCCATTTCATGCACCAAGCCTGCCATGCCATACACTCCGCTGTCACCACTGGAAATTACGGCAACCTTTTTCCCTTCCAAAGCGGCATCTATGGCATATTGCACTCGGTCTTTTTCCTGCTTCATGGCAGAGGAAAAATACTCTTTCTTTGGAAAAATCTCTTTCACAAGTTCCACATAAACCTTATATCCTACCACTAAATCACATTCTCCAATGGCTTTTACCGCTCCATATGTCATACCATCTATTCCGCCGGGGCCAATCCCCACTACATATATATTATACTCCAACTCCAACCCCCCATGGTTTCACTGCAATCGCCAAGGTAATACCATCACGAGCAATCTTTTTTTGTAATAATGTTCCTCCTTGAGAGCCAAGAACAGCACTGCGTTCGCACACATTATCTACCCCAGTGATATGCTTTACAAAATCGGAAGAGGAAAAACTTCCTTTTGCCTTTTCCAATTCTTCCGCAGAAAAAGTACAAAATTTCCACCCGTATTGGTTACATACTTGAAGAATTCCTTTTTCCTCTTGTTTTAAATCAATACTGCATACACAACAAATGCTATGATGGGAAATGGATTTTTCTTTTAAAACTTCCAATAAGAATTTCTCTATTTCTTCTGCCTCTGTTCCTTTTTTGCACCCAATACCAACTACAACAATTTGAGGAACTAACAACAATGTTTCATCAAAAGGCTTTTTTTCCTCATCAAATGAAATGCAGATTCCCAAATCTCCTATCTCTGACTCAAAAAATTCCTCAGGCAGAGAAAAAATAGGAAAATCACTAGAAACACTAATTTTTTTTCCTTCCAAAACAGCGGCAGATATTTTTTTTGCCCTATTCCAATCATCAAACCATAAGCCTTGCTGTTTTGCCCATACATCTACTGCTGTTTTTTCCTGCACATCTGTTGCAGTTGTGATGACAGCCTGCCCTTTGGTATAGCCTGCCAATTCCCTTGCCAATGCATTGGCTCCCCCACCGTGGCCTGATAGTAAGGAAATTGAAAATTTTCCTTTTTCATCCAATACTACCACAGCTGGGTCTTCCCCCTTATGCTTTAGGTAGGGAGCAATGCTCCTAGCGGCAATACCACACGCCCCAATAAAAACAATACCATCTGCTTTTTCAAAGGCTTGGTGCGTAAACTCTTTCACTGAAGTAACAGAAATAGAAGCATCATAGGGCTTCGTTGAATAGAGATTGCATTGATGACTTTTTTCACAGAATTTCGCAAGGCTTTTACTGAGAGAAACACCTGTACGGGTAAAACTAATGAAATATAGCCTCATTGCTTTGCCTCTCGGTACGCTGTGGTAAATTCAGGGTGATATAATAAAGACCTTGCATACACATCTCCCAAAAATTCACCTACCAGTATTAAAGCTGTTTTGGTAATTTCATTTTCTTGTGCCGCCTTTGCCAGTGTTGCTACGGTGCAGTGAACAATTTTTTCCTCAGGCCATGTTGCTTTATAAACGATTGCCGCAGGGGTATCTGAAGGATATCCGCCTTGCATCAGCTTTTGTGACAGCTCTTGCAACATTCCTGTGCTTAAAAAAATCACCATAGTTGTGTGATGCTCCGCCAAAAGAGAAATATCTTCCATGGGCGGCACTGGCGTTTTTCCTGCCATGCGGGTGATAATAACAGTTTGTGCCACCTCAGGCAAGGTATATTCCATCTTCAAGGATGCCGCCGCACCACAAAATGAACTTACCCCAGGGCAAACATCGTATTCTATTCCCAGTGCATCCAGAGCATCCATCTGTTCCCGAATAGCACCATAAATACTGGGGTCGCCTGTGTGTAAGCGGACAATATCCTTCTCACGGTGTTCATTGACCACATCTAAAACATCCTCCAGTGTCATTTTTGCACTATCATATAGTAAACATTGCTCTGAGGTATATTCCAGTAGCTCGGGATTTACCAAAGAGCCTGTATATATCACGATTTCTGCTTTTTCCAATAATTTTTTGCCACGTACGGTGATTAAGTCTTTGGCACCAGAGCCAGCTCCTACAAAATGAACCATGTTTTTTCTTTCCTCCTATTTCATCTTTTCAAGGATTCTAATGATATTTTCTGTATGCCCCAGTAATCCCTTTTTTTCCGAAAACAACAATACCGCTGTTTCCAGTTTTTCCTCTGTCCTCTTTTGCATATGCCAGTTAATCTTTTCCACTAAAGACCCCATTGTTTTATGCAAATACCCCGCATTTTCTATCTTTTCCAATGCCGCTTCCGTAGTAGCACAGGCAAGGATTTCTCTCAAAAGTTCTGCGTCGCCCCCTGCTAATACCGTATGAAGCCCCAATAACTCCATTCGGCAATCCGCATACGAGGAGTGAGTCTGCATAATTCCCCCTGCAACCTTCACCAGCTTACCAATATGCCCTAACAATAATATCCCTGAAAAATTTAGCTCTACAGCATAATCCAAGGCATCCCCCACAAAATTGCTGATTTTTACCCCATGAGCCAAGTCTATTTTTAACTGTTTTTTTAAAAAATCCTGCCCATAATTCCCTGGGGTTAAAATCAAGTACTTTGCACCATTGGTAGCTCGCATCTTCATCTCCAAATAAATACTGTCTAACAGTGCTTTCTCACTCATTGGCTCCACAATACCGCTACTACCAAGGATAGATATTCCCCCTTCTATCCCCAAGCGAGGGTTAAAGGTTTTTTTTGCCAATTCTGCTCCCTCTGGTGCTGAAATGGTAATTTGTATTCCTCCCTCATAGCCAAAATGACGGCACATTTGCTGTACCTGTTGTGTTATCATTTCTCGTGGAACTCGGTTGATAGCAGCAGAGCCCACTGGCTGTTCCAAACCATTTTGGGTAACTCTGCCTATCCCTTCTCCGCCTTCTATGAGAAAACCCTCCGATATTTTTTCAGCCTTGGCAAAAATAAAAATACCATTTGTAATATCAGGGTCATCACCGCTATCTTTCTGTACGGCACAGCTTGCCCCACTGAAATCCATCCTATGCTTTGTTACCGCAAGTGACAGAGTGATACCCGAAGGTGTTACCAATGTAACCTCCTCCAGCTTCTCATTTCCCAAAAGCAGTGCCACAGCCGCCGCAGAAGCCGCCGCCGCACAAGTACCTGTAGTATATCCCTTCCGCAGCTTTTTTTTGTTTTGTTTTACGGAATCATTTGTATTATTTTTCATAAATACCTCCTCTTTTGCAAAAGGAAAAAAGCCGGCTTACTCTGGAAGTACAGCCGGCTGTAGTATGTTTTATTTTTCCTGTTCTTGTACATACAATGCAAATAGCTCCTCTGGAGTTTTTTTATAAAGCTCCGAAGTATCCTGAGAAAACAAAGCTCCTGTATCAGAAAGATAAAATTGCTCTAATGCTTTTATTTCATCCATATTATATTGCTTCATAATGGATGCAACCACTTGAGGCAGTTTTTTCTTTCTTTCTTCATAATGAATATAATGTTTTTCTTCAGCATCTATTGTATTTTCCACATAGCCATCAATTACGCCCATAAAAAACCCAATATCCATATCGCGAAAAACATCATAGCTGTCTAAAAGCATGGTAAGTACACCTTTTTGAGCAAATGATACAAAAACTTGATTCCCGGGAACATCTTTTAGATAACTGTAATGTTCAATACAGGCAATCAGCATTTCCAGCTTGTTCATCTGTCTTACTCCTTTGAAAACAATTTTTTCTTAAGTCAATCACTTATATGTATTCATTATGCCATAGTTCCCTGCTGTTTTCAAGTTATAACAAGGCAAAAACTTACAATTTTGTTACATCTTTTAGGTAAAAATTGCTTTCCTTTACTCCTCGTGATATACTAATATTATCAAATAAATTTAGGGGGTATTTTTTATATGTTAAAGATGGCAAAAAGATTCACTGCCGTTGCAATGACTCTGGTTTTATCCATGGGAATTTCCTTTACAGCAATGGCAGCACAATCCTCACCGCAAGTACAATTAAACGGTGAAAATCTCACTTTTACAACTGCTAAACCAGTAATTCGTCAAGGAAGCTTATATCTTCCTGCACGTTCTTTCTCCGATGGAATAGGAGCAGAAATTACATATGATGCTGATACAAAAATTACCAGCATCACCAAAGATTCCACTGCTGTACATTTCTCCGTAGGAAGTCCTGATATTTCTATTACCAAAGACGGCACTACACAAGTAGCCAAAGCTACTGCCGCTTCCTTAAATATCAATAACCAAGTTTATGTGCCTATCCGCTTTGCAGAGCAAGCATTTGGCTATAGTGTAAACTGGGATGAAGATGCACAAACAGCAATTATCGTTGACAAAAACAGCCTGTTAAATCAGCTTTCTGGTCAATTTACTTTAATGGATCAATATATGGCATATTCTCAGTCCATCGCAAAGGATACATATGCTATAAAAGGAAGCTTCCATTTCAGTGCAACTTCAGCAGATAGCGAAAACGGCGCTATCAAAATGGAAGGAAATATTACTGGTATCTCTAATGCAGATGTTGCAAATATGAATATGGCTCTGAAAATGGATACTGAAATTTTGAAAAAATTGATGGATGACGAAACAAAAGACGATGCAACCGCAGTAGCTTTATTAGACTCTTTGAAGGACATCAAGATGGATATTATCTTTAATACCACTACAGGTAAATATTATGTTTCTTCTTCTATCTTTGCAAATCCTATGCTTAAAGCAATGGGTATGGACGAAAATACTTGGTATTATTTTGACTTGAATGAATTATTCAAACAAAGTGGTCAAGAATTTTCACTGGATGCACTGATGGCAGCAGCAAAATCTGGAAGTTTTGAAACTTATATCAAAGCTTACCTCGATACAATGCCTATGGATAGTGTAAATAGCTACCAAACAGCACAGAAATTTATCGATATTTTAAATAAATTCTTTAGTGATAGTGCTTTCAAAAAAGAGAACAATAACTATGTTGCCAACTATACGTTCAGAGAAGATAATACATACATTACCCTTACTACAACACTGACAGGTACAGAGAATGCCATCAACGGCTGCATTATTTCCATGAATGTGAAGCAAGATGGAAAAGATATGCTTACCATGAATATGACACAAAATAAATTAGATACCAAAATGAACATGAACATTGACATTCCTGACTTATTTTCCGCATCCTTAGATATGGATATGAAAATGGAAAAAACAACAGCAAAGCCTATGCTTAACCCTCCTGCGGCTAGTAAAGTAGTATCGATTAACGAACTACTTAGCCCCGCTTCTGTTGAAGTGGAGGCCACAGAAAAAATTACTGATATAAAAACTGATGAATCTGTAGAAAATGAACCTGTAGCAGAAACACCTGCCGCATAAATTGGATTGGCATAAAAGCCGCTCACACCATAAGGAGGAATCATTATGGATATTACAATGAATATTGCTTCTCTTAGCACACAAATAAGTCAATCCAATCTGTCACAGGCAGTCGATATTGCTATGATGAAAAAAACAATGGAAACACAGGAAGCCAGCGCTGAAAACTTAATCCAAATGATATCAAGTGCTGTTCCACCATCTTTTGGTCATAAAATTGATGTAAGAGCATAAGGCTTTCTACCAAAAAAAACGAGTTCCAAGGGTTTTCCTTGGAACTCGTCTTATTTATGCCCACACAAAAAATTCCCTAAGGTATTGGTGGTATATAATTTGATATATATAATAATGTAAAAAATTCTATTAACCTTGTTTATGCAAGGTTATTTTTTATTTTCCTTTCAAAGCATCATGACAATCTAAGTTTCTTATTTTTTAAATACATAGTTTTTTACTTTCATGATTATACTATTGATATTAAAAAGTAAGTAATTAAACATAAAGGATGATAGCTATGATGATACGTCGCGAAAATGAGGGCATAAGTTCTATCCAAATGGAGCACCCACATACTATTGCAAAAACTGTTTGTATGCACGGAACTGCACAGCAAATATTAAAGCAAGCTATGGGCAGTCACATTAATTACGATTATGAGCTGCTTCATTATATGGACCAGCAAAAATAACCTTTTCAAAAAGGCAGATACGGAAAATTGAACAGATCCAGTAAAAACGGACAATGACAAAAAGCCCCCTTATGTAGGATAATAAAACTACATAAGGGGGTCTTACTATGTCCGGAAAAAAAGGAATGAAAAAGTATCCAGCGGGGATACGA
>JAAYQI010000152.1 GCA_012519385.1 Candidatus Epulonipiscium sp.
ATGATAATATTAATAGTATGTTTACCCTGGCTCATGAAATGGGTCATGCTTTGCATAGCTACTTTACATGGAAAAAACAGCCTTATCTTTATTCAGGGCACAAAATATTTGTGGCAGAAGTAGCATCCACCTGTAATGAAGCTCTGCTTATGGAGTATCTTTTAAAAACAACAGAAGATAAAAATACTAGACTCTATTTGCTCAACTACTTTATGGAGCAATTCCGAGGAACCTTCTTCCGTCAAACTATGTTTGCAGAGTTTGAAAAAATAACCCACGAAATGGCAGAACGAGGTGAGCCTCTTACTTGTGAAGCACTTTCTAAGCTGTATTACAACCTAAATAAAATCTACTTCGGAGAAGATTTGGTAATTGATGAAAAAATAGAATTGGAATGGGCACGTATCCCTCATTTTTATAATGCATTTTATGTATATCAATATGCCACAGGCTATTCTGCTGCCATTGCGTTATCTCAAAAAATTCTGAAAGAAGGAGCACCTGCAATTAAGGCTTATATGGATTTCTTAACCAAAGGAAATTCTGAATATTCCATCGACCTTTTAAAAGGTGCAGGCGTGGACATGACCACCGCCGAGCCTTTAAAAAATGCAATGCAGGTATTTGAAAAACTTTTGACCGAAATGGAAGCAATGCTACTATAATTTAATGAAACAAAAAAGCGGGTTCCTTTCCGGAAGAAGGATTCCGCTTTTTTGCTTCCCTCAGGCCGCACTATTTTGCTGCTTAATCATGTTTTCAATAAAAATCCCATATCCTTTTTCAGGGTTTTGAACAAATACATGAGTTACTGCTCCAATCAGTTTTCCATCCTGCAAAATAGGACTTCCGCTCATGCCCTGCACAATTCCTCCTGTTTGGGATAGTAGTCTTTCATCTGTAATACGCAGCACCAGCCCTTTGCTTACGTTGTGGCTAAAATGATTTACGCTTTCAATCTCAATTTCGTATTCTTCTATTTTGGTACCTTGAATATTGGATAATATACTTGCTTTTCCCTCATGGATTTCTTGCTTTAATGCAATGGGGACTTTCTTGCCTTCAAAGTATCTTTTTTGGGTTTCATCAATATTTCCATAAAGACCTACTTCAGAATTTTGTGTAATTTCTCCTAGATAATCTCCGTCCGTCACATTTCCCATTAATTCTCCCGGAACACCCTTTTCTCCCTTTTTAATTTCATTCACACTTGATTTTGTAATTTTTCCATTTCTTATTTTCATTAGTTCTTTTGTATCAATATCATACACACCATGCCCCAAAGCACCAAATTTAAGGGAATCCATATCAATGTAGGTAAGCGTACCGATGCCCTGCGTGCTATCTCTTACCCATACTCCGATTTTGTAATTATTATCAGGTAAGCTAAAAACAGGCTTCACCGCTACTTCTTTTGTTTCTCCTTTACGATTGATGGAAAAATGAATCTCTTTGCCTCCTTCTTCCTCCACTACCTGAATCAAGTCTTCTTTGTTTTGCAATTCTTTCCCGTTGGCCTTTAAAATCAAATCTCCTGATTTTAAAATGCCTTTGGCAGGCTCTTGTATTGTGTTATCCTTCCCGCTCACATAACCTGTGCCCAGTACCATAATTCCATCCGTATCCATAGAAACACCTACAGCCTTTCCCGATGGAATTACCTCCATTTCTGGAAACACATAGGCATTCACCGTTTTCACAGGAACAATGCCAAATAAAGATAGGGAAACTTCTGCATTTCCCGTGTTTTCTGCCTTTACTGTAAAGGATTGCTCAAGCTCCCTGTGAATATTTTCCTGCACAGGCTCATTATTCACACTAAGCACACCGATGTTTTCTTCTATAATCTGTGCCTTAAAAGGAAAACTCAGTGCAAAATGATGTTCTTTGCCTTGCATCATATTAATTTCATTTGGCAAAGCCCATTGTATTCCACACCAAAGGGCACTTATACCCAAGATACCTATGGCAGGCCAAAGAAATTTCCGTCTTTTTTTATTCTTTTTTCTGTACATTCCGTTCACTCCTGACACTGAAAAATAACTTCAAAAGATGACCGAAAAAACATTTTGGCCTCAATCATAAAGTAACCTTTTTCGTCAAGAGATATACAATCAAGAATTTTTCAAAAAAGGAAAAGCCTTTGTTTACAAATAAAATTCTGCTTTGTAATAATTACATTTCCTTTTCATTTTTTTATTAAGAAGGAAATCCAAAATCTTTTTGAAATTTTAAATTTTTTAGAATTAAACAATTCACTATATTTTCTGTGAAAAAATAAAAAAATATGCCGATGTTTTTGAATTTTAAAACACCGACATATTTTTCATTATTTTTTATATTTTTAAAATTATAGGTTAAACCATGCTTTCATTCCAGGGTATTGTGCTACTTCATCCAGTTCTTCTTCGATACGAAGTAATTGGTTGTATTTCGCTACACGGTCTGTTCTGGCTGGTGCTCCTGTCTTAATCTGGCCTGCATTTACCGCAACCACAATATCCGCAATGGTAGCATCCTCTGTTTCTCCAGAACGATGGGAAATTACTGCTGTCATTTTATTTCTATTTGCCAACTGAATTGCATTAAAAGTTTCTGTCAGTGTACCAATTTGATTTACCTTAATCAAAATGGAATTTGCAGCTTTTAATTCAATTCCCTTTTGCAATCTCTCAGTGTTGGTTACAAATAAATCGTCACCAACTAATTGAATCTTATGTCCCAGTTCTTTGGTAAGTAGCTGCCAACCTGCCCAGTCTTCTTCTGCCAAGCCATCCTCAATGGAGATAATAGGATATTTATCGCACAGAGCCTTCCAGAACTCCACCATTTCTTCGGAAGTTCTAACAACCTCTTTGCCAAGCATTTTACTTTCACCTGGGAAGTGATATTTTCCGTCTTTTTCATCATATAATTCTGTTGCAGCAGGGTCCAAGGCAATTTTAATATCTTCGCCCCAACGATAGCTTGCTTTTTCAACCGCTTCTTTGATTAAGTCAATTACGGCATCTGCTGTGGGCAAATCTGGAGCAAAACCGCCCTCGTCACCGATTGCTGTGGATAAACCTCTGCTTTTCAACACCTTTTTTAAGCTATGATAAATTTCAGCACACATTCTAAGAGCTTCCTTAAATGTAGGAGCACCCACTGGCATAATCATAAACTCTTGAATATCTACTGTATTATCAGCGTGCTTTCCACCATTCATAATATTCATCATAGGTACAGGCATAGTTTTTGCATTAAAACCGCCGAGATATTGATATAAAGGCATCTTTAATGCTTCAGCCGCAGCCTTTGCAACCGCCATAGAAACACCAAGGATAGCGTTTGCACCTAACTTTGCTTTGTTAGGAGTACCATCCAGTTCAATCATTTTCATATCAATGGCCACTTGGTCCAAAGCATTCATTCCGATAATTTCATCTGCAATAATACCATTTACATTTTCTACTGCATCTTCCACACCTGCACCCACATAACGGTCACCGCCGTCACGCATTTCCACCGCTTCAAATGCACCTGTAGATGCTCCAGAAGGAACAGCCGCACGCCCTATTACATTATCTTCCACTACAACCTCTACCTCAACTGTAGGGTTTCCTCTGGAATCCAGTATTTCTCTTGCATACACATCCGTAATTTCAATATAGCTTTTCATAATGTATCCTCCTTCTTTTTTTCAAAAGATAATGTCTTTTATTTACTTATCAAAAGGCTTTCCCCTGTCATTTCCTCAGGTTTTGGTATTCCCATCATTTCTAACAATGTAGGTGCGATGTCGGCCAGTTTTCCACCATCTTTTAATACAACTCCATCGGTATAATTGATTAGTATAAATGGTACGGGATTTGTGGTATGTGCTGTAAATGGTTCTCCCGTTTCATAATCTATCATCTGGTCGCTGTTTCCATGATCAGCACATAAAAACATCTGACCATGCACTGTTAATAAAGCCTCCAATACTCTACCAATGCATTGGTCCACCACTTCAATGGCTTTTATTGCCGCTTCCAAAACACCTGTATGTCCTACCATATCAGGGTTTGCATAATTAACTACAATCAAGTCATATTTTCTTGATAAAATAGCATTCACCAATCCATCTGTCACAGAATAAGCACTCATCTCAGGCTTCAAATCATAGGTAGCAACCTTTGGAGAAGGCACCAACAAGCGGTCTTCTCCATCGTTTGGTTCTTCAATTCCGCCATTAAAGAAAAATGTAACGTGAGCATATTTTTCCGTTTCTGCGGTTCTTAATTGTTTTAAACTCAAGGAAGATATATATTCACCCAATGTATTTGTCAATTTTTGAGGTTTAAAAGCAACCTTTTTATCGGTAATGGTAATATCATATTCTGTAAAGCAGATGAAGTTTAAATTTTGTGGCTCTTTTTTTCTGGCAAACCCTTGAAATTCCCTATCACAAAAGGCACGAGTAATCTCTCTTGCCCTATCAGGGCGGAAATTATAAAAAACGATTGCATCATTATCCTGTATGGTACCAATGGGCCTGCCATCTTCTTGAACAATAGCCGTAGGTACTATAAATTCATCGGTTACATTTTCTTCATAAAATTTTTTAACGCACTCCAACGCATCTTGGGCGGTATGGCCTGTTCCAAGTACCATGGTATCATAAGCCTTTTCTACCCTATCCCAGCGTTTATCTCTATCCATGGCATAATATCTGCCCATAACACTGGCAATTTTGCCAACTCCAATTTCTCTCATTTTTTCTTCCAGTTGAGTCATATACGTTACTCCCGATGTAGGTGGAGTATCTCTGCCATCTAAAAAAACATGAACAAACACCTTATCTATCTCATGTTTCTTTGCCAAGCGAAGCAAAGCATAGAGGTGTGTGTTGTGGCTATGCACTCCCCCATCAGATAATAGTCCAAAAAGATGCAGTGCAGAACAATTTTTATGACAATGCTCTACGGCATCCAGTAATTCAGGGTTTTCGTAAAAATCTCCATCCTCAATAGACTTAGTAATACGAGTAAATTCTTGATATACAATACGTCCTGCGCCAATGTTTAAATGACCTACTTCAGAATTGCCCATCTGCCCTTCAGGAAGCCCAACATCTCTGCCACTAGCATACCCTTTTGCCCATGGATATTTTTTCTTAATTCCATCTAGCACAGGAGTGCTTGCCAAGGCAATGGCATTGGCTTCAGTCTTATCATTGATGCCAAATCCATCTAAAATCATCAAAACTGTAGTTTTTTTATCCATAAAAGTTCCTACCTCCCCATAGGGCAATGCCTATTTGGGGCTTCACTAACATTCAAACCCCTTTTTATGGCATTTAGATACATCTATTCTTTATTTATATTGAACAATTTGAGCAAACTCTGGTTTTAAACTAGCTCCGCCTACCAAGCCACCATCAATATCAGGCATTGCGAAAAGCTCTGCGGCATTTTTTTCGTTCACACTGCCCCCATATTGAATCCGCATTTTTTGTGCAGTATCTGCACCAAATAATTCCTCAAGCACTTGACGTATTGCTTGGCAAACTTCCTGTGCCTGCTGTGCTGTAGCTGTTTTTCCTGTGCCAATAGCCCATATAGGCTCGTAAGCTATGATAATGCCTTCAGCCTTCTCCTTGGAAATACCTTGAAGCCCAGCTTTTATCTGCATACGGACAAACTCAATGGTAATTCCCTGTTCTCTTTGCTCTAAGGTTTCGCCACAGCACATAATAGGAATTAAGCCATGTTCCAATGCTTTTTTCAGTTTTTTATTTACCGTTTCATCTGTTTCCGCAAAATACTGACGTCTTTCCGAGTGGCCGATAATGACATACTTTACTCCCATTTCCGTCAGCATAGCAGGAGAAATTTCTCCTGTAAATGCCCCACTATCTTCATAAAACATATTTTGAGCACCCACTGCAATAGAGCTTCCTTTTACCGCTTCCAAAACAGGGTATAAATCCACAAAGGGAACACAAAACACTACATCTACCTCTTGGGAATTTACTTGCTCTTTTAGGCTTTGACACAATGCCAAGGCCTCATTGGGCGTTTTATTCATTTTCCAATTTCCTGCAATGATTTTTTTCCTCATAGCACTCTTCCTCTCTCCCTACCTTTTTGCCTCAGGCGGATAAAAGGTTCTTTCGGCTGCGGCAGTAATTTTTTGCAAGACCTGCTCTCCCGTCAAACCCGAATTCACCGTAACCCTTGGTATTTCATTGACAGAAGTATTTCTGGTTACCACACCATAGTTCGTTGTTAGCTGTAAGTCATACCCTAATTTTCGCATTAAAATTTGAGATACAAAGGTGTAGTCCCCATTGGGATATGTCAGAACTCGAATGTCACTTCTCTTAGTCAAGTTTTTATTCAGCATATCTTCTCCACGCTCTACAGCATTTCGAAAACTAGGCAGGGGTTTTTCCGATACTTTGATATGATTACTAGTATGGTTATAGATATTTACCAAACCGCTCTCCTGCATTACATTCAAATCTTTCCAGCACAGCTTTTCAATTTCCTGTGCAATAACATAAGAGGTATGAATGCGGGAAGTAATAACAGAAATATCCGCCTTGGCTTGATATTTTTGTAAAATTGGGAATGCCAACTCATAATTACTGCGATATCCGTCATCAATGGTAATGCAAAGGTATTTTTTATCCAGTTCAAACTCTGGTGCTTCTACGGGCTTTCTGCCTTCTGTTTCTTTTTCCAGGGCAGATTCCTGCATAATTTCATGAAGCTCTTCCAATGAAATAAAGGTATATCCTGCTTCTTGAAATGCAATAATATGGTCTTCAAACTCATCAATGGATACAATGGCACCATTGCCTGGGGCAACATCACCTTCTTCAAAATGATGATACATCAGCACAGGGATATAATTCTCTGGAGAAATCTCATGTTCTATGGCAATTTGAGAAAAATGAGTTTCCTTTCCTTTTGCCTCTTTGGCTGCATCTTCCAGCAACTCTTCATCGGTGGGTGCCGCTTCTTCTTCTGTTTCATTTTGCAGCTGTGCCACCCAATTAGAATTTACTGCATTCTGTGCAAATACTGTACTGCCTTGACAAGCTACCGAAATTGCAAGTATCCAACTTAATACAAATTGTTTTTTCATTTTTATAATATCCTTCTAAATTTACTCTTTATCCTCTACCGCAGCAACACCAGGAAGTTCCTTCCCTTCCAAAAATTCTAGAGAAGCTCCGCCTCCTGTGGAAACATGAGTCATTTTATCTCCAAATCCCATTTGGTTTACCGCAGCCGCAGAATCTCCACCGCCGATAATGGTAACTGCATCAATATTGGCTAATGCTTCCGCTACCGCTCTGGTTCCTCCTGCAAAGTTTTCAAATTCAAACACACCCATGGGGCCATTCCAAATTACTGTTTTAGCACCCTGAATGGCATCTGTAAATATCTTTCTGGATTCTTCTCCAATATCAAGTCCCTGCCATCCATCAGGTATTTCTAAGGTAGACACTGTTTTGAAAGCTGTATCATTCTTAAACTCCTGCGTAATTACCGTATCCACAGGGATTAAAAATTTTACGCCTTTAGCCTTTGCATCTTCCATCATTTGGCGGGCATATTCCACCTTATCCTCTTCCAAAAGAGAATTTCCTACCTTACCGCCTTTTGCAACTGCAAAGGTATATGCCATACCGCCGCCGATAATTAAAGTATCCACTTTATCCAAAAGGTTTTTGATTACATTAATTTTATCGGAAACCTTGGAACCACCCAAAATGGCAACAAAAGGCCTCTCAGGATGATTGACTGCATTACCCAGAAATTCAATTTCTTTTTGCATCAAATATCCTACTGCAGATTCTTTTACAAACTTTGTTACCCCTACGGTGGAACAGTGGGCTCTATGGCTAGAACCAAAAGCATCGTTTACAAATATATCTGCAAGCTCTGCCAATTCTTTACTGAAATTATCCTCGTTTTTGGTTTCTTCTTTGCGGTAACGAGTATTTTCCAGTAAAATGATTTCCCCATCTTTCATTTCTGCCACAGCTTTTGTTACGTTTTCTCCGACTACTGCGTCATTTTTTACAAATAAAACAGGTTGTCCTAATTTTTCAGCTAATCTTACTGCTACAGGTGCTAAGGATAATTCCGATTTTGGCTCACCCTTTGGCTTACCCATATGGGAACATAATATTACCCTTGCTCCTGCTTTCACCAATGCTTGGATGGTGGGCATCGCTGCAACAATGCGGTTTTCATCTGTAATTTTTCCATCTGCCAATGGCACATTAAAATCACATCTCACCAAAACTTTTTTCCCTTTTACATTCAAATCTTCGATAGACTTTTTATTCAGCATGATTGCTCTCCCTTCTTATTTTGCCAATACAACATTTGGCATTGTAGGCATTTTTTTATAATAGCATAACCATAACCGCAACTTCCTAAAAGTGAAAAAGCTGTCAGCTTCTTATTTTTCCCAATTCCTTCTACCTGTTGGTAAAATCATCCATCTCTTTCCTTATCATTATAATTCATGCTTTGCACCACTGCAAGACCCATCGTTTTTGGCAGTTAATGTAGCAACTTGTTTTTCTTCTCTCTATCCTCAATTTTAGTAAAGAAAAAGTCAAAGGATTTTCTTTGACTTTTTCTTTTTTGATATATTCTAAAAAAGACCAACCTTAGAAAGATATTTATCAATGGTATCCAATTTTGTTTCATTAGAATACCCAACCTTTTTACTGATAAAAGAGCATAACAATTCTGCTGCAAATAATACCGATACATAGGAATTAAAAAACGTATTACTCTCTACGCTAACACAAATTAATTGTGTTGCATATTGGGCAAGAGGTGAACTGGCTTTATCGGTAATCAATACTATTTGAGCACCTGCATCATAGGCCATCTGTGCCGCCAACAAATCCATCTCAGAATATCTAGGAAAACTTACGGCTATCAAGCAATCTTTTTCTCCAATATCGCACAAATGGTCAATGACATTTAATGCTGGATGAGATGTTTCATAGACATTAGGCAGCATATGCTTTAAAAGCAACAGAAGCATATCCCCAATGCCAGAATTGGCACGAGAAGATACCACAAATTTTCTTTGGCTGGAAATAATCAACTCCGTAGCTCTCTCAAAAGTTTGTATATCATTGTAGGTAATCACACTTTTTAAATTTTTGATAACATTAGAAAAGTATGTCTCCATGACATCACTTTGTCCCAGTTTGCTGATACTTAGCTTTAAGCGCTCGGATGGAACAGTAATGGCCTCGGAAACACTATTGATTCTATCTGTATAAATCTTTCGGATATTTCTTTGAAAATCCATAAAACCTGAATATCCTAAAGTTCTGGTAAACCGAATGACGGATGAATCACTGATATTAAGACGCTTGGCAATGTCCGTAGATGTAATAAAGCAAACCTCAGGGAAATTATCCAGCACAAATTCAGCAATCAACTTTTCTTTTTTGGTTAATTTTACATTTTTTATTTGATTTCTTAGTTCTTCCGTAATAGTAATCACCCCAAAATAGTACAGTTTTGCTTTGTACTTTGTCCTTTATTTCTATTTTCTTTTCTTATTTAACCATAATTACCAAACTTTTTCAATATATATTCCACAGAATTCACCTAGAAAAAAGGAAGTATTTTCAAACAATTCATCAGAAATCTTTCTTTAAGAAAAAATATATAGAATAAACTGCAATAGTATACTATAATGATAACTATTGTATTTTAAATGCTTTTAGGAGGGTTTTTATGACCGAATCATTAGTTCCATGGATGATATCTCTTTTTCAGGGCAGTATATCCAAGGAAATTATCGTTTTTATTATTTCTTTATTCCCCATCTTGGAACTTCGTGGTGGAATCCTTGCAGGTTATGCCTTAGGCATGGAATTTACTTCTACGTTTATCATCGCCTTTATCGGAAATATATTACCTATTCCATTTATTTTACTATTTATCCGATATATATTTAAAGTACTGAAACAGACTCCTTTTAGAAAAATAGTACTCTGGTGCGAAGAAAAAGCTGAGTCAAAAAATGAAACCATACGAAAGTATGCCTATTGGGGTCTTTATCTGTTTGTTGCCATTCCTCTGCCAGGTACTGGGGCTTGGACAGGAGCCCTCATAGCAGCTTTATTGGGGATGGATGTGAAAAAAACCTTTCCCACCATCGTTGTTGGCGTTCTTACAGCAGGCATTATTGTATCAGTGCTATCCTTCGGGTTGTTGGGTGCATTGGGAATTGGATAAAAATTAGGAGATATGATTATGATAGAAAGAATTGCTTCACCTAAAAAAACAAGAGAAATCATTGAAAAAAATCAATTTTATTTTAAGAAAAACTTTGGCCAAAACTTTTTAATTGACTCCAATATTTTAGAAGACATTGTAGAAAGTGCTTCCATTACGGAAGATGATTTTGTACTTGAAGTCGGCCCTGGTATTGGAAGCCTTACTCAAGTATTGGCAGAGCACGCAAAGCACGTGGTTTGTGTGGAAATTGACAATCATCTGATACCTATTTTGACAGAAACATTGCAAGATTATTCCAATATTGAAATTATGCATGGGGATATTTTAAAAATAAATATTAATCAGTTAATAACTGAAAAAAATGACGATAAACCCATTAAAGTAGTAGCAAATCTACCTTATTATATCACCACACCCATTATTATGGATTTATTGGAGAACAAAAGAAAAGTTTCTAGTATCACCGTTATGGTACAAAAAGAAGTAGCAGAGCGTATGCAGGCAGCTCCAAAAACCAAGGATTATGGAGCATTAACCGTTGCTGTGCAGTATTACTGCAATACGGAGATTAATAAAATCGTTCCGCCTTCTTGCTTTATGCCCCAGCCAAAGGTAGCCTCTGCAGTCATTACCCTTCATGTTGCCCAAAAACCTAACATCGAAGTGGCGGATGAAAAACTGTTTTTTCATATTGTAAAATGTGCCTTTGGACAAAGAAGAAAAACATTGTTAAATTGTCTTTTTAATCAGGGCGGTTTTTCCTTTTCTAAAGAAGATATTGTAGATATTTTGCAAGAATGCGGTTTGGATGAAAAAATCCGTGGAGAGGCTCTTTCCTTACAAGATTTTGGAAACCTTTGTAATGTCATTCATGCAAAACTATAATTTCATTTCCTACACGAATAGTCAACTAAAAAACAGAAAATCTCAAAAGGATTTTCTGTTTTTTTAATGGGAAATATATTATTTTTTATCCAAATCTGAAACAGCAGATAAAGCTGCAATCAACCCTTCTCCCACTGCTTTTGCTATTTGATAAGGTGCGCCAGTACAGTCACCTGCGGCATATACATGTTTTAGATTTGTTCTCATGGAACGGTCTGTTTTTACACTTCCTTGGTTTAATTCCAATCCATAAATCAAGTTATCAGGTGGAATGGTGTTTTTAATGAAAAAAGCTCCATCACATTCTATCAATTCTCCATCCAAAAGTAGCCCTGTTACTTTTTCATCTCCTTCTACCTTTTGGGGTTGTCCTCTACGCACTTCAATATTTTCTTTTAAATGAATCACCTCATCATAGCGGGGTATATAGGTAACATGGCTACAAATTTCGCTTAAAAAATTAGCATCTTCCTCCCCTTCGCTATTTTCACCCACTACAACAACCTTCTTATTTTTGTAAAGCATTCCGTCACAAGTAGCGCAGTAGCTCACACCTTTTCCCAAAAGCTCCCCTTCTCCAGGGATACTTTTGCTTTTGCTAAGGCCAGTAGGAATAATGATTGCTTTTGCTTCTATAAATTCATTTTCAGCATTAATCATAAAA
>JAAYQI010000153.1 GCA_012519385.1 Candidatus Epulonipiscium sp.
ATAATTACTTCTATAAAGATAAGCCCCAGCAAAAAGCATATCAAGAATATTTTGAAAATGTATTGGAAAATATACAACTTTTTGATTGTTTTCAAGTATATGGTCATATGGATTATGTGAATCGTTACGGAGAATATGAAAATAGAGAGCTTAATCCCTCTCATTATCGTGACATTATAGATGAGATTTTAATCTCTCTCATCCGTAAAGAGAAAGGCTTAGAAGTCAATACTTCAGGCTTTAAATATGGATTGGGGCATCCCCACCCAAAGTTAGAAATATTAAAACGTTACCGAGAGCTTGGCGGAGAAATCATTACCATAGGCTCTGATGCACACTCTCCTCAGTGGATTGCTTCCCATTTTTATGATGCCTACGCCCTACTGAAAGAAGCTGGTTTTAAAGCATTTACAGTATTTGAAAAACAGCAGCCCACTTGGGTAGACATCCCCAAAAATATATAATAAAAAGGAGTGTTATTATGAAAAATCAATCCATCATTTTAGAACAAGCACAAAAATATGATAGCTTTTATCTCTATGATGAATCTATCATACTGCAGTATACCAACCAATTAAAAGAATGCTTCCCTAATGTTGAATTTTTATATTCTCTAAAAACTAACCCTTATCCCCAAGTTGTAAAAACCGTATTTTCTCAAGGTTTCGGAGCCGATGCGGCAAGCTTGGAGGAAGTTCGTATCAGCCACAGAAACGGACTGCCAAAAGATAAAATTTATTATTCTGCCCCTGGAAAAAGCATGGATGATATCACAGAAGCGTTAGAATACTCTGTTATCATTGCCGATAGCTTGGGAGAAATCTACAAAATACAGGATATTGCACAAAAACAGGATATTATAGTGCCCATCGGAGTTCGCATCAATCCAAATTTCACATTTTATGCCCAAGAAGGCATCCCAGCCAAATTTGGAATTGATGAAGAAATCTTTTTTAACCAAATGAAAGAGCTTAAGTCCCTTCCTAATATAAAAATTGTAGGGATTCACGTTCATTCTCAAAGCCAAGAGTTAAATGCAGATATATTAAAAACATACTACACCAATATGTTTCAACTTGCTCAAACCGTACAAGAAAAATTAGAAGCACCCTTGGAATTTATAAATCTTGGCTCAGGCTTAGGCATTCCTTATGCCCCAGAGGATGCTCCTTTAGATGTCATACAGTTGGGAAAATTTACAGCTAATCTTTTACAGCAATATCAATCCTTTTTCCCAAAAACCAGAATTTTTATAGAAACAGGAAGATATGCCGTAGGCAAAAGCGGTATTTATGTCACAAAGGTAATGGATAAAAAAATCTCTCGAGGAGTAACCTATATTATTTTAAAAAATACGTTAAACGGCTTTATCCGCCCTTCCCTGATTCCTTTTGTAAAAGGATATTCCTCCCAAGAAAATCCATTGTCTAACGAGCCTTTGTTTACAGGAAAAAACGCCTTTGAGCTTATTCCCATTACCAATGAAACAAAAAATGAGACGGTAATTTTGGTAGGTAACCTTTGCACAGGCTCTGATATTATCGCCAAAGATATTACACTGCCCACCCTTCATGTTGGAGATGTATTAGCAATTACCAATGCAGGCAGCTATGCGGCTGTGCTTTCTCCTATGCAGTTTTCATCACAAATTCCGCCTGCCCAGCTTTTTTTAACAGTAAGCGGTAGTATTATCTCTATGTAATCACAAAGGGTATCCCTGTACATCACAGTAAGATACCCTTTTGTTTTATTTATTCTGAGCCAATAATCATTCCGCCGCCCGCAACATATTCTCCATCATATAGCACAATCGCTTGCCCTGGGGTAATAGCTCTTTGCGGTTCATCAAAGACACATTCTATCTTTCCTTCTTCTATCTCTCGTACTGTGCACCATGATTTTTGATGGTTATAGCGTATTTTTGCCTGAAAACGCATTTCACCCTCAATTTTTTCTATAGCCATATAATTCATCTGGTTTGCATATACCTTTTTTTGAAACAAGGAATCATTATCACAAAGAATAACCTGATTTTTTTCTTTGTTGATGGCATACACATACATAGGTTTCCCAAATGCAATGCCTAAACCCTTCCGTTGGCCGACAGTATAGTGAATAATTCCCTTGTGTTTTCCTAAAACTTTGCCATCCATGTCCACAAAATCACCAGGCTTGGATTTCTCTCCGGTTTCTCTTTCTATAAAACCTACATAATCATCATCGGGAATAAAGCAAATCTCTTGGCTGTCTGCCTTCTTGGACACAAAATAATCAATATTAGAAGCAATTTTTCTTACTTCTTCCTTTTCATATTCTCCTATGGGCATTAATGTAGATTGCAACTGCTCTTGGGTTAAATTATATAATACATAAGTTTGATCCTTTTGTGCCGTAACCGAAGTACGGATGCAATATCTACCCGTAACAGGATGCTGTTCTATCCTTGCATAATGCCCTGTTGCAATATAGTCTGCACCTATTTCCTTGGCACGATGCAACAGCGCCTCCCACTTCACATACCGATTGCAGGCAATACATGGATTGGGAGTTCGGCCATTTTGGTATTCCTCAATAAAATAATCAACCACTTTATCCTGAAATTCTTTTCTAAAATTCAGAACATAGTAGGGAATATCCAACTTTGAAGCAACCCTTCTGGCATCCTCCAGTGCCGAAAGCCCGCAGCAACCTCCGTTTTCTTCCTGTATTTGTCTAGATTCTTCTTGCCATATCTGCATTGTTACACCAATCACATCATAGCCTTGTTGCTTTAATAAATACGCTGCCGCAGAGCTATCTACTCCACCAGACATACCCACTACCACTTTTCCTTTGTTCATATTGGAACCACCTTTTACAATCATGATTAACATACTATACTTTTAGAATACTAGCATAAATTCTTTTCTTTGACAAGAATAAGACTGCCCCGAACCATAATTGGCCGGGGCATCTTTTTAAAACTCAATTAGGGGAGTTAGTGATGTGTGTCATGAACATCTTCCACAGGTTCTTTCAATCCTTCAATTACAATATTATTTTTCTGGGCATAATCCCACAATGCTGCGTGTAATGCTTCCTCTGCCAGACAGGAACAGTGTACCTTCACAGGTGGCAATCCATCCAAAGCCTCCATAACAGCTTTATTTGTAATTTGTAATGCTTCTTGTATGGTACGCCCTTTAATCAATTCTGTTGCCATGGAGCTAGTAGCAACTGCCGCACCACATCCAAATGTTTTAAATTTTGCATCTACTACAACATCATTTTCAATTTTTAAATATACTTTCATGATATCGCCGCATTTTGCATTTCCAACGGTACCAACACCACTTGCATCTTCAATTTCCCCAACATTTCTGGGATTCATAAAATGGTCCATTACCTTTTCGCTGTATTCCATAAGAAAACCTCCTTCTTCTTCCACTGTATCGGTTCTATTTCCCTATTATGATTTTTGTTTTTTCAAAAATTCTTCATAAAGGGGAGACATATTTCTCAGTCGTTCCACAATTTCTGGTAAAATATTTAATACATAATCTACTTCTTCTTCTGTGTTATAATGGCCTAACGTTAATCGTAAAGAGCCATGTGCTTTTTCGTGAGGTAAACCAATGGCCATTAAAACATGGGATGGATCCAAAGAGCCTGATGTGCAGGCAGAACCACTGGATGCTGCAACGCCAGCACTGTCTAACAATAATAACAAGGATTCTCCCTCGATGAATTCAAAGCCAATGTTGCAGTTACCTGGAAGGCGGTCCGTAGGATGCCCATTTAATTTAGCATAAGGGATTTTTTCTTGAATTCCATGAATTAATTTATCTCTCAATTTCGTTAACTTTTCTGCTGTTTGTGGTAATTCAGCTACAGCCAATTCTGCCGCCTTACCTAAGCCTACAATAGCAGGAATATTTTCAGTACCTGCTCTACGATGCTTTTCCTGTGCCCCTCCGTGAATTAGTGGTGTAATTTGAACACCTTTACGGATATAAATTGCTCCAATTCCTTTTGGTCCACATAACTTATGTCCAGATAAAGATAATAAATCAATATTCATATCCTTCACATTAATGGGAACATGACCTACTGCCTGAACCGCATCTGTATGGAAATAAATGCCGTTTTCTTTTGCAATCTTTCCAATTTCAGCAATAGGCTGTATAGTACCAATTTCATTATTTGCAAACATAATAGAGATTAAGATAGTAGTGGGACGAATAGATTTTTTCAAATCATCCAAACTAATTTTACCATCTTGGTCTACATCCAAATAGGTAATTTCAAAACCTTTCTCGGCAAGATACTCACAAGTATGCAATATTGCATGATGTTCTATTTTTGAAGTAATAATGTGATTACCTTTTTTTTGTAAAGCATCTGCCACCCCTTTTAGAGCCATATTATCACTTTCGGAACCACCAGCTGTAAAGTAGATTTCCTCTGGCAATGCTCCCAGTGCATCTGCAACCTGTTTTCTAGCCAATTCCAGCGCTGTTTTACTTTTTCTTGCTATTGTATATACGCTGGAGGCATTTCCATAAAAATCCTGAAAATAAGGTAGCATTTCTTGCAAAACTTCCTGTCTCACAGGGGTTGTTGCTGCATTATCAAAATAAATTTTTGTTTCCATACTAATCGCTCCTTTAATTTAATACGACCACTCTATATTAAATAACATTCTATTCCTATATGTTTTATATGATATAGGATACCACCGTTTTCACTATTTGTCAATGTCATTTTGTAAAACTTGTCATTAATTTTGCATTTAATTTCACATTTTATGACATTTCGACAAATTTTTCTCGATTTTTGTGTCTACCCCTTTTCTGTGAAAGTAGAACACATATATACTATTGTAAAGATTGAAAAATCACACATCACACACTATTATACTATGTTTTTGAGGTGAATTATGGAATTTAAAGATCGATTAAGATCGCTAAGAAAAGAAAAAAAATACACACAAGTCAAATTAGGTGAAATGCTGAATTACGGCTATACTGCCATCGCAAATTATGAATCTGGCAGAAATCAACCTTCTATCCCTGACTTGATTAAAATTGCAAAAATTTTTAATGTTTCCATGGATTATCTATTGGGAATTAATGATATTAGGCTGCCCTATACCGATGAGAATGATTCTCCAGAATTTCATGAGTTTAAAAAGCTGTATTCTTCTCTTTCCCCGCAAGGTGTTGAAGAACTGCTTTTGTTTATGCGGTGGCTTATTTCCAAGGAAAAGGCCTCTACAGCAGTTACCTATCAAAGCCCAGATGATGAAGAAAGCAACGTCCTTCGTGTAGCTGAACCTGATAACTTATATTCTTCCAAAAAAAGAAAATCTTAAACCATGTAAAAAGTGTATTTTTTTCACCTGATATAACAAAACTCCCCTTCTTATACTCTGTTAAGAAGGGGAGTTTCAATTTTTTAAATCTTACTTTAATGTAACTTTTGCACCGAGTTCTTCTAATTTTGCTTTCATGCTTTCAGCTTCTTCTTTAGAAACTTGTTCTTTCAGCATCTTAGGAGCACCGTCAACTACTTCTTTTGCTTCTTTTAAGCCAAGGCCTGTGATTTCTCTTACAACCTTGATAACTTTGATTTTTTCAGAACCAACATCTGTTAATTCAACGTCAAATTCTGTTTTTTCTTCTTCTGCTGCTGCTGCAGGACCAGCAACTACTGCAACACCTGCTGCTGCGGATACGCCAAATTCTTCTTCTGCTGCTTTAACTAAATCATTCAGTTCAATCACTGTAAGTTCTTTTACAGCTGCGATAATTTCTTCAATTGTTAATTTTGCCATGTGAAAGCACCTCCGAAATATTTTAAATATTGTAATTTGTAATGTTTGTTTCTAAAAATCAGCAGGTAATTCAGCTTACTCTGCTGCTGCTTCTCCATCCTTGTCCGCAATCGCTTGAATAACACGAGCAAAGGAAGCAATAGGGGATTTGAAGCTGCCAAGTAACTTGGAGATAAGAACGTCTCTGGAAGGAATATCAGCAACCAGTTTCATTCCTGCTGCATCATATAAGACACCTTCTACAACACCAGCTTTGAATTCTAAAGCCTTAACGTCTTTTGCCATTGTATTTAAAACACTAGCTGCTGCTGTTGCATCGCCATAGCTAAATGCAAACGCACTAGGGCCAGATAAATGAGCATCCAAACCTTCAAACTGTGTTCCTTGAATAGCAAAATGCATCATGGTGTTTTTATAAACTTTATAATCCACACCAGCTTCTCTTAATTTCTTTCTCAGCACCGTATCCTGTTCAACGGTCAAGCCTCTTGCATCAACCATAACAACGGAGGTTGCCTTTTCCAGCTTTTCCTTAATCTCATTTACTACGACTTGCTTTTGTTCAATTTTTGCCATTACATACACCTCCTTAATCAAACTGCTCAATAGCTTATAAGCCATAAGCTAAATAACAAAGCCTCTTTGCACGTAGACAAAGAGGCTTAAACTCAAATAGAAGTCCTCGGCAGGATTTACGCAAAAATGCACCTGCTGTCTACGGCAATATATAGCTTTAATAATCCAACTTGTTTAGTATAAGTGAAAAACAGCGTTTTGTCAAGAAAAATTTATTATTCTGTAACTTTTGCTGTATTAATCTTAATACCAGGTCCCATAGTAGTAGAAAGCACGATGCTCTTTAAATATTGACCTTTTGCAGCAGTTGGTTTTGCTTTTATAACTGCACTCAACAGAGTTTGGAAGTTTTCGGATAATTTTTCAGAACCAAAGGATACCTTACCAATAGGAACATGAATAATATTTGTTTTATCCAGACGATATTCAATCTTACCTGCTTTGATATCTTGGATTGCTTTTGTAACATCCATAGTTACTGTACCAGCTTTTGGATTAGGCATTAATCCTTTAGGACCCAGCAC
>JAAYQI010000154.1 GCA_012519385.1 Candidatus Epulonipiscium sp.
ATGAGTATTGACTTTACCGTAGCAACCCATGAGGGAACGGAAAGAATTATCCGTGCGGCATTTGAATATGCTCGCAAAAATGGCAAAACAAAAGTAACTGCCGTAACCAAGGCCAATATCATTAAGGCAACAGACGGAAAGTTCTTGAAGATTTTTTACGATATGGCGAAGGAATATCCAGGAATTGAAGCCGACGACTGGTATGTGGATATTATGACAGCGAAGCTTGTGGATGAAAAACGCCGTCAGCAATTTCAAGTTGTGGTTCTGCCTAACCTTTATGGAGATATTATTACCGATGAAGCGGCAGAGTTTCAAGGCGGAGTGGGTACAGCAGGCAGTGCCAACATTGGTAAAAGATATGCCATGTTTGAGGCAATCCACGGCTCTGCCCCAAGAATGGTGGCAGAGGGCAGAGATATTTATGCTGACCCATGCAGCGTGATTCGTGCTGTGGTAATGTTATTATCCCATATTGGATTCCAAGAGGAAGCGGATAAGCTGGATAAAGCCTTAGATATCTGCACCCAAACAGAACGCAGAATTTATACCACAGGTCGTGCAGATGGAGCAACATCGGCACAAGTGGCTGATTATATTATGGAAACCATAGAAAAATTATAAAAAATTTAAAAAAGAAGAACCACGTTTTTTAAATAAGACTGGTATATGTTTTTTTGGAGAAATTCTCCTTGCGTATACCAGTCTTTTTATATGTGGGAAAAAATTTTGACTTTTCTATCAAAGAAAGAAGGATTTTTGACGGCAATCACGTATTTTTATGAATAAGAGAGTTTATGCTAAGCAGGGAGGAGGTATGAAAGATGGAATTGAGAAAAATTCGGGAAGAACTGGAGGAAAGAACTCTAGCACCCTATGGACAAAAAAGTGCCTTATCAAAAGGCAGGGCATTATGGGAAGAACCCTGCGATATTCGTACGGATTTTCAAAGAGATAGGGATAGAATTATCCATTCTAAGGCTTTTCGCAGGATGAAGCATAAAACACAGGTTTTTATCTCTCCCGAAGGAGACCATTACCGTACCCGATTGACACATACCCTTGAGGTTTCTCAAATTGCTAGAACCATTGCAAGGGCATTGGCATTAAATGAAGACTTGACAGAGGCAGTGGCATTGGGTCACGACTTGGGGCATACCCCTTTTGGCCATGCGGGAGAGCGTGCACTGGATGGTTTATGCCAAGGAGGATTTGAACATAATATTCAGAGCCTTCGAGTGGTGGATAGGCTAGAAAAAAACGGACAAGGGCTAAACCTGACATGGGAGGTACGCAACGGAATCTGTAACCACAGAAGCAGTTCCACACCTTCTACACTGGAAGGCTGGGTGGTTCGGCTATCGGATAAAATTGCCTATACCAATCATGATATTGATGATGCCATTCGGGCAGGAATTTTAAAGGGGGAGGATATTCCCAGAGAGATTACTTCTGTAATCGGCTCTAATTCCAGTCAGAGAATCAATGCTATGATACGGGATACCATTTGCAATAGCATTGGCAAAAACCAAGTGCAAATGAGCGAAGATATGGCCGCCACACTGAAGCATCTTCGGGAATTTTTATTTGAAAGAGTATATGAAAGCGATATTGCCGAGAAAGAGCATAAAAAGGCAAAGCACATTATACAGAGCTTATTTCATTACTATATGAAGCATTGGGATACCATGACAGAAGAATTTCTGAACCTTTTGGAGGAAGGAGAGGAAAAAGAAAGAGTGGTCTGTGATTACATTGCCTGTATGACAGATAGGTTTGCAGTATCCCAATACAGTGAGTTATTTATTCCTTCGGCGTGGAGCATTTACTGAAGAATAAACTAGAAAAATAGTATACAGAAGCGAAAAAAATATGTTTATTTTTGTTTATGTATACAAATATCCAACAAAGAAAAGGGTTTTTTGAAAAAATGTCAAATAATATATTAAGTGCAGTATATGTAAAGTCGGTTTGTGGGCAAGAATAATAGAAAGCAGGCAATACATATTATGTAGGAATGCGGATAATTTGGTAGGATGAGGTGGCAGTATGCTATATCCTAGGGAATTGATAGAGGAAATTCGTTTCCAAAATGATATTGTGGATGTAATTTCCCAATATGTTCCTCTCAAACAAAAGGGAAATTCTTATTTTGGCATTTGTCCTTTTCATCATGAAAAAACACCATCATTTTCTGTAAACAGCGAGAAGCAGTTTTATTACTGTTTTGGCTGTGGTGCGGCAGGCAATGTTTACGGATTTTTAATGCAGATGGAGCATTGCAATTTTGTAGATGCAGTGCAAAAGCTGGCAGATCGGGCGAATATCTCTTTGCCTGAGCCGGAGCTTACCCCCAAGGCCCAAGAAATGGAACGGCTAAAACAGCGGCTTTTTGAAATGCATAAGACAGCAGGGCGTTTTTATTACGATATGCTGCATAGTGCAAAAGGAGAAGAAGCTCTGGCATATTTGGGCAAGAGAGAAATACAGCCCAATATTCAGCGTAAGTTTGGACTTGGATATGCGCCTGAAGGGCGAAGGGTATTGTATGAACATTTATCGGAGCAAGGTTTTACTTCCGATGAAATGGTGAAAAGCGGTTTGGTGATGGAAAATAAAGATGGACGGGGGTATCATGACCGGTTTTACAATCGTCTGATGTTCCCGATTTTTGATGTACAGGGGAGAGTAATCGGCTTTGGCGGAAGAATCCTTGGAAAAGGCGAGCCGAAATATTTGAATTCACCAGAAACGATATTATTTAATAAAAGCAGAAATTTATACGGACTGCATTTGGCACGCAAAACCAGAAATAAAGAGCTGATTTTGGTGGAAGGCTATATGGACATGATTTCCTTATATCAGGCAGGATTTCATAATGTAGCGGCGGCGCTTGGCACAGCTTTTAATCAAGACCATGCCGCAGTGCTGAAAAAGTATGTGGAAAGTGTCATATTGCTTTACGATAGTGATGAGGCAGGCACCAGAGCGGCTCTTAGAGCCATACCCATATTGGTAAAAAACGGACTTGCAGTTCGGGTGATACAAGTGCCTGATGGAAAAGACCCCGATGAATATATCCGCCATAAGGGTGCACAGGAGTTTTCTAAATTATTGGTAAATGCAGAGCATTATATCTCTTTTGAAGTAAAATGCTTGCAGAAAAATTATAATTTGGAAAATCCTCAGCACAAAGTGGAATTTACCACAGAGGCGGCAAAAATATTAGCAGGGCTTGATAATGCCATTGAGCAAGATGTATATCTGGCACAGGTTGCCACTATGACAAATATTGAAGAAACAGCAATCCGAAACGAAATGGAGAAGATGAAAACAAAGCAGGAGGAGGCTTTTTCTAAGGAGGCACAAAGAAAAAGGATACAAAATTATACGGAACAAAGTGCTGCACAATTTTATCATTCCAAAGGGATAATGGAGGCACAAAGAAGTATACTGTCCTTGTGGATAGCCCATAAATGGATTTATGATAAAATGAAGCATCTGCTATTACCCGAGGATTTTTTGGACCCCGCTTATCAAAAGGCTGCCATGCTAATTGGCAAATGGTATCAAAATGAGGAAGCCATTGTTCCTGCTGATTTGATGAGTTATTTTGAAATTTTGGAGGAACAGCAAAAAATAACAGCTATTTTTGCTACCAAAGAGGAAGTGGAAAATAAATATGACATGGAAAAAATCATCAATGAAGGTTTTCGTCTGATAAAACACGCAGGGCTTGAGCGGAAAAAACAGACAGTGCATTCCATCGAGGAACTGCAAATATTAAACATAGAACAAAGAAAACTGACACAACTGTATATTACGATTTTAGATGGTTAGACTACTAGCAGAACAGAAAGGAAGGATTGCGTTGAAATCCGTCGATGAAATTACATTGATTACCCGTTTGAAGGAACTGGTTTTAATCGGGAAAAAGAAAAAAGGCGTCTTGGAATATAAGGAAATAATGGAGCATTTAGGCGACGTTGATTTAGACCCGGACCAGATTGATAAAATTTATGAATATTTTGAAGGGCAGGGCATTGATGTACTTGGCGTAATCGAAGCTGATGAAGAAATCGAAAAGGAGCTTGACCTTTCTCTTCCCGAAGGAATTAATATTGATGACCCAGTACGTATGTATTTGAAGGAAATCGGTAAAGTTGCTTTATTAAGTGCAGAGGAAGAAATTGAGCTTGCCCAGCGTATGGAAGAGGGAGATGAATTTGCCAAGAAAAAACTGGCAGAAGCTAACCTCCGTTTGGTTGTCAGCATTGCAAAGCGTTATGTAGGCCGTGGTATGCTTTTTTTGGATTTGATACAAGAAGGAAACCTTGGTTTAATTAAAGCTGTAGAAAAGTTCGATTATCACAAAGGGTACAAGTTTAGTACCTATGCTACATGGTGGATTCGTCAGGCTATTACAAGAGCCATTGCCGACCAAGCCAGAACCATCCGTATCCCTGTGCATATGGTAGAAACTATTAATAAACTCATCCGAATTTCCAGACAGTTATTGCAGGAATTAGGAAGGGAACCAACCGCAGAGGAATTGGCTGTGGAAATGCAGATGCCAGAAGAAAAGGTTCGGGAGATTATGAAGGTAGCCCAAGAGCCTGTTTCTTTAGAAACACCTATTGGTGAGGAAGAAGATAGCCATTTAGGCGATTTTATCCCTGATGATGATATTCCTGCACCAGCAGAGGCTGCGGCCTTTACTCTTTTAAAAGAACAGTTGATAGAAGTTTTGGATACTTTGACAGATAGAGAGGAAAAGGTGCTTCGGTTACGCTTTGGTTTAGACGATGGCAGAGCTAGAACACTGGAAGAAGTGGGACGTGAGTTTAACGTAACCAGAGAGCGTATCCGTCAGATTGAAGCAAAAGCACTCCGCAAGCTCCGTCACCCTAGCAGAAGTAAAAAATTGAAAGACTATTTAGAATAAAATGCATATAAGGGCGGACAGCATCACAGCGTGTTCGCTCTTTTTTTCAATAGGAACTCATATCAGAATAGGAGGAGCGGTATGGAGCTATCGGCACGACTACAGGCAATTTCAGATTTGGTACGGTATCCTACCATGGCGGATATCGGCACAGACCATGGCTATGTACCCATTGCACTACATAAAAAAAATAGAATTACAAAAGCGTTTGCTTGTGATATCCATAAAGGCCCACTAGAAAAGGCGAAAAAAAATATTCAGGCTGAAAATGCTCAAAATGTGATAGAAACCAGACTGGGAAACGGGCTATGCCCCTTAGAGCCTTATGAGGCGGAAAGTATTGTAATTGCTGGCATGGGTGGTATTTTGATAAGTGAGATTCTCTTGCAATCCCCCCAAGTAGTAGAGACCGCCAAAGAACTGATTTTATCACCACACTCAGATACGGATTTGGTGCGGAGAACATTGCACGAAATAGGATTTTTCATCGAAGAAGAACAAATGCTGAAAGAGGATGGGAAATACTATACGATTTTGAGGGCAATTCATGGACAGGAGAAATACCATAGAGAAATAGAATATTTATATGGCAAAAAATTATTAGAGAAAAAAGATAGCATTTTATTAGAGTTTTTATCAGAACAAAAAGAGAAAGCAAAGAACATTTATGAAACCCTTTGTCTAGTAGATACGGATAGTGCTAGGATGCGTAAGGAGGAGCTTTTGGCAGAGATTAAAAACATTGAGGAGGGGATACAATGCCTGTTACGTGCAGAGATATTATAAATTGTATGGAAAAAATGGCACCCAAAAGGTTAGCAGAAGACTGGGATGCCGTGGGGCTTGCCATTGGAGACCCCAGTAGTGAAGTAAAGCGGGTACTGGTGGCGCTGGATGTTACCGCTGATGTGATTGATGAGGCGATACAAATGCAGGCGGATATGATTATTACCCATCATCCCATGCTTTTGTTTCAAAAAATAAAATCCATTACTCCAGATACTCCTTTGGGTTCTAAAATATATCAACTGATACGGCACAATATTTCTGCCTTTTCTGCTCATACTAATTTGGATATTGTATTTGGCGGTACAAATGATGTGTTGGCTAAACTGGCTGGCTTAGAAGATATTGAAGTTTTGGAAGAAACAAGTGCCGATGCGCTGAAAAAAATAGTGGTGTATGTTCCTGTTACTCACGAGGAGGTAGTACGCGAAGCATTGTGCCGTGGGGGAGCAGGACATATTGGAAACTATGCTTGTTGTACCTTTGGTGCAAAAGGTACAGGAACTTTTCTGCCATTGGATGGAGCAAAGCCTTTTTTGGGAAGCCCTGGAAATATGGAGCAGGTGGAAGAAATTCGCATGGAAACCATTGTGCCTGCGGCAATATTGGAGGATGTGATTGGCCATATGCTTGCCGCACATCCTTATGAAGAAGTGGCTTATGATATTTATGCTGTGGAGCAAAAGGGAAAGCGCTACGGTATCGGTAGAATAGGAAATTTGAAAACACCCATGACATTTGAGGAATATGCTATGTTTTTAAAGGAAGCATTGGAGCTTGATTCCATACGATTAGTGGGCGATAGAAATAAAATGATACGCCGTGTTGGACTATGCACCGGAAGTGGTGTAGAATATATGAATGCTGCACATCATAAAGGGGCAGATGCGTATATTACAGGGGATATCAAATTTCATGAGGCTCAGAGAGCCTTAGAAATGGGGATTTGTGTGGCAGATGCTACCCATTATGCCAGTGAGGTATTGGTGGTGCCAGTGATAAAGCAATATATTGAAGAAGAAGCAAGGAAAAATGGGTGGGAGATAGAAGTAAAAACATCTCAAAAAAATGGTCAAACATTTTGGAATTGCTAGTGAAGGAGGAAGAAAGATGGAAAACAGTAGAATCATTCAAGTTATGGGAGAAAGTGTTGCCGTACCCTATGGTACAACATTTGTACAGTTAGCAAAAGATTTTGAAAAGAATTTTAGAGGAAGAATACTGATTGCAAAGCAAAAAAATCGTTTAAAAGAATTAACTTCTGAAATACGTTCTGATGAGGATATCTGTTTTTATGATATTACCAATTTAGATGCCATGCGAGTATATCGCAGGGGAGTATCTTTTTTGATGATTAAAGCAGTAAAGGATCTTTTGGGGAAGAAAGCAAAAGTTGTTGTAGAGCATTCCTTACACAAAAGCTATTACTGTGAAATACGGGAAGAAAATTTTTGCCTTACGCAAGAGTTTTTGGATAAACTGTCATCTAGAATGAAAGAACTTGCAGAGCAGGATATTCCTATTGTGAAGCACACCATGCATCGAGATGAGGCTATTAAGTTGGTAAGAGAGTTTGGCATGGAGGATAAGGCTAGATTATTCCGCTACAGAAGAACCTCCACCGTAAATTTATATGAATTGGATGGATTTTTTGACTATTTTTATGGTTATATGCCGCCATCCACAGGATATGTGAAGGATTTTCAACTGATGATTTATGAAAGAGGTTTCTTAATTCGGTTCCCTAATCAGAATAATCCTTCTGAAATTCTTCCGTTTCATGACCCCGCAAAAGTATCGGCTGTGTTTATGGAGCAGATGAACTGGTGCTCATTGATGGGTGTGGATACGGTTGCGGACTTAAATGAACTGATATGTGATGGAAAATTTGGAGATTTGATTCGTATTAATGAGGCATTGCATGAAAAGAAAGTGGCCGAAATTGCAGATGCTATCTATCATAAATTGGATAAAGTAAAGGTGGTACTCATTGCAGGGCCTTCGTCTTCTGGAAAAACAACATTTGCTAACCGTCTTTGCGTGCAGCTTCGTGTTTTGGGTATAATTCCCCATACTATTTCTTTGGATGACTATTTTATTGACAGAGAATTGGTTCCTGTGGATGAGTTTGGAAAACAGGATTTTGAGAGTATTGAAAGATTAGACTTAAAGCAGTTTAATGAAGATTTAACAAAAATGATACGAGGGGAAGCTGTTGAACTGCCTAGCTACAACTTTTTAACAGGAAAAAGAG
>JAAYQI010000155.1 GCA_012519385.1 Candidatus Epulonipiscium sp.
CCTAGGTTTATTACAGTTCCATAGTTGACATGGCCAAATAAGCCACAATTATTGCTACTAGGGCTATTGATATATAATCCTTTGATAATATGCCCGTCACCATCAAAAACTCCGCTAAATGAACGTACAAGTAGAGAAGTAGAATAGCAATTCCGTACTATGGAAGTAGCGGTATTCAGATTACCTGCAATGCCGCCTGCATTATTATTTGTACTGATGACACTACCTGTGGTATAGCAATGCTCTACGGTACCGTTTTCAAAAATACCGCCCACAATACCGCCGATATTTTCATTACCTCTCACAGAGCCTGTGATACCGCAATTTTTTATGGTGGCATCCTCAATGCGTCCTGCAATACCGCCTATTTCTTTAGAACCTCGCACATTTGCGTCGGTTAGTATCAGATTTTGCACCATTCCGCCTTTTACAGAACCGAATAGGCCTGCGTTACTGAGAGAAGTATCGTCGATATATAATCCTTCGATTTTATTACCATTGCCGTCAAAGTACCCCTTGAATGGATTTGCCTGTGTTCCAATAGGTGTCCAGCCCTTGCCGTCGTGAAAGGAGGCACCATAATCGAAGAGGTTGAGGTCATTTTTCAGTTCCAGATAAATGGTATCAATACTATTATTGAATAAAAAGGCTTCCAAGCGTCCTGCATTTACCAGTTGGGCAATTTCTGCAAGCTGTGCAGGAGTGGTGATTTCTAGCGGGCTATCGGTTGTGCCACCGCCTGCCATACGTGACATGAGTGCCATTCTTCTGCCCGCTGTTTGAGGAATATATACGGTGATGCGAGGTAGCTCTATGCCATCTGCAACGATATAGCCCTCATCCAAAACGGCAGTAAACACATAAAGCCCTTTTACGGGATAGTCTGCATCATAATCATGGTCTGCTTCCCAAGTTACGGAGATTTGAACATCATCGTCCTCTGTAGTACCGCCCAAGGCTTCGGGAAATACTGGAGAGGTGGTGTTTTGCCATCGAATATCGTCTGGCAATGCATCAAAGGCTAGTATGGTGGCTACACCCACTGTAACAGAGATGGTCGGCATTTCTACACCCCTTGCTACAGTAATACCCTCCGAAAAATTAGGTGTAAAAACATAGGTACCCGATGCTTCACTGTTGTATTTCGGTGTTGCATACCATGTGACAGGCAAGGAAACGGTGATTTCTTCCGCACTGTTTGTGTTTTTATCTTCTTTTTCGGAAGGTGAGTACTCTTCTTCGTCATTGCTAGTTGCGGTTTCCATCTCATCCTTGACAGTTGTGTCATCCTCATTGTCCTCGGCAGATGAGTACTCTTCTTCGTCATTGCTAGTTGCGGTTTCCATCTCATCCTTGACAGTTGTGTCTTCCTCTTCGCCTTCGGCAGGTGAGGATTCTTCTTTATTCTCGGAAGGTGCCCCTGCATTCCTTATGGTGTCATGGGCTTCATCAACGTCAGTGGTTGATTCGTTCACTATATCCGAATCCGACAGAGCCTCCTCAAGCCGTACCGTTACGGTTAGGGCATCGGGTAAGTTTAAATTTGCTTCCGAAGTGCCAAAGGGTACATTTTGCACTTCTATGTCTTTCTCTAATGTCTCAAAAGCAATGAGTTCTCCCCTTGTATCAACAGGGAGAGTGCTTGCTTCAGCGGATGCTAAGGCAGGCATTAAGCTCACACCCATAATGACGGATAACATCATAGCCATGAGCTTGCGCTTTGATTGATGGTTGCTCATACCATTACCTCCTTTCATTATTTTGAAAACGCCTTTTGATTTCCCAATCCACTCTTTACTGTGACGGGTAAAATGTGTGTATTCCTGCGCCGCCGCTTGAGTTTATAACAAAAAGATGCTATACTAAAAAAAGGTTACCCAGTTTAGTGAATACGTTCATTTAATTGAATTTTATTATACTTCAATCTAGGAAAGAAATCAATTAGGAGAAAAACATGAAAGTTAAAAAAATCGATAAGAGAAAGGCACAAGGAGCTGAAACCAAAAAAAAGCTGTATGAAGTTGCAGAAAGGTTATACCAAGAGCGCAATGTATCGGAAGTTAGCATAGAGGACATCACCAATGAGGTTGGTATTACCAAAGGGGGATTTTATGTTCATTTTGAGTCCAAGGATGCACTGATTGCTCTGTTGATTGCCGACCATGTTGCTAAGGCTGATATGGATTACAAAGCCTTTGTGGAAGCTCTGCCTGCGGATATGCCTGCTGCATCTATGCTGCTTGCTCTAAGTGAAAAAATTGTAGATACCCTTTTAAATACCATCGGCTGGGAAAATATGAAAAAGGTGTATCAAATTTTGCTGGGGGGTACGGTGGATACTCAAGCCCTCAAGGGGTATGGACGTGAGCTTTATATGCTGTTTTACAGTATTTTAGAAAAAGGCATCCAACGCAAAGAAATTACATCCTCTCTACCGCTTGAGGTTCTTTCTAGGCATTTTGTGATGGCAATCCGTGGCATAAGCTATGAGTGGTGTGTTCGCTATCCTGATTTTGATTTGAAGGCACAGACTGCGGAGCATATCCAGTTGCTTTTAAAAGGAATATGCCTTCCTACCAGTAAAAATGACTAATTTAGTTGGATTTCATCTTATTTTGTGAAAGAAGCAAAAAATACCTGAAATGGCGGATAACCATACAGGTATTTTTTTTATTTTTTTGGGGGATACCGATATTGGATATTTTTATTTCCATTTTTTAAATATCTGCTATAATAGAAAGCGTATAGATAGGAGAAAGGCGGGTGGACAGCCATGGAATTTATTGATGAAATTTTTGTGGGTGAAAGTATTCAGGATTTGGGGACCATTATCTATAGCTTAAGAAGAAGAATTCCTGTGTTTCAGATACATTGCATCTGCCTATTTGACGAGCCTCAAAAAAGATTTGAAATACTTTCTACAAGAGAACTTTTTTCTCCAAAAAATCGGAACCGAACCTATATGATTGCAGGAATTGCAGGAGGAAAGGCAGAGGCCGAGGATTTATTTTTGTATATGGTGGAAACTGCCCTAAAGGCGGGGAAGGATATCACCAATCCATTAGAATTAATTTCATAAAAGAAGGGAAATGGTACAGATGCTTTATAAAATCAGTGCCTTCTTTTGTACTGTAGCTATTATTTTAGTTTTTTTAATTACTTCCATAGAAGAGGTGCTTTACTGGGATAAGGATTATTTTCAAAAAGAATATGAAAAGCATCACATTGCAGCTTCTATTGGTATGGATACAGAAGATTTGCTGATAGTAACGGAAAAAATGATGGAATACTTAAAAGATAAGCAGGAAAACTTAAACATGAAAGCCATGATACAAGGCGAGGTAAGAGAGGTTTTTAACGAAAAAGAAAAGGCACATATGGAAGATGTAAAAGCTCTCTTTTTATCTGCCATTAGAATACGGCGAGTTAGTATTGGAGTTATTATGGTATGCTGTGCTTTATTTTTAAAAAATAAGAAGATGGACAAGCTTTTACGTTGGATACGTGTTGGGATATTGCTGACCATTGGTGGAGGCATTGTGCTTGCGGGAGTTATTTCTATCAACTTTTTTCAAGCGTTTCAAGTGTTTCATAAAATTTTTTTCCGCAATCAATTATGGATATTGGACCCGAAAACAGATATTTTAATTAACATTGTGCCACAGCCGTTTTTTGTGGATACGGCTATCCGTATCGGCGGGCTGTTTGTTTTGGAATTGGTGGGCTTATGGTACATTTGTACGTATTTATTGCGGCGAACAAAAAAGACAGGGGTATAGCATGAAGGCATTATGGGTTTTATTGGGATTGATAAAAATAATCGGAATTATTTTGCTGATATTATTGGCAATCCTAGTAGTCCTGCTTCTGATTATTTTGATTTCCCCCATTCGTTATGAGGTGGAAGGAGAAAAGAAGCAGGAGTTGTTAGGGAGCTTTCATGTGCGTTGGCTATGCAGAGCCATTTCTATTTATGGTGTTTACGCACAGAAAACAGGCTTTCATATGAGTGCAAGAATATTTGGAATGCCTATTTTTGGCGAAGAGCGAAAGCGGAAAAAAAGACGAAAAAAACAAAGGCAGGAAGAAAGCGCACAGGCAAAGCCTTTACAGCCTGCCTATGAAGGTGTAACGGATTTTTCCCGAGAAAAAAAGGCAGAGCCAAAAGACACCATTCTTTTTTCTGAAAAAAAAGACGAGGGTATAGCAGAAGAGGTTTTGGAAAAGGGTTCCTACAGCGAAGCAAAGGATATAGGGGAAATTGTGCCAAAGGATGAGGAGTTCCCAAACGAGGAGTTTCAAAAAGAGGAATCCCCAAAAGAGGAAGTTCAACATGAGAAACCCTCAAAAGAGGAACCTTTCAAAGAAAAAGGAATTCGGCGTATTCCCATGAAAGAAATTGAGGAAAAAGAACCCGAGAGTGATTTGGGATATGACTTTTTTGATGAGGGAGAAACCAGCAATGAAGCTGAGGAAGATGAAGAAAAAAAGAGTATTTTGAAAAACCCTCATGTGCAGTATTTTTACCAT
The DNA here is from genome assembly GCA_012519385.1 of Candidatus Epulonipiscium sp. GTDB lineage: Bacteria > Bacillota > Clostridia > Lachnospirales > Anaerotignaceae > JAAYQI01. The sequence goes on from JAAYQI010000155.1 coordinate 4,531, forward strand.
CTGCCCAACAAAAAAAAGATGATGAAAGCAGTAACTGCCTTTCTCAAACGAATATTTCGGGGAGTATTGCCAGGGCAGTTGCGATTGCAGGCAACGGTGGGTACAGGCGACCCTGCCTCAACGGGATATGTTTTGGCGGCGGCAGGGATAGCAAAGGCGAAGTTTGGAGATAACTTACAGATAAAAGGAGAATTTTCTCGTGCGGCATTAGAGGATGTTTCTCTTTTGATAAAAGGAAAAATACAAATAGGATATCTTATATATGCGGTGTTACGATTATTACTGACAAAGGAAATACGACAAGTGATATGGCATTATTGGAAGGGAGAGCAGTAAAATGGGAGCAGGATTTAATAGTGCGTTAGATGTATTGTTTCAAAAGGTGGATAATTTGGTTTCTACGAAAACAGTGGTAGGAGATGCCCTGGTTCTGGGGGACATTACCATAGTACCCCTGATTGAAGTATCGGTAGGCGTGGGTGCAGGTGCAAAGGAAGAAAAGGAAAGCGCCGCAGGCGGTATGGGTGCCAAGATTACCCCAAGTGCAGTGCTTGTGGTACACAAGGGAAATGTTCAGATGATTAATATGAAAAATCAAGATGCTGTAAGTAAGCTGATTGATATGGCACCAGGCGTAGTTTCCAAGCTGAATTTTGGCTCTATTTTTGGAAAGGCAAATGAAGATACCTGTGAGGAAAAAGAAGATATTAAATTTGAAGAAGAAATTGTTACCAAGGAATAGGATGTGTTTTGCCTATGACAACATTGATGAAGTACTACGATAAGGATGTACTGAAAAATATCATGGCTCCTTTAACATTAAAGCCTGACAGGCTGATATTTTTCTATGATAAGGGAATACGCAACAAATCCTATTTCTGCGGACTAAAAAGTTGTTTGAAAAGGCATTTGCCTTTATTGCAGATAGAATATTACCCTGTGAGCGTTTTAAACGTTTCCGAAATTTATGATAAAACCGTTTCTATGATTGAAAATGAGGATACGTATGCCATAGACTTAACAGGCGGCAGTGAAATGATGCTGGTTGCTGGTTACAAAGCTGGAAGCCAAAGGGGCATACCTTTATACTATACGGATTTGATAAACAGAGAGATTATAGATATTGAGGATAACTCCTTGGTGGCAAAAACCATTGAGCTGACACTGGAGGATTTTATTGAAGCACGGGGTGCGGAGTTTTTAGGCAATTCTCATGTGGAGCCAGATCCCAAAAACTATCAGAATATTTTGGAGATGTGTCAGGTTTTATTTGAAAACTTGGAACAGTGGAAAAAAACCAGCAGTTTTTTGCAGATGATTGTTGCCAGAGTGCCTCCACATGAATTACAAATTTCCGGCAGGATGGAAGTGCTTCAAAAAAACGGCCAGAAGGTATCTCCAAACAAAAAAATTATGTTAGCTTTTCAAAAATTTGGGTTTATTAAAAATCTCAAAATGACAAAGGAAAACATCAGCTTTTCCTTTACTTCTTTGACAAACAAGCAGTATGCTATTAATTTTGGTGTGTGGCTAGAGTTATTTGTATTTATCCATGCCAAAGAAGCAGAGGCCTTTCATGATGTGAAACTGGGTCTTATGATTGATTGGAATGCCCATGATGGTGTTATGATTACAGGCAACGAAATAGATGTGGTACTTTCGGACCGTTCCTTGCCAGTATTTATATCCTGCAAGCTGCGTCATGCAGACATAGCCTCCATCAACGAATTGGTGATTGCCAAAAAAAGAGTGGGTGGATGGTTTTCCAAGGGGATATTGGTTAGCTTTGGATGGGATAAGAAAAATCGCACTGGTACATACAAAAAAGCAAAGGAACTTGGTATTGAACTACTAGATGCACAGGATATTATGAGTAAGGATTTTGGCGACCGATTGGTAAGAACTGTGCGGGAGCATGATTTGGTTAGCATGAAATGGACACCTGTTTAGACAAAAATAAAAGGCAGAAGGCACAGGATGATTTTTGGATATATCCTAAGCTTTCTGCCTTTTTTATGTTATACGTTAAAGCGGAACAAAATAACATCTCCGTCTTTTACGACATATTCCTTGCCTTCGGAGCGTACCAATCCCTGCTCTTTAGCGGCGGTATAGCTGCCAAGCCTGATTAAATCATCATAGCTAACAACTTCTGCACGAATAAAGCCACGCTCAAAATCACTGTGTATTTTTCCTGCGGCACCAGGTGCTTTTGTGCCTTTGGTGATGGTCCATGCTCTGGTTTCTGTAGGGCCTGCTGTTAAATAGCTGATAAGGCCAAGAAGCTTATAGCTTGCAGAAATTAAGCGTTCCAAGCCACTGCTTTCCACACCCAAGTCAGCTAAAAATTCTTTTTTATCTGCCTCATCCAAATCGGAAATCTCTTCCTCAATTTTTGCACAAAGCACAAATACTTCGGAGTTTTCCGCCGCCGCAAATTCTCTTACCCTTGCAACATGAGGATTATTTGCTGCATCATCTGCCAAGTCTTCCTCGGCTACGTTTGCGGCATACAGCACTGGCTTTTGGGTGAGCAGTGTAAGGCTTTCCACAAAGGCAATATCTTCTGGAGAGTCAAAATGAATGGCTCTGGCACACTTGCCTTCTTCTAAGCCTGCTTTCAAAATTTCAAGAATCTCTAATTCTTTTTGCAAAGATTTATCTGCTTTTGCAGATTTTGTAGTTTTAGCAATACGGCGTTCCAAAATTTCAAGGTCTGAAAAAATTAACTCAATATTGATGGTTTCAATATCACGAATGGGGTCAATGCCACCATCTACATGGACAACATTGGTATCCTCAAAGCAACGTACCACGTGCACAATGGCATCTACCTCACGAATATGAGAGAGAAATTTATTGCCCAAGCCTTCGCCTTTACTAGCACCCTTTACTAACCCTGCAATATCCACAAATTCGATTACAGCAGGGACGGTTTTTGCAGACTGATATAGTTCAGTCAGCTTTGTAAGGCGTTCATCAGGAACAGTAACAATACCCACATTGGGGTCAATGGTACAGAAGGGGTAGTTGGCCGCCTCTGCTTTTCCCAGTGTCATTGAGTTAAATAAAGTGCTTTTTCCTACGTTGGGCAGCCCAACGATTCCAAGTTTCATAGCGTTCTTCCTTTCCGACGGGGTTTACAGTAACATCTATAGCAAAGTTTTGCTTATGAAATAGTCTTCGGAAAATTTCATAAAAAAATTTGCGATTTATTCATAATAAGAAAAGAAGATACCTCTTTTCTGTAGTACATTATATAAGATGACAAAGGAATAAGCAATAAAAAACATCCACTAGCTTTTTGGGAAGCCATGGATGTTGGAAAGAGGAGTTATCTTTTTTTGAAAGCAATGCACAGTGAACCCAAAAAAGAAAGCAAAATAAGAAGTGCAGATATCAAAAAATATTTTTGGTGTTCCTCTCTTGTCATATAAATTCCTTCGTAGGGATTTTCATAAAGTTCTCTTTTTGCAACACGAAAATGTTTTCTTCTGTTTTCATACATAACGAATTCCTCCTATGGCTACAGTTTTAGAAAAAGGCTAACAGTAAAATTAGTATAGCATAGTTTTTGCAAACTATGCTTTTTTATGAAAAGTTTTAAAAAAAGAAGTACCATTATTTTAAAAAATAAATTCTTTTAAAAACGCAATACTAAGAATAACAGCAAAAAATAACCGTAAGTTTTGACATAGAAAAGAGGAGATAGTATGAAAAAAGTGATACTGATACTGATATCTTGTTATTTATTATGCGGCTGCAGCACAAAAGGGATTCAAAATAATTTATCTCAAATACGAATTGCACGAGCACAGGAAATCACCAGTGAAAGAAGCAATGCAGAACGTGCCAAGATTATTAAAGAAAATATACTGACCCTGGAGGAGTTAAAGGGAGCGGCAGTGGTGGTAGAGGGAAACACTGCTTTAATTGGCCTTCGGATAAAACAAGAATGGCTAGAAGATGGAATGCGCATTAAAAAGGAAGCGGGAAACTTAGCCAAAGAAGCCGATGAAGCCATTCAAAGTACTTCTGTTACTGTGAGTGAGAGCATTACAAAGATGATAGAGCAAATGGAGCATAAGCGAAACTCTTAGAAAGGCAGTTAGAGGAAAGAATGATGGAGTTAAAAAAGGCAGATTATGTTTATCAAAGAAATAAGCTTCGTTAAAACGGCCCAGAAGAAGGCCGTTTTTTATTTTTGATACGGAATAGGGAACTTTTTTTCATAAGAAAACGTCTATCTTATCAGTACTCTAGCATGGCCTATGGTGAAAATGAAAGAAAACCGTAACATTAATACTCTACCATTTCTATGTAAGATATGGTAAACTAAATATGTCTGAGTTTTTATAGATGGATTAAGAAAATACTCTTACATAAATAAACTTAGTAGTATTTTGCAAGGCGAATGTAAGAAAAAAGGAGGGGCTTTTTTATGAAGCGTAAAGCAATATTTATGATAGCAACCATGATGGCGGTATCCAGCTTTGGTGTAACAACATTTGCCGCAGATTTTTATGATATCAATGATGTGCCTTGGGAAGGTGCAAAGACATATATCAACAGTGCCGCAGATAAGGGGCTTATGGTGGGTGACATTGACCCTAAAAATGGGAAAAAACGTTTCCGTGCCAAGGCAAAGGTAACGTATTGTGAAACCACACAGCTTGCCTACAGCGTACTGAAAAATGCAGGTAAGTTAAATCCTGCCAGCACCAACCTTGTATCCAAGTGGACTCATGTGATGAAAAGCTATAATATTCCTACATGGGCGTATGAGTCAGTGGCGTATGCTTTGGAAAACAACGTAATATCCTTAACGGATGTATCCAGATATATGACCAAAAAGGGCAATTCTGTGCAGGATAATCATGCCAGCAGGGAAAGTGTTGCGGTTATCTTTGGAAAAATGCTAGGGCATTTATACACAGTGGATAACAATGCATCCTTATCATTTTTGGATAAAGGCAGTATAGCATCTTC
>JAAYQI010000012.1 GCA_012519385.1 Candidatus Epulonipiscium sp.
AATCGGCATGGATTTAGCTTCTATAAAGGAAATCAATAACCAAGCAAAAACAGATGTAAACCTAACTGCTACCCGCACAGATACTAGCCACCTGAATGAGGATGCGAAACAAGCCATTGGTAGCCGCCCTGTATTCGGTCTTAAGGTAAACTACGACAGCGATAAATATGTGCAGAATTTCGGCTCAGGAAGTGTATCGGTAGCCATTCCATATGCCCTCGGTGCAAATGAAAAAGCCGAGAATGTGAAGGCGGTTTATGTGGACGACAAGGGTAAGGTACACTGGCTAGAGAACTCTACCTATGATATCAAAGAAAAGGTACTGCGCTTTAGCACCAACCATTTTTCCATATACGGTATCGGCTATAGACAGACCAGTACCAGTACCACTTTTACTGATATTTCGAACCATTGGGCAAAGGAAGATATTGAGATTGTGGTAAACCGTGGATTGTTTAGCGGTACTTCGGCCACCACCTTTAGTCCTAATATGGCCATGACAAGAGGAATGTTTGTCACTACGCTGGGACGGCTAGAAAATGCCGACGTGAGTGCCTACACAAAGAGTAGCTTCAGTGATGTGAAAAGTGATGCTTATTATATGGGATACATCGAGTGGGCAAATAAGAATAACGTTGTTACTGGTGTTGGTGATAATAAGTTTGCTCCAGAGCAATCCATTACTCGTGAGCAGATGGCAGTTATTATGAGCAACTATGCCAAAGCCTCTGATTTCACAATGCCGAAGGTACATACGGAAAACACCTTTGCCGATAATGCTAAAATCAGTATCTACGCCAAGGAAGCTGTGAAGCAGATGCAGATGGCAGGTGTGCTTAGCGGCAAAAATGGCAATCTTTTTGACCCTCAGGGTACAGCCACCCGTGCCGAGGTTTCGGCGGTGCTGCGTCGTTTTATGGATTCAGAGCTTCAGGAGGAATAACTCCAAACAATGGATGTGTGCTACAAAAAAGGCAAGCATTTCCTAAGGAAGAAGAATATCGGTGATACAAACGTTAGGATAGGTTCGTTGCCAAAACGTGTAGACCACATAAAAACCTCCGAAAACATTTTGTTTTCGGAGGTTTTTCCATTTTTATAGCATTACCTTTATCATAGGCAAAAGGAACAGGAGCAAAAACCTTTTAAACATAGAGAAATGCAAGGGTTTTTAAGAAAAAGTTTTACTCGTTTTTTGTCGAATTTTGCTAGACGAGATTGTTCTTTTATATTAAAATATTCGTATAGAAGAACTGCATATTTTTATATAAGCTGTAGTTTGTAAGATGTATGAGGTATTTATAAAACTGGTAGTGCGATAGTCAAGAGTCAAGAGTCAAGAGGGAGGAAACATTATGAGAAGGCGAATTTTAGTCAAGATTTTAGTTGGAATTATCGTACCAGTAGTGCTATGTTTTTGCATATTTCTACTTACAGTGTTCAATTTAATTAAATCCAATACCGAGTCTTCTACAGCAGCTGAATTAACAGCAAATTCAAAGCAAGCAGCATATCAAGTACAGAATTTCTTTACAAAATATACCCAGATTTCGGAAACTATGTCGGCACAGCCTATGTTTGAACAGTTTTTTAAGACAACTACACAAGGGACTCCGATATTGCAAGCATCAGGGTTTCAAGATATAAAGGCAGCTATGGTCAGTGTAGCTGCATTGGATACAGAAAATATATTAGCCTGCTGGATTGCAGACTTCGATTCTAGTCAGCTTACACAGTCAGATGACTACACTTCTGGAGCAGATTGGGATGTTACATCAAGAGGCTGGTATAAGACTATAACCAAACAAAACCACACAATTTTGACTGCTCCTTATGTAGATACGGCATCTGGAGGGATGATTGTAAGTGCAGTTTCACCTGTGTACGACAGTGCTTCAGGGCAGATGATTGGTGTTGTTGGTATCGATTTAAAACTCACACAGCTTGGAGAGGTAATGAAAGAGTATAGGCTGGGAGAAACAGGCTTCTTTGTTTTTGTTGCTAGTGATGGTTCTGTTGTTTATGATAAAAATGAAGAGAATATTTTGAAAAATATTACAGAAATTGGACTCTCTAGTGAGGCTATTACGGCCTATGAAAGCCAAAAAGAAGGATACATAGAATATACTAGAGATGAAGAAAATATTTATGGATATTACAGTATCATTGGAAATATAGGCTGGAGTGTACTATCTTCGTTACCAGAAGCGGAGTTTTATCAGGGCTATAATAAGATAAAGACCGTTGCATATAGCTTATTTGTGGCTATTTTACTGGTACTTTCGGCGGTAATTGTAGTTATTTCCAGTGGAATTATACGACCTCTTAAGAGATTGTCCGTATCGGCAAATGAGATTGCTGATGGAAACTTAGATGTTGAAGTGAATGTGAAGTCAGTGGATGAAATCGGGCAGGTTGCACAAGGACTTACTAGAACGGTAGTGAGATTAAAAGATTATATCCAATATATTGATGAAATTTCTTCTGTATTAGGAGAGATTGCCGAAGGAAATATAGTATTTGAACTCCATCAGGATTATGTAGGAGAATTTTCTAAAATAAAGGTTGCCCTGCAAAAAATTCAAACAAAATTTACCCAGACTTTATCTGAAATTGCAGCAGCGGCGGACCAGGTATCTGCTGGTTCCAATCAATTAGCAGGCGGAGCACAGCAGTTGTCACAAGGAGCAGTGCAGCAGGCTAGTTCCGTGGAAGAATTATCTGCCACAATTATGGATATATCCCATGACATTGCTAAAAATGCCGATAATGCGAAATTAGCAAATGAGATTTCATTAGAATCCTTACAGGAAGTGGAATATGGAAATCAACAGATGACATATATGATTTCTGCCATGGACGAAATCAGAAATGCTTCCAATCAGATTCATAACATCATAAAGGCCATTGATGATATTGCATTCCAAACTAACATACTTGCATTAAATGCGGCTGTTGAGGCAGCTAGAGCAGGTACAGCAGGCAAAGGGTTTGCTGTAGTAGCAGACGAAGTTAGAAATTTGGCAGGAAAGAGTGCCGAAGCTGCAAAAACTACAACCAATCTGATTGAAACAGCGATTACTGCTGTTGAAAACGGAACGAAGATTGTGGATGAAACAGCAAAATCCTTAGGTAAAATAGTGGAAAGTGCAAAGCGCTCTACTGCTGTTATCAATGAAATTTCCGATGCAACTGCAAATCAATCGGATTCTGTGAATCAGGTAAGCACAGGAGTAAGCCAAATTTCCGACGTTGTTCAAACAAATTCCGCAACAGCAGAAGAAACGGCTGCAGCCAGCGAAGAACTTTCAAGTCAAGCAAACTTATTAAAAGAATTGATTGGGCAGTTTAGATTAAAATAAGTATGTATGTTTTGCCTGTTTTAAAACGGGAATCATCCACGGTATTGGCAATAATGAATTTGCTCCCCAAATAGCAATTACCTGTGAAGAAATTGCTGTTATGATAGCTAATTTTGCAAAAGCTACAGGATATACATTACCTGTTTCTAATGAAGTTAGTACCTACGTAGATGTATCTAGTATTGGGAAGTATTATGAAGCGGAGGTTACAGCTATGCAGCAGGCAGGCATTATGACGAGAGATACAAACAAAAAATTCAATCTGAAATCCAATGCTACCCGTGCAGAAGTTTCTTCTATGTTTTACCGCTTTATTCAAAAAGCTATTCAATAATAGTTGATATAACTGATGTTACAAGATGGATTATTCCAATAAGAATAGTAAGAGAAGGCACTGTAGAGACAGTGCCTTTTTTTGATGGTGAGATGTTTTTGAATTACTTTATTATGATTGCGTAGGAGTCTGCTGCGTAGGAGTCTGCTGCGTAGGAGGTTGCAGGCGAGGTACATCTGGCAGCGGTACTGCTTGTGCAGGGGGTAGCAGAGAATCTTCTCGTGGAGGTAGTGGAGTTAATTCATCATAATCCTTATAGCACAGATACCATTGCAAGCAATCTACACCAGGCTCGGCAGGGGCATTCACTCTTTCCAAAAGCCCTTCATAGGTGTAAGGAACAGGTAGTATTACTGGTTGACCAGGGAGCCAGTTTGCAGGGGTCGATACACCAAATTCATCGGTGGTTTGCAGTGCATCAAAAAGTCTTAATAATTCATAGCTGTTTCTTCCGTTTGTGGCAGGATAGGTTAAAATAGCACGAATTTTTCGGGTAGGGTCAATAAAAAATACATCTCTCACACTTTGTTCATAAATTCTATCGGGGTTTACCATGCCATATAGTGTGGATACTTCCGCATTTCTATCTGCAATGATAGGAAATGGTATGGTTATGCCTGTAAATTGATAAATGTTATATACCCATGCCAGATGGGAGGGATTGCTGTCAATGCTGACACCTAGCAACTGTATCCCTCTTTTTTCAAATTCTGGTGCAAGCTGTGCAAATGCGATAAACTCTGATGTACAAACGGGGGTAAAATCTCCTGGATGCGAAAAAAGCATTACCCATTTGCCTGTATATTGTGACAAGGTGATAATTCCCTGAGTTGTCATTGCGGTAAAATCAGGTGCAATTCTTCCTATGGTAAGACATTCTGTATTATTTGCCATGGTTTTCAATCCTCCCAATGATATGTGATAACAATATACAATATGAAAAAATATCCTATGTTGTGAAGGATAGAACCGACAATACTTTTTCATGCCGATGGATTTCATGAAAGCAAGGTTTTGGCTTTGCTATTTGGTAACAAAATGATGTAGGTGTGTTATTTATGGAGGAAAAACGAGATATTCGGAGAAAAAGCAATATTTTTGGACAAAATTAGCAAAAAGTAATGAAGATACTTGAAAAAGGAAAATTTTTCTGATATAATAATAATTTATAGGAGCGATAAGAAACTTTAAAGCAGTACTTGTTTTAGAAGTTAGTATAAGAAGGACGTTGCTATTCATATTGCTATGAAAAACAAGGAAGGGGGCAGATATCATCAGCTTTTATGGGGAAATGCTTAGGCGGTATTAAGATATTGCCAAGGATAAACCCAATAGGGGGATAAATGAGATTTCTTTTACATAATTAGGTACCAAACGGGGATAGAGCAGGCATAAAACTATTATTCTTAGGGAGAGTTTGGAAATGATAAAAAGACTAAATATTAAAGGAAAGCTATTGGCATTTTTTGGACTAATGAGTATTCTTATCATAACAGCGCAGAGTGGGGCCTCTTTTATTGAGCTTGGTCGAGCACATGAATCTGCTGAAAATGCAGTAAAAAGTGAATTTGATACTGCCATTCGGGTGGGGGTAGAAACGTTAATTACCTCCTTAGATGCAAATCATCAAAGATACTTAAATGGAGAAATCACCCAAGAAGAGGAAATGAATACTGCCAAAAAAATTGCCCGAGATGCCAGATATAACAATGGAGAAGGTTATTTTTGGGTGGATATGGCAGATGGTCTGTGCGCAGTACATATGAACCATCAGTACGAAGGAAAACAGCGTTATAACGAAGTTGATTTAGAAGGTAATTATTTTGTGCAAAGCTTTATTAAAGCCGGCAATCAGCCCGAAGGCGGTTACACCGATTTTTATTTTACAAAGCCTGGGCAGGATGGTACCTTTAAAAAAAGAGCATTCACCAAAAAGTATGAACCTTATGGATGGTATATCAGTACAGGAAATTATTATGACGATATAGAAAAGGTTATGGCGGAATATAATAAAAGAAAAATGATTTCTTTTGTTATCGTACTAGTTTGCGGCGGTATTATGGCGGCAATCTGCGTTGTGCTTTCTATCCTAGCTGCAAACTTAATTACAAAACCCCTTGTAGGTATCACAAAGCGTTTGGAAAGTCTTAGTAAAGGCGATTTGCACTCGGAGGTACCCCAAATCAATACCAATGATGAGCTGGAAACATTGGCACAGGCGGCCAATCGCACCATTCACAATTTAAGCATAATGATATCGGATATTCGTGATAAAATGAAGGCATTTTCTGATGGGAATTTTGCCCAGGAAAGTACAACACAGTATGTAGGAGACTTGGAGGAGATAGAAAAATCTATTCAAGTATTTGCAAGTAATATATCTGCCACATTAACACAGATTAACTTAACAGCAGACCAAGTTTCATACGGCTCGGAGCAAGTATCTTCGGGGGCTCAAATGTTATCTCAGGGGGCTACAGAGCAGGCAAGCTCTATCGAGGAGCTCTCTGCTACGATTGCAGATATTTCTATGAATGTAAAGAAAAATGCGGAACATACACAGCAAGCGGATAAAGAGATAAACCATGTAGAGCAGGAAGTAGAAATCTGCAATAGAAAAATGAATGATATGGTTACTGCTATGGAGGAAATCAGTCAAACCTCTAGTGAAATCAGAAAGATTATTAAAACCATTGAGGACATTGCATTCCAGACCAATATTCTTGCATTAAATGCTGCAGTAGAAGCTGCCAGAGCAGGTGCGGCGGGAAAAGGATTTGCTGTTGTAGCAGATGAAGTAAGAAATCTTGCAGGCAAAAGTGCGGAAGCTGCAAAAAATACTACCATGCTAATCGAAAGCTCTATCAAAGCAGTGGAGACAGGCAATAAAATTGCAGATGAAACAGCCCAAGCCTTGGCGGGCGTTGTGCAAGGTACAAGTCATGTTGTAAATACCGTGGAGCAAATTTCCCAAGCAACCATACAGCAGTCCCAATCCATCGGTCAAGTTACAATAGGTGTAGAGCAAATTTCATCTGTGGTGCAAAATAATACAGCAACAGCAGAAGAAAGTGCCGCAACCAGTGAAGAATTAAGTGCGCAAGCACAGCGTTTAAAAGATTTAGTAGCTATGTTCCAATTAAAAATGGAACATTAATAAACATCATATGAAATAGGATATACTTGCTTATCAAGCTCGGAATTTTGAGAAAATAAAAAAAGCTCAAGATTTCGAGCTTTTTTATTCTTGGTTATTTTTTAGAGTACGATTTACCCGTAATAAATCACCATGCAAAGCCGTATGGTTTGGTCAGAGAGATTTTCATAACAATGATACTGGTTTGCTTTATACCGTATGGAATGTCCATGAGGAACAGTATAAATCTGTTTTTCCAGATGCAGTGTGAGAGTACCGGAATATACCAATACAAATTCCTCTGTACCAGGGTCATGAGGAGAGGATTCGCTTTTTGCTCCAGGAGCCAATTCAATATCCAGTATTTCAAAGTTCCGTTCTGGTTCAAAAGGAAATACGGGATACAGACGGAAACTGTCGGTACCATTGGTTAAAGGTGCTACGGAATGATTTTCAATCACAGTCACATCTTGTGTTGACTGTACCATGAGGGTGGTAAAGGATATTTTTAGCCCTGTGGCAATTTTCCATAATGTTGCCACAGAAGGGCTAGACTCCCCACGCTCAATTTGCCCCAGCATACTTTTGCTGACACCTGATATGCTTGATAAATCATCTAGTGTTAATTGACGTTCCTTTCGCAGTTTTTTTAAATTTTGAGAAATAATTTGATGTAAGCTTTCTACATCGTGTAAGTCTGTCATGCTGAATACTCCCTTATTAGTTGTAATCTATTTTTTGTTAACGGTAAGATACTACTTCAATTCCGTATTGCTGTGCTAATTGTGTAAAGGCTTTGATTAAGGCATCATCGGGTGTCTCAAAGGAAGTTTGGGGTAGTTTTAGTCTTAGCTGCTCATATTTGTATTCACCAAACCGATGATAAGGCAAAAATTCCAGTTTTGCATGAGGCACAGTACTTTCCATCCATTCAAATACGGATTTCATATGCTCCATAGAAGCATTTACACCAACAATGGTGGGGATGCGTAATACCATTGGTATCCCTAGTGTACTGACTTTTTGGATATTTTCCAGTATCAGTGTATTTTCCTTTTGTGTCCATGTTAGGTGTTGATGTGAGTCCATATGCTTCATATCCATAAAAATCAAATCCATCTTTTGCAGTATATCATAAACCTCCTCAAATGAAAAGTATCCACAGGTTTCGATAGCTAGATGAAGCCCCATATCATACATACGGTTTACCATAGAGCGTAAAAAATCTGGCTGAAAGGTAGCTTCACCCCCAGAGAAGGTAATACCGCCTCCTGAGTTTCGATAAAAAATCATTTGTTTTTTTATTTTTTTCACCACCACCTCCACGGTTACATAATGGGTCATGGGGTTTTTCAATGTAAACCCTTCGGGGTTGGCACACCAAGCACAACGCAAAGGACATCCTGCCATAAAAATAGTGGTTCGTATTCCATCCCCATCATTTACAGAGAAATTTTGAAGCTGTAAGATATATCCGCCTTGGGCATCTGTTTTATTATCCATAAAATCACCTTTTTTCGTTTCAGTATAAAAAACCTATAATAAAAAGTTACCCCCTCCTTGGGACAAGGAAAAAGGGGGTATTTTAGGGGTGGAGTAGTGCCCTGATGGAAAAAGGCGCTACTCTTAATTAGGTAAGAGTAGGAAGCAGTTAGGGGAAACTTCCGTACTCTAACTAGCAAAATAATATTTTTCTTAAAACTCCGCATGAGCTGTTCTTGCAATAATAGCATCCTGCATGGATTTAGATAGGTTTACGAACTGTGTGCTGTAGCCTGCAACTCGTACCAATAAATCTTTGTATTCTTCTGGATTTTGCTGTGCTTTTTTCAAAATTTCCGAGGATATGGTATTAAATTGCACATGGAATGCACCAAGAGAGAAGAAGGACTGTATCATAGCACCTAAGTTTGCTTGCCCTCTTTTTGTTGCAACCAAGTCATGATTAAGGCGAAGGTTGAGTAAGGTACCGCCCGAGTGCATCTCTTGGTTCATTTTTGCTGCAGAACGCATTGCTGCCAAGGGGGTAGAGGTATCTGTTCCAACATAAGGAGAAACGCCTTCACTGGAAGGCTCTTTTGCTTTTCTGCCGCACGGGGTTGCCCCAAGGACTTTGCCCATAGGCAGGTAATTGGAGATGCCCATAAATGCAGTATTAAACGCAGCGCCATTGATATCTTTATACTGATGAATTTCACGGTAATAAAAATTACAGATTTCTCTTGCAATATTGTCTACCTCATCATTGTCGTTGCCGTATTTAGGGGCAGCTTGTGCCAATTTGCGAAGCTCTTCATATCCTTCCCAGTCTGCCGCAAGAGCATTGCAAAGCTCCTCCATGGTGGTTACTTTATCTTCAAACACCAGTTTTTTGATAGCCATCAAAGAATTAGCTACAACAGCAAGGCCAATTCCTGTGATAACGGGGCCAATGTTGTATTTTGCTCCTCCCATGCTCAAATCCTGTCCTTGTATCATACATTCTTCAATGCAGGAGGAAAGGAAGGGTCTTGGCACCATTTCTTGATGTAGCCTTTGTGCCTCAATGGTAGCGATAATGGCGTGTTTGCAAAGATTAGCAAATTGCTTGTAGAAGGCATTTTCCACTTCTGCATAGGAGGTAAATTCCTTAGCAGGCTTTTCGTCCAGTCCGATTTTTTGGTTTGTTAAGCGAGTTTTACCCTCATTCAAAGCAAATTCCAAGGCACTGCCAAAGTTTACATTTACTGCCGCTGTCCATTCTCCTGTTTTACGGAAATGAGGAACAACACAGCCGCAGTTATTCCAATCTCTTGCATCTTCAGGTTCATAGCCAGCATTTAAGAGCATTTGATAGCCAACGCTATCGTTGTGGATGGCAGGAAAGCCTGTTCCCACACTAACCAAATGGGTTACAGCATTCATAAATTCTTGGGGAGCATCTGCATGGATTCGGACACTTAAGCCTGGCTGATGGGTTTTCACTTCTTCTGTTGCTTTTAAAGCCATAAAGGTTACATCGTTTGTGGCATCCTTACCATCTCTGGTGCGTCCACCTACGGTTAGGTTTTGAAACTGGTTATAGCCTGCAAAGTAATCTGCTGTATTTGCAGAAATTGTCCATACCCATTCGGAATATTTTAGCCAAAGAGCATCCACCAATTCCTGAGCAAACTCGGGATTCAAGGTACCTGCTTTGATATCTGCTTGATAGTAAGGATTCATGTATTGGTCAAAGCGTCCTGGGTTTAGTGCCAGAGGGTTCTCAGAAAGAATAGCCCCGATTTGTGTAAACCATATAAATTGTAATGCCTCATAAAAAGTGGTAGGAGGGTGCTCAGGTACGCGGCGGCAGTTGGCTGCAATCTGTGTAAGCTCTGCTTTTCGCACAGAATCCTTTTCTTCCTTGGCCATTTCCAGCGCAAGGTCAGCATAACGGTTAGCGTATAATATAATTCCCTTAGAAGTCCACATTACGGATTCATAAAATTCTTTTTTCTTGCTGTTTTCTACGGAGGTATTATCCAAGGCGTTGTATTTTTCTTCTGCTTCTTTTAAAATGCCACCAAATCCTTTTACAAACAATACATCCTGATAGTCGGGAGTAATTTCACCTACGGCCTGACGCCACTTAGAGTCATTATCCACAATTCCTGTATCTACTACTACTTTTGCCGTTTCTTTTGGAAGCCTTGCAAGGAAATGCTCCTCTAAGGATTTGCCCTTCCAGTAAGGAAAGATGTGTTCTCTTACATATTTTCTTTGTTCTTCTGTCATTACATAAGGGTCCTGTGGTCTGGTATCAAAGCTGTCCATTTCACGGTCTACCCATGTCCAAGAAAATTCAGGAGTTAAAATACCGCATTTGCGAAATTCCCCTGTTGCACCTACAATCAATTCACCTTCAAAAATAGTCAGTTTCAGCTGGGCGCAAGTATCATAAAATGCCTTTGCGCGACGGATAGGAATTGCCTCACCTTCTGTTCTTTTATGAGATTCCGTCCAAATGGCTGCTCGGTGGTAGGAAATGGCAGGCTTTGAATTGATATAATTTTGTCTGATTTTTTCAATACGTGGCGTAACCATAAAATCACTCCTTTTGAAAACAACAATTTTTATGGGTTGTGCGTAATTATGTCTTTTTGTACGTTATAGTATCACATTACTATTTGTTTCTCTAGTTGTCAACAGGTAAATAGGAAAATGTAGTGAAAAGATAGGACAGCGTGTTTATTGATGGGATAGGGGGAGGTTTATTATGTTTGAGATGTTATGGCATCTGCATATTATGCATAGAAAATTTTACATTCCCTGCTATTTTGACTACCGAGGAAGGTATGATTTTTCTTGGCTAAAAACGGAAAATTCATGTAAAACAC
>JAAYQI010000156.1 GCA_012519385.1 Candidatus Epulonipiscium sp.
ACCATTGTTTGCCTTCCTAATAAGCTGGTGGTGGAAATACGAGGTGGAGAGGAAAGTTCAGTGGATGCCGTTGTGCAATAAAGGAGGCTATCACGATGCAAAACAGGAAAATAGCATACTATGGTTTGTTTTCAGCACTAGCACTTTTGATGGGATATGTGGAAATGATGATACCCATGCCCATTGCCGTTCCTGGCATCAAGCTAGGGCTTGCTAATGTAGTGGTAGTGCTTACCTTATACTTTATGGATGCAAAATCCGCCGCTTTTATCTCCTTGCTTCGGGTGTTGCTTTCGGGCTTGTTGTTTTCTGGTTTTTCTGGTTTTTTATATAGTATGGCAGGGGCCATTGTCAGCTTAATTGTGATGATTTTACTCCAAAAGATAAAAAAGTTCAGCATCATAGGTGTTAGTATTGCGGGAGGAGTCAGCCATAACGTTGGGCAGATATTGGTGGCGTGTGCTGTGGTGCAAAATGCAAAATTGCTCTATTATTTTCCTTGGCTATTGGTTGCGGGAGTTGTTACAGGATTTTTGATAGGAATTATTGTGCAGTATTGTCTTGGTTATCTTAGGAGAAAATTTTAAAGATAGGAAGGGTAAACTATATTTTACTCTTGGTGAAAACTGCAAGGATTTTACCCAAAATGCCTTGAAGGCATTTATAATGGTAAAAAGTCTATGCTACAAGATATGTTTTTTTGGACAAATGGTAAAAGTTTTGAAGTTTTCACAAAGACACTAGGCAAGCGTTGTTTTTAGTGATACAATTTTATGCAAATTAATTTCAGCTAGTATTGGGTAAATATATAATAGATATTGATAGGAGGAGAAAAATGGCAAGTTATTTTATGGAACCATCCCGTACATTTAGTGAGTATCTATTGGTACCAGGGTATTCTTCTATAGAGTGCAAAGTGGAAAATGTAAGCTTAAAAACACCAGTGGTTAAGTTCAAAAAAGGGGAAACACCTTCTTTACAAATGAATATCCCTTTGGTTTCCGCTATTATGCAGTCTGTTTCCGATGATAAGATGGCAGTGGCATTGGCAAAAGAAGGCGGTATTTCCTTTATCTATGGCTCTCAGACCATTGAAAATCAAGCGGCTATGGTACAAAGAGCAAAATCTTATAAAGCAGGCTTTGTAGAAAGTGATTCTAATATTCGTCCCGATAATACACTGCAGGATATTTTGGATTTAAAGGAAAAAACAGGTCATTCCACTGTGGCAGTTACTACAGATGGTACAGCAAGCGGAAAGCTTGTAGGTATTGTAACTAGCAGGGACTATCGTATCAGCCGTATGTCTCGTGATGTTCGTGTGGAAGAATTTATGACACCTCTTTCCAACTTGGTGTATGCACCTAAGGGAACCACTTTAAAAGAGGCGAACAATATCATCTGGGACCATAAGCTTAATTGCCTTCCTATTGTAGATGATGATGGAAGATTGCTGTATATGGTGTTTAGAAAAGACTATGATTCCCATAAAGAAAATGTAAATGAGCTTTTGGATAGCCAAAAACGTTATGTTGTAGGTGCAGGTATTAATACCAGAGATTATAAGGAAAGAGTGCCTGCATTGGTTGAGGCAGGAGCAGACATTTTATGTATTGACTCATCGGAAGGTTTTTCTGAGTGGCAGAAAATTACACTGGACTTTATTCGTGAAAAATACGGCGACACAGTGAAGGTAGGCGCTGGTAACATAGTAGATAGAGATGGTTTCCGATACTTGGCTGAGTGCGGAGCGGATTTTATTAAGGTAGGTATCGGCGGCGGTTCTATCTGTATTACGAGAGAGCAAAAGGGTATTGGTAGAGGACAAGCATCTGCATTAATCGAGGTTGCAGCAGCTAGAGATGAATATTTTGAAGAAACAGGAATCTATATCCCTATTTGCTCTGATGGTGGTATCGTGTATGACTATCATATGACATTGGCATTGGCAATGGGTGCGGATTTTTTGATGCTTGGAAGATATTTCTCCCGTTTTGATGAAAGCCCTACCAGAAAAGTAAATATCAATGGTAGCTATATGAAGGAATACTGGGGTGAGGGAAGCAACAGAGCCCGTAATTGGCAGCGTTATGACATGGGAGGAGACAGCAAGCTGTCCTTTGAAGAAGGTGTTGACTCTTATGTTCCTTATGCGGGAAGCTTGAGAGATAACGTATCTCTTTCCTTAAAGAAGGTAAAGTCAACCATGTGCAACTGTGGTGCTTTAACCATCCCTGAATTGCAGAAAAAAGCAAAAATCACAGTGATTTCCGCTACTAGCTTAGTAGAAGGCGGAGCTCATGATGTTGTGCTAAAAGATACCAACAGCAATCTCTATAACGGTTGATTTAAAAAAGACAATAACACAGCTATTTTTTCCTTTGGCTGACGTAATGATAAAGATAATAAAAGGCAGGCTAACATTTAATTGTTAGCCTGCCTTTTTTGAGGAGTTATTCATCGCCAATTTGTAAAAAACGTGCATCATCTTGCTGCAGTTGGCTTAATTGCTCAATGGTGATAAATTCTATGCCTTGTGATTGTACTTCAT
>JAAYQI010000157.1 GCA_012519385.1 Candidatus Epulonipiscium sp.
CTTCTGCAGCCGGCGGTCGTTTTGCCGGCATTTCCAAGCCATTGGTGGTTAATCCGCCGCCCTGCGCCGGCACACCAATAAGCTTCTATTGCACCATATACCGATTGTGCGCAACCGGTTACAAGCACAGGGCACGTTGAGTGCGTGGTATTGATGTCGAGGGTAAAATAACATGAAGTCCGGAAACCCTTATATATCAAGGTTTTTCACACTTATGGGTTTGAAACCCAAAAAGTAAAAATGACATTTCTGCACTTTGCGGGAACAAGTCAAGAAATGCCCTATTTGATAGTTAAGTGGCAGGTTAGATGTCATTGCCCCGCGAGTGGTCGGTTTAGATGTCAGCCTTCGCGAGTGGTCAGGTTAGATGTTTTTTTGGATTTTTTTAAGGTTGTGTGGTCAGGTTGGATGTGAAAATATAAAGAGTTAATAGTCCGATATATCTAATAAATGAGGGGTGTTATCGATAGAAATGAAAAAGTATAATCGTCAACCTGAAAAGTTTGAGATTTTTGACTTGTTTAGCACTCTTGCACCAGGATGGGATTTGCAGTTTAATGATGAGAAAAGTGTTAATAAGTTTTGTGAAAAAATAGCAAAATCTTTACGTGCCAATTCAAAACCAACAATGCTGTATGGCCGTTATGCAGAATCAATGTTTGGATATGTAGCTGCTTCTCTTGGGGAATGCGTTATCATAAAGAAAGAGGATGATGGTGATGTTTTCACGGATATTGATGAAATAAAAATTCCTGATTACCGCATAATTACAAAAAATAAGGGTGCTTTTCTTGTTGAAGTAAAGAATTTTCATAAGGATAATAATATTTTTGAACTTAATCATAAATATTTAATGCAATTGCAAAAATACGCGGAAATAAATGGTGCAGAGCTAAAAATGGCCGTATACTGGTCTAAATGGAACATATGGACTCTTCTATCCCCTCAATCTTTTTCTAAAAAAGAGAATAAAAGAGTGATAACAATATTAGAGGCGATTAAGCAAAATGAAATGGGTAGCATATTAGGGGATGTGTTTATTGGCACACTTCCACGTCTAAGTCTTAAAATATATGTTGATCATATAACCCCTGGGCTGCTTCCGGAAAGCGAAGAAGTTGGTTTTCGTATAAAAGATGTCGAGGTTTACTGTGGAGATCAAGTTGTCTCCGATAAAGAAGAACGCCGCATGGCGATTACTCTAATGATGTGTGGCAAATGGGTTGAGCAACCTCCCAAAACATTTGTATCAGAAGGATATCTAAATGCAATTGAATTCATTTTTACTCCCGAAGAATATGATGAAAGTCAAAATTTTGCCCTTATTGGGTCTATGAGCAGTGTTGTTTCTAATCATTACAAAATGTACACAGCTCCTCGCGGTACGATTGACAAGATTACTTTTAGTGATAATATAACGAATCTTGGTTTTATCATTCCAAAAGATTATGTTGGGAGTCAGCTCCCACTATGGAGATTTCATCAAACTGTGAAATGAAAATGAAATTAGCCCCAAATGGCATATTTTATTGTGGTAGAGCAATTTATATTTCAGCGTTCGCTAGATCAGGTTTGGAAGTAAGATTTTACAATGTATTTTAATTGGAGGAATTGAAATGGGCAATAGGTGTTCTGCCTTTATATATCCACAATATATAGCTGAGTACCAAGAGTTACATAAAGCGATATGCTTAAATCTTAACCGAATGATTTGGAATATAGCTTTTCTAAAGAAAGCTAAAGAAGCGCAAGAAAATGGTGTGCGATGCCGCAATGATTTTGTTATTAGTCATCTTTATAAAAACGAGTTTGAGTTATTAATTTTACGTTTGAATAGAACTTTCTTTGACAAAGGACAGGACGTTATCACATTGTCACGTTTGAAAGATAACTTATTTTCTAAATATTTATTTCCAGAATACAAAGAAAAATTAAGTATCTCATTGAAAAATATTACATGGGACACCGCCGAGGTTGTTTCAGCAAGGCGGAGATTAGAAGATACTGTTCCAACTTTCAGAAATCAATATATTGCCCATTCGCTCATAGGTGAAATAGATGAAGTATCTGTATCTTTTATTGATAGTGAAAAAGTTGTAATGGCAGCTTGCGACCTATTTAGTAGGCTAGGCTTTGGATTAGACTCATTCTACTTGGGGGAAGAAAAGTTTTACTTAAATTTTATAGAGGAAAAATCATCTTCCGAACATTTTCTCGAGGAGTTTTTCCTTTTTCAACAGACAAGTGCGTGGTGCATTAAGAAACTTGACTGCGAATATTCGTCAGATGATCAAAAGGCAACTGCAAAAGAGAAAATAGATAAAATCAATCTCATATTTTCTGATTTTGTAGATGAGTAAAAAGTAGCAAAAAGCCTAACAGAATAAGACACTCTACGTTTAATTGCGTAGAGTGCCTCGTTCATTTTCAAGCTTATTCCTCCACATCTACCGTCAATCCGGACTTGAATTCCACAGTGAATTTGTCCTCATAGATTGTAATCTTCTCAATCAGCCGCCGGACAAGCTGCTCATCATATTTGGTAAGAGCGGTGGATTGCTTCTTTAGGAATGTGCTCATGTCAGCAATCCGCTTTTTGAGCTCGTCACGGTTAGCGCTTTCAAGAAGCAGCTTTTGCTTTTGGTCACGCAGACGGTGAATCTCATCGCCTACTTTTTCGTAATCCGCGTTGGAGGTGGCCAGTTTCA
>JAAYQI010000158.1 GCA_012519385.1 Candidatus Epulonipiscium sp.
CTTCACTGACAGCTCCTTGCTTTGCGTTATTTTCTATGAGCGTAAGCATCTGCTGTTGCAGTTCTTCTATCTGTTGGTCGTATTCGGTTGTAGCTCCTTGAGTACTGTAGTTGCCAATGACTCTTATTACATTTTCTCGGAAGGTGCCTATAAATTCTCCTGTATTTTCTACTACATTATTTATTGCTTTCATAATTGCATCATGGAGTTGTTCTTCCTTTAGGGTAGGTGAGTTCTGACATCTTGATTTCTTGCCTTGTTTCAGCCTGTCCTCGCATCTCCATACTGCCGATTTATCACCGTACTTGGACCATATCTGTCTGCGGTAGGCATGACCACATTCTGCACATACCATCAGATCTGTAAGTATGTATTTAGAACTGTATTTGCTTTTCTCTTTTAATTCCTTGTTCTTTTTTCTTGTAACAGCTGATTTATTTAAACTTGCACGTCTTGCTTTTTCTGCCTGTACTTGATGGAATAACTCCTTTGGAATAATCGCCTCATGGTTATCCTCTATGTAGTACTGTCTTACATATCCATCATTTTTTACCCTTTTCTTGGTAAGAAAATCTACTGTATAGGTCTTTTGCATACGTGCATCGCCGCAGAATTTTTCATTTGAGAGCATTTTGTTGATGGTTCCCGGATGCCACTGGTCAAGTCCTGTGACAGTCTTAATACCATCTTTTTCTAATCCTTTGCATATCTGAACGATACTACTGCCCTCAAGGTACTCCCGAAAAATCCTTTTTACAATAACTGCTTCTTCGGGTACTACTACAAGATTACCGTTTTCATCTTTGGTATAGCCTAAGAACTTTTTATGGTTCACCGATATGATGCCGTTTTCAAATCTTCTTGTTAAACCCCATCTCGTATTTTCACTAATGTTTCGGCTTTCCTCTTGCGCCTGACTGCTGAGTATGGTGATTAGCAGTTCTCCACCGCTTTCCATGGTGTTGATGCCCTCTTTTTCGAATATGACAGGTACATTTTTCTCTTTCAGCTTTCTGATGTTTTGCAAGGCATCAACCGTATTTCTCGCAAATCTGCTGACTGATTTGGTAAGCACCAAGTCTATTTTCCCATTCATACAGGCATCTACCATGGCATTAAAGTCATCACGTTTACTTGTTTGAGTTGCTGATTTTCCATCGTCAGCGAATATGCCGGCACATTTCCAATTTGGGTTGCTGTTTATTTTATTGGTGTAGTAATCAACCTGTGCCTCGTAACTTCCTTCCTGCTGTTCCAGCAAGGTGCTTACTCGGCAGTAGGCGGCTACACGCAGTGTTTTCTGTTCTACTCTTAATTGTCTGTCATATTTCATTTGTGGTGGTATGATTGCCACCGTCTTTTTGGCTGTAGCCATTTTTCTCATCCTTTCGCTTATATTCTAAAATCGCTCTAATTTTCAGTCCGTTTATAAATTGTGTTTCCACTTTGCCATCTTTATAGATGATAATCTTATCTATCATTCCTTTGAATAATTCCTCATCAAACTCTGTTAATTGGTCATGACCAATTAACAGCTCTTTTATTTTTTGTGTCTGTACTTCGTAGTCATCTATCTTGGAAGTGCTGTAAGTAAGTTCTGATCGTTTAAAGATTAGATCCGCGAGTTCCTGTGCTAAGAAATCTTCATCTTCTTCAAGCTGATGTATTTGATTTTCTATTTCAAGCAGTTCTTTATTGATTTTAGGAGGTTCCTTTTTATTGGGTTTATCCAGTAAGCGTTGGTTTTTAATAAGCTGATTTACTGCACTTATAAATACCAATTTTAATTCCTCATCCGTATAGAAGAGGTTTCTGCATAATACTCGGTTTTTAAAAATATATTTTTTGCATTTCCATCTGCGCTTTTCCGATGCCTTACCCGAATGTTCCGTGTACTTTCGATATGGCTCACCGCATTCACCGCAGAATATCTTATTTGCAAATAGGCTTTGGTTTTTCATGCTGTTTGGCTGTGCTGTACGCCCAAGCTGATTTTCTTTCTGTTTTCTCTTGGTTTGAACCTTATCGAAGGTAGCTTTGTCAATCAATTTGGGATAAATTTCGTCACCCATATATTTAATGTTTTCAAGTATTCTTCCTATAGCACCGTGTGTCCAATTGGTCTGGTTATTTGCATTTGGGACTTCTTTTTCACCCAGTGCTTTTGCTATAGCTAATAAAGATTTTCCTTTTAGGTATTCTGAGTAAATCTTTTTTACAGTTTTGGATTTTTCTTTATCTATCTGTATTTTGCCATCCACCATTTTGTAGCCAATCGGCATATGTGTTTGCATATTTGTGTTCACCTCTTTGCTCTGTATTCCGTCAGTTCAAGATTATTGATAAGTCTGAATGTAATATCACCGTTTTTTCCTATTAGAACTTTATCTACCGTATGGATAAACAGTTCTTCTTGGTAATTGTCCATGATTACAGGGTTGTATTTTATAATCTGCAGAATCCTATTTGTTCCCTCAATTTCTTTTTCATAGCCATTACTTTCAAGGAGAACATTTCGCTTTTTCTTGTATTCCTCAATTTTAATGTTAATGGCATTCTGTTTTTCCATAAAAATAGCAGAGTCCATATATCCTTTTAGCATGACTCGCTGAAGGATATGGCTCTGCTCCATTAATTCCGATATTTTATTGTTTTGCTGATTGACGATTTTCCGTTTCCCTAAGTGTACCTTGAATTGCTCCCAATAGAATTTTAGAAAGATAATCTGTTGTTTGATTACTAACCAAATATCCCATATAAAAAGTCAATGCCTTTTCAATAAACTCACTTCGGTTATTGCAATTATCTTCTTTCAATAAAAGATCAATTTTTTCAAATGTTTCTGGATACAGCCAAACTGCTGTTCTTTTCTTATTCTTATTTTGTAGTTCTTTCAAAATATCACTCCTAATCATCGAAACCACCTGCCTGACCACCTTGTAAATGCCGATATTATGGTGCTTTCATTGATTGCTGACCACCTAAGCATCACAAAATCTGTTTTTCGACCACCTAACGGAAATGCGAGAAAAGCTCGGCACTGCCGAGCTTTGTGACCGAGAGGCGGTCGCTTGCGACCACCTCTCTTTATCCCGCACCTAAATCAATGGGGGGGTTCATTTAAAATCAGCTATGTTGTATGCTGATTTGACTTCTACTTTCATCGCATTTCCTATTTTTCTCACGCCTTGCCAAATTCGCCCGACTATCTCTTTATGGTGTTACTATCCCACCTTGGGTGTGAAAGCCGCACACAGGGGCAGACATGGGGCAATGGTGGCTAGTATCCGTTTCTTATTCCGTGCCGTTTGCACCGTGAAGAGCGGTTACCTTAGGAATATCCACTTTTTTAGGCTTACTTGCCTTGTTTTCACGCTGTAGCTTATCCTCAAGGTATTCACGGGTTGGTGGCGGAACATGCTTTTCATACAACTTTTGGATGGTATCATTCAGTTCATTTTGTAAATCTGCTTCTTTCTTTTCCATGTAATAAGTTAATGCGTCCAGTTTTTCTGCTTCAAAACTGATCGTTAAAGTTGCTTTTTTCATGTGTGTGTCCTCCTTAATAATCAAAACCGATAAAGGTTATTCTTGGTTCAAGCTCCGGTTCTTCGCCGGTGAAAGTAGGCACATCTGCAAATTGGCTCATATATTTTTCCACTTGTTTCTCATCAAGAGAGGCAAAATCACCCTCTGCGGTATCACCACAAATAAAAAATGAACCACAGATAATATCCGTTCCCAATCGTCTGTTTGGTTCCATTCCATTTAGTTTTCCTTCTTCATTGACAACAGCAAGGCATCCATCCTCAAGATAAACACATTCAATTAATCCGCCGACTTCCGCTTGCAACGCCTATAGGGTATTAGGGATGTCCTTTTCAACAGGCATCCTACCCACATCAATTTTCACAACTTTAATCATATTAAGCATAAAATCTTCCTTTCCTCACATTGTATTTCAACTGCAAATCAATTGTTTTCTATTATTCTGCCGAATCCAAGAAAGTGATTTTGCCAATAAGGTGTATTAATATCGGTATAGCTAATAGGGTCTCCTGCATGAATCATCTTTCCATTTCCCACATAAATTCCTATGTGGGATGCTACGCCTGCACCTACATAAGTCCCTTGGAAAAACACCAAATCACCGGGCATTACTTCAGATTTCGGCACAAGTGCGCATTGATTATAAATTCCCGTTGCAGTAGTTCGTGGAAGATTATAAACTCCCGACTGGGTATAGACCCAGCAAACATATCCCGAACAATCAAAGGACGTTCTTGGATTTGAACCACCCCATACATAGGGGTAACCCAAGTATTTTTCTGCTTCCTCAATCAGTGCTTTGTAACTACCATCGCCAATCGGTTCACCGGGGTACGGAAATTCATCAACACCGATTGCTCCATGCCCGTACTTCACCAATGCATAAATGCGATTGGCGTTCATTTGGTTTTCTGATGTCACCGTCACCTGCATTGTGTTTTCAATATTTCTGTAAACAACCGAAAGGTCTGTGATGGGAATTGCTACGGTATAGGTTTCTTCACTTTCATTTCCTTCCTCATCGGTAACGGTTCGAGTACGCTCTTCATAGGTTACAAAGCAATCTGAAAACTGCAATGTATTGATGAGAGACGGGCGGTCAGCGCCGAAATACAGAGCATAAAAAATAGCCTTAACCCTTAGCGAGTCGAGGCTATCTCCATCTTCTGTTTGGCTGTTAATTTTGTTTATATCGTAGTCCAACAGGCTAAAACTGTACCGCATATCTTCAATGTATTCTCTAAATTCTTCGGGAACATTGCCCGAAATCACACCGTCATTAAAACATAAATCTATTGCCGTAGTGTTGTGATCTGCAGTTGCGGACATGATTCCAAGCAACAGTGCAAGCGTAACAATAATAGGTGAAAGAATGGCGGCGATTGTCCAACCGATACCTTTTCGCAGTGGGTCATCGTTCAATGCCATCACCGCAGCCTTGACAATTAAAACTGAATTTGCAATAAAAATCACCTCCGAAATACAAAAAATCACCCACAGCTGTGAGTGATTTCGTGGTTTATATCTGGTTGTTTCATAATATTTTCTACATAGAAATATCTTGACCCAGCTCCAAGGATTTTTCCTTGTCAGCCTGCTTTGTTCCTTGTTTCATTAGAAGTTCCATGCTGTAATCAAGGATTTTTTCTTTTCGCTCTGCAATCATCGTCTTGTAAAAATCCCTTTGCATAGGAGAAATGGCAGGAGTATCCTCAATCAGTTTATTGATTTCCTCCATATTAATTCGCCCTACTATTTTTGTCAGTGCCCTATTGCATTCCTCATTTTGCAGAGAGGAAATAAAATCGAAATAGGATATTTTCTTGCCGTTTTCCAAAATAGCAGAAGTAGGAAAGACAAAGATACGGTGGTTTATTTCATC
The DNA here is from genome assembly GCA_012519385.1 of Candidatus Epulonipiscium sp. GTDB lineage: Bacteria > Bacillota > Clostridia > Lachnospirales > Anaerotignaceae > JAAYQI01. The sequence continues at coordinate 5,432 of JAAYQI010000158.1, forward strand.
CTCGCTGTTTAGAACCTTCTCCATTTGCTCTACACCTAATTGTGGATACAAACAGGAGCCACAGTCATAAACTGGTGCGATTTCTGCTGTTTGTTTCTGTTCGTCTATTAATATTCCCCAGTTGCCGTTATGTCGGTCAAAATTTCCAAGCAAAGCGTCTATAACAAACATATCCCAAAAGAATTCTCGTAGTTCAACCGCTGGTATCAGTGCTTGTTCCTCAATGGCTTTCATAATAGAGGATAGCTCTGTTGCATAGCCATTTTGCTCACTATCCACACAGGTGTTTTTAAGGTGGGCAAACTCCATCAGCCTTTTTCCATCGGCGGTAAAGTCCCTGCAAGCCACCACAACTTTTTCTTTTCCACGTTTATCGGTATAAGTGCCCAGCAGTGTTTCCTGTGCCGGTATGCCAAATAGCTTTACAATATGGCAGGCAAGATATTCACTGATACAGCTGTTTGTATAGCTCATAGCCTTGCTTTTGCTTGGCGTTGGCGGAAATTTCAGCATATAGCTTGTTCCTTCATATGAAATATTGATTTTGTTTCCGTTGGCACCGCCATAGGCTTTGAACTTATTGACGGCACATGATGTAAAATCAATCATCCAATCCCTCCTATTCTTCTCCGTAAAGATATTTTTTTCTTAAATAGTTTGCTTGTTCTTCTGTGAGACAACCTGCCCAAAGGTCTGCATTGATGGAGCCGTAAAGCTCGCCCCACAGACAATCCATAAAGGATACCTTGTCTTTTTCTCCCTGTTCATAATCTTTTATCGACTTTGTTAATTGAGGAGACAAGTTGGTTTCCAAATAGGTTTTATCCGCAGGTTTCCCTGATTTTTCAGCTTTATGAGACTCTGTTTCCAGCTCCAAAATTTCTTCTATGGATAACTCTAGTGCTTTAGACAGCTTGGAAAGCGTCTGCACACTACATCGGCTAAGACTTGTTTTGCCGGAACAAATATCTGCAAGGGTTGCCCAAGGAACACCACTTGTTTTAGATAAACTGTATCGTGACAGCTCTTTTTCTTTTAATAATTCCATAATCGTCATCGTTTATCACCCATCATCAGTATATCGGTAACCCGATACACTGTCAAGGAGACTTAGATCTTTTTATATCTCCTCATTAGACAAAGTCTTTCGTTCACCTTAATTCCCATAGAAACATCTGATTTTGCTGTTCCTCGCTCATTCTTTGCTCCGTTTTGGCAAGGGCATCTTCCAAGATGTCAAGGTTGAAGCCTGCTGTTTGATACCCTTCTGCAATGGTATCAAGATAATTTTGTGACGGCATTCCAAGTTGATGTCCCTCTGTCATTACATACACAAATGCATTTATAGGCTTTCCATCAAGGGTAATATCTATATTTTCTTTTTCGTAAAAGACTGGATATCCCTCGTACCTATCCAAGGATTTTTCATCCTGCTTGTTAACACTCCATAAAAGTATAGGCACAGTTTTGCCCTCACAGGGTTCGATGGTTGCATAAGAACCTGTCTTGGAACCACGAAATAACAGCTCGTAGTCCTTAATTTCCGATGCACCAATCACCTTTGCCGAGGGACAGCGGTATGCCATCTGTGATAGATTTAAGTTGCTGCCATAGGCAATATATATTTTTTCTTCGCTCAATTTACACCTCCTACATTCCCATGGACATAGAAAAAGCAGAAGCTTCTTCCTCCTGCTGCGGTTCTATACTATTTTCTTCAGGTTGACGAATTGTTAGTTGTTCCTCACGTTTCTTCCTCAACCGTTCCTTTTGGGCAATGGCCTGTGAAGGGTCTTTCCACGCAATATTCCCCTCCAAATGGTCAAGGAGATGCTTACGTGCAGTTTTAAATTCATCCCCTATCATACCAAGCCTTAACAACCAAACACGGAAGGTGTATTTCTCATTTTCTGATACCGTTTTGGTGGTACTTGCCGATTTTTGATTATAGGCTTGGGCTGTCATTGCCATGCAAAACTGAATATAAGCTTTGATTTTTCCTGCGTGAATCGTACCTTTATTGTTGCTATCACCCGAGTTAAAGGCACGAAATTCAATGGTTCCTTTTTGAAAAACCGAGTGCAAGTTCAGGCAATGGTAGCGGCTATCATGGTAATGCTCACGGCTACCGTCATTGCCGTTGTACCAAATATTTTGCAGTTCTGCTCTTGTCTTTGGCTTTTCACGGTTCAGCCTCTGTAAAAAATCTTGGTCAATTTTCTTGCAGTATCTGCGTTCTCGCCTATACTCTACCTGCAAGGCTTTATAAACGATATCTTCTTTTGAGGCTACAATATTCACAAGATTTCTTAGCTGATAGGCTTCAAATGGTGCCGCATTAATGTGAATATGAACCCCAACACTTGCATTTCCAAAAGCTCCTGCAGTTCTTAAAGCTCGCACCATTTCCTGTATTTTTCTAATATCCTCATAGACACAAATGGGACTGACAAATTCTACGCTGTATTCACGGCTTGCAGCTATTTTTCGATTGCCGGATTTCTTTTGGAACATAATACTGCCGTCGCTGACAATTTTCCAGTTGCGATTTTGCTCATCTGTTATGGTATAACTATCATAAGCACCTCCATTATGTTGAGGATATGTTCCAAAATATTCAGCAATTACCTCTGCGGATCTCTGCCTTGTAACACCTGTCATCTCAATTTCAATTCCAAATTTTTGTTCCCTTAAATCCATTTATCTCACCACCTTACCATAGCTTTTTACTCTCAATAACAGCAAGTGCGGAAGAATAAGATACCTCCTTTGCTACCAAAACAAGGAATTCTGTCAGATGATCATTTCTCCAGTTATCAATAAGATGCCCATAGCTTTTTTCCTGTAGCTCATTGACGCTCACAATGGTATTAGCAAGCACCTTCTCTTTGTTCTCCCCACTGTGCATATCACAGATATAGACTTTCAGAATATTTTCAAGGGCTTCGATTTCGCCATTGTCATAATACTGATAGGCAATAAACGGATTTTTGTAGTCCTTGCCATCCATACAGTTTCTGATTTCATTTAGAATGCTTGGCCTGGCATGACTTTCAGCCTTAATATATTGCTCCATGAAACACAAAAGGTCATTATCTTGATTGGGTGTGTAGCTAATGCATACCCTTAAATCGTCAATAATGACCGTCAGCAAATTCTTATATTCAGTTTTATAATTCATTATCTTCCACCTGCCTTTCCAAATAGTTGCTCCTTATAGCTTGGTGCATGAACGGCAAGATTGTATCGTTCATTACCGCATTTATAGAGACAAACACCACGCTGTGGAAACTTAATGAGGTTATACTCCGATTCTTCAAGTTGCAAGGTATCCATATAGAACTGCTTATCAATGTTTCCTGCATTGAACAAAAAGGAATGCGTTGGAATGGAAAACAGCGGTTTTGTCAGCTCCTTAATGCCATCAATATTAAAGTCCTCAAGATTTTGCGAACTTAAAATAACAGAGGATTCTTTCTTACGTACTCGTTTCATAAAGTTTCGGATATACTCTATTGCCGTCAAATTGGTAAGAAAGAGATATAGTTCATCAATGCCTGCAGCGGTATTTCCCTCGGTGAGCAGCTTATCACTCATGAAGGAAAGCACATTAAACAGTAGCGCATTTTTTACATTTTTACTTGCCTGTAATAAACCTTTTACACCAAACACAATAAATCGGTTGGAGGTGATATTGGTTTTCCCATTGAAAAACTTGCTTTCCGCACCCTCACACATAGAGTGAAGACCAAGGAGAATTTCCTGCAACAACTCCGCTGTATAGAGCTGATATTTCTGCTTGTCATAGCCCTTATATTCTTCCTGAATCAGTGCATATAGGTCGGACAAGATTGGATAATCTTCTGAGGTCATCGTGCGAAAATCTGATTTATCACTGATATTCCACTTTGTGTACAACTTTCCCAACATAATTTCTATTACATCAATGTGCTTGTCATCAAAATCCTTGTAGCAACGAAAGAAGTCTTTTAGAAATGAAATGTGTTGACTAAGCTTAGATGCTTCTCTAAAAGCTAACGGTTCAAAGCCAATATCAAGGCAGGCATCAAAATTTGTTATTTGCTGTTTCTTGCCGTGCAAATTGGGTCCAGCGTCATGTTGGTCGTCCCAAATCTTTGGTTCAAGAGGGTTAATCATGTATTGGCCACTCATCAAATCCACAAAGCAGCCACCCATATTTTCACATAGTTCTGCAAACTCATGCTCAGGATCAAGGCAGATTACATTCTTACCCGACTCCAAAATATTGCATAATATCAGCTTTAACAGATAGCTTTTGCCTTGTCCCGAGTTGCCTAAAATAAGGATACAGGGATTGGTTTTATCATCATCTCGCTTGTCAAAATCCACAAGAATATTTGAGCCGAACTTATCTCTGCCCAAATAAAAACCATTGCTATCTGTCTTACCTGAATAATTGAAGGGATAAAGATTGGCAACGGAGGAGGCAGGGAGGACTCGTTCAAACTGACTGCCGAACACATTTCTACCTGTTGGACCTACGGATAAAAATCCTTCCTGTTGTCTTAGCATCAGTCTTTCCACATTGAGTTTCGAACGGACAAGCTCTGTTAAAACATCGGTTTGTAGTAGTTTTAGGCCGTCATAATCGTTTGCAGTCAGTTCAATATAGACCGCACAGTGAAGAAGTGGCTCTCGGTTTCGGTGCATAGTTGACACCAATGTCACCACATCTTGCAGATTGTTTTGAGCTTCAATGGTTTCCTGCATATTATCATTGGTGGTGTTCATGCGGTTTTTATTGGTGGCATTGTGAATAATTCTTCTCTCTTCTGTGGGTGTCACTTGTCTTGTGTAAATACGCAAGGTAACACCATCTTTTTCTCCAAGGTGACGGAGAATTGCCTGTTCATTGGTACTTGTTGGATACTCACGAAGTGCATAAACACATCGAAAGGTATTGCCGCAGATGTAGTGATCCACATTAAATTTTATCACTGATGGAGCAATCATATCTAAAAATGATTTGAGTTGACCACTCGGCTCGGTTGCAATACTTTGATTTTTCATTTATTTTTATCATTCCTTTTTCTGTTTTAAACATGAAAAAAAGCAACCTCAATAAGAAGATTGCTTTAGGGTAATTGAGATTTTATTTAGTTGTGGTTTTTAGGCTTTGGGGAGGTATTGCTCATAATTTGTAGTTATGAACTTTAAGTTTTATGCCATCACGTTCTAGCAATTCTTCTGAAAACTGTTCAAAACCAAACTTCTGTAAGATTTTTTCACTTGCCACATTATCAACTACTACATCTGCAAACAATTTTGCATTTTTATATTTTTGCTTCATGTAGTCAAGTAACCACTTTGTAGCAATAGTGGCGTTTCCTTGTCCCCATGACAATTTGCAAAACTGATAGAATAACCCATATTGCAGTTTTTCTTTGTCTATAGGCGGACAACCGATAATACCGATGAGTTCTCCGTTTTGGATTACTGCAAAAACATCTAAAGGCTTAAATATCTCGATTCTATTTTCAACATCCTCCAAAGTACATGGAAGCTTCATGTTTGTGTACTTAATAACATCTGCATCTGCCCAAATATTTAATAAACCCTCTGCATGACAAATATCAAGATTTTTATATTGTAACTCACTCATATGGTACCCTCCTCGTTATATAAATAATAAACATTCTCTATTTTTAGACAACTCTATTTTGAAAAAAGTTATGTGGCGTTAAAGTGTCTGCTCATAATTTTCCAGATAAACGGAAATTTAATGGTATGTCTTTTCAGCATTGCAAAACTTATTTACTCATGTAAAAAGCTTCAATTGCACAGGCAGCAAACTCAGCGAAGCCTTCCCCATATTTCTCATCTAGGATAGTCTTTGCTCTTTCATCCCGATAGTTGGTTGCAATAGACAACATCATCCCTGCTTCATGTTTTACCTGTGAAAACTGTTTCATGACAAAACCATATTCACCAATTATTTGCTTAACTTCAAAGGAATCTACTGGACATTCTTTCTGCTCGCTTAACTTTTTCTCAATAACTTCTACTCTTTTTCCAAAAGCCTCGCCCACCTC
>JAAYQI010000159.1 GCA_012519385.1 Candidatus Epulonipiscium sp.
CCATATTATCACTCTACATGGAATTCTGTGCCAGTTATTGCCCGACTATGAGGTTTCAAACTCCGGACAAAACAACTTAAGAGTTTAACGGCGTACCTTACTATCCGAGTATCTCGGAGAAGAAGACATAGCTTTTATCTCCCCACTAAAAAATCATAAAAACAGTCTGTTCCTGTTTTCTGAGGGGACATCTGAAAAATTCCACTTCGATCCAAAGAATCAGTATCTCACCAATCTCATTAAGCAGTTTGACTTAAGATACTAACAGACCATACTTATAAAGAAAAAAGCAGCTTCTAGCTAGAAGCTGCGGAATGGGCTTTTTTAATAAAAGAGATCTGATATGGTTTACAAGGCTTTTTCATAAAACAAGTGACAAATATAGTACCTATTGCCATTTGAGAAAAAGGAATACTTCCTGACCATCTTCTATTGAGTTGACATGTGTAGTTACATGAAAGTAATTTTCACATATCAGAATTATCCATATTTCTTGTATTCTTTATTTTCTGGTAAAAGAAAGGGGGATTTGTGCACTTGCTAATATCGGTATAATAGTGAGTACCTCAAAATACCGCAGTACTGGCTTTTTTGGCACAAAAAATTTTGTTTTCATACTACGTTTACCCGGTTTAACAGCTAATATTTACTCATGAAATAAATATTTAGCAGCTTCATCATTGCTTGGCCGTTATGTGCCTTTAATAGCCCAACACAAAGCTCCTGAATTCATACCGACATTCCTATGAAAGAATTATGGAAAAATCATATTATCACAATTCAATTCATAATTTCTTATCAGATGATCCTAATTACATTTTAGGATTTCTTGTAAAAAAACATCAATTTACTTTGGAAGAGCAGCAAAGAAATGCTTGGCAATACCAAATAGCATTCCTTCAAGAATCTTTATCTAATCTTAAAAATGGTCACATATTTTTTGAGTTTCCTATACCTCGAATGGGTAAACGTGTAGATAACGTTCTCATCGTTGATGGATGTGTCCTTATTATTGAATTCAAAATTGGTGAAAAAAAATATCACAATCATGCAATAGATCAAGTACTGGACTATTCTCTAGATTTGAAGAATTTTCATGAAAAAAGCCACAATGCGGCCATATTTCCCATTTTAGTTGCAACAGATGCAAAATCATCTTCCATAGAAATTAAACCCTATAATGATAAAGTACATTCCCCTATTTTGGTCAATAAAGCAACGTTTAGTGAGGCTATATTTGACATTTTATCAAAAGTGAATGAATCCTATATTGATCCTAATGAATGGGCATCTTCTCAGTACAAACCAACTCCAACTATAATTGAAGCTGCCCAAGCCTTATATCAGGGGCATAGTGTTAAAGATATCTCCAGATCAGATTCTGGTGCTATTAATCTAGGCAGAACGACAGAGTGCATTAATAGAATTATTTCTGACGCAAAGGAAAATAATTACAAATCAATTTGTTTTATTACTGGAGTACCTGGTTCTGGCAAAACACTTGCAGGCTTAAACATAGCTAATGAGCGACATAAATTCGATGAAGAAGAACATGCTGTTTTTTTATCTGGAAATACTCCTCTAATCGAGGTTCTACAAGAAGCACTTGCACGAAATGATAAAGAACTGTTAAACTCATCAATTCGTAAATCAGAAGCACTTAAAAAAGCTAAATCTTTCATTCAAAATATTCACCATTTTCGTGATGATAATCTTAGAACTGATGCTCCACCAATTGAGAAGGTAGTTATATTTGATGAAGCACAACGTGCATGGACTGCAGAACAAACTTCAAGGTTCATGGCAAGGAAAAAAGGCATAGCAAATTTTAATTGGTCTGAACCCGAATTTTTAATAAGTGTAATGGATCGTCACAAATCATGGGCTGTCATTATTTGCTTAATTGGAGGGGGGCAAGAAATATTTACTGGAGAAGCTGGCTTAATTGAATGGTTTTCCGCTTTAAACAAACATTATCAACACTGGAAAGTATTTATTTCAAACACAATAACTGACTATGAGTACACACGAGGAATAAGCTTAGAAAAACTATTAAGCAATCAATCTGTCAAATTTGAAAAAGATTTACATCTAAGCACATCTATCAGATCTTTTAGAAGTGAAAAAGTTTCAAATTTTGTAAAAAGTCTTTTAGATTTCAACATTCAAGAAGCAAAATCGTTCTATCAACAATTAAAAACAAAATATCCTATAGTAATCACGAGAGATATTTTAAGAGCTAAAGAATGGCTAAGAAACAAGTGCAGAGGAACCGAAAGGATAGGATTATTAGCAAGTTCAGGAGCAGTTAGATTAAAACCTCACGGGATATTTGTTCAATTAAAAATAGATGCTAAAAATTGGTTCCTTAACCCCAAAGATGATATTCGTTCATCTTTCTATCTCGAAGATGTAGCAAGAGAATTTGATGTCCAAGGCCTTGAATTAGATTGGACTTGTGTTGCCTGGGATACTGACCTAAGAATCGAAAACAATCAATGGGCTTATAAAAAATTCCGTGGTAATTCCTGGCAAAATATCAATGACCCAAATAGCATCATCTATTTAAAAAACACTTATAGAGTATTACTTACTAGAGCAAGACAGGGAATGGTCTTTTTTATACCTAAAGGCGATCAATTCGACCCGACAAGAAAAGGCGAATACTATGATCCAATTTATGATCTCTTTATGAAAATTGGAATTGAAGTTATATAAATAGCCACCCTCTTCAATCCATTTTCTACATATCCTTTATTCTGCCTGTAAAATATATAAACCAATGAAGCCAAGTTAGTAACGGTCTTTCAGTCACCTGAATTCATAGAGGTTTTGTGGATTTTACTATTTAAAACAGGTGTCTGATGTCTATCTCGCCCCTCACACTTTCAATCCGCTTTATAGAAAACAACACAGCAAGATTTCATTGCTTGATTTTATTTAAGGATTCGTTTTTCCTGGTCTGTTACACTATTGTTCATTATACGACTGCATCTGGTCCCCTCAAACCAAACTTTGCAATCCATGGTTCAATACGGTACAATAAGTATGAAACAGCATGTTTATCAAACCAGAAAATCATACCCAAAGCACAACCATGAAATCTCTTTTCTCTTTTTTCCTCTTATTACCCTTCCTCCTCTCTGCCACAACCAGCATAATCTCCGGTCGCATAATAGGTATCAAAGATGGAGATACTGTTGTTCTCTTAACCCCTGAAAAGAAACAGATCACTGTCCGCCTGTACGGAATCGATTGCCCTGAGAAAAACCAGGCTTACGGGACAAGGGCAAAACAGTTTACCTCTGATCTTGTTTTCGGGAAAGATGTTGACGTGCAGATTGTTTCATCCGACCGGTATGGAAGGACTATCGGTATGATAGTTACCGATGACGGAATAACGGTGAATCACGAGCTGGTGAGAAACGGGTATGCCTGGTGGTACAGGGAATACGCAAAAGATGACACTATTCTACCTTTACTGGAAAAGGAGGCGCGATTATCATACATCGGCTTATGGGCAGATAACAATCCGGTTCCTCCCTGGAATTTCAGAAGAGGTGTTTCTCATGGCAGCATGGAGCAGATAGCTGGAAAAACACTGCCTGATGGCGGTTCAATTTTTTACGAAGCAATTTCAAATCATACTGTTTTCTTCAACACAAAGACTCTTAAATATCACTGTCCTGCCTGCATACATGCCAGAAGATGCACTCAAAACTGTGTGGAGATGGATTATAATTCCGCAAGGATCAGAGGAGTTGCCTGCAAGGTGTGTGGTGGGACGTGTGAATGAAAGTTTTCTAATAACACATTTTCCAAATTTAATTCTGCCAATTTGAATACATTTGAAAGCTCAATTATTTCTGCAGCAACTGGCTCTTTCGCAATGCTTTATAAACTTGACAAAAATCGTCATTTTTTCCCATCAAGCCATATAATTGCTTTCTGGCATCAGATTAATCTTTTGTTTATATTAACAAAGATTCCTCCTTACCAGGAGCAATTTTTATGCAATCAATTTCTTGCAAGAATTCGTTTTCATCGTATTTCTTTGCAGCAGTCCTCATAATTTCTTCTGGACTTTTACGATGTGCCTACGAGAATGAGGAGATCAGAACAAAGACTAACAGCAAAAATTTCAAGAACTCATCTTCTACTTTTATTTATAATGTGATTCCCGAAGAGGGGCAGGCTCAAATATCTTCAGAATACAGTACTGCAGTAAATACTTTTTCCGTAAATCTGCTCGATAAAATTTACAATGACGATCTTTATAATGGTAAAAATATAGTAGCCAGCCCATACTGTATCAGCCGCAATCTTGCAATTATAACCGAGGCAGCCACCGGAGAGACTCAACAGGAGCTTTTAAATGCTTTGGAGGGCAGAGCAGCACTTGATGATGCGAATTCAGCCTTGAAAACATTGCTCTATGCAGATAAATCCATTCTACTGCTCATCGCAGATGCAATCTGGTTAGATTCGAATGACTACACACTTGTACCGGCATTCAGGGATACTGCAAATAAAAAGTACGGAATTGAAGTCACAGGATTGAATTTTGACGATGTAGATGCATCTGTTAAGGTCATGAACAAATGGATAGCAGGCAATACCTGCAATAAAATCACCGATGCTGTCAAGAAGAAATACTTCGGTGATTATACGGCGCTGTTTATCACAAGCACCATCTATTTTGAGGCAGACTGGACATCACCTTTCGATGTGACAAAGACAGAATCACATCCGTTTGTCACACCATCAGGATCAGTGGATGTCCAGATGATGACTTCATCATACCTGCATAAAACCCGTAAAACCGATGAATATGAAAATGCCAGGATCTATTACGGAACCAGCCAGAAAGATTTCTTTTACCTCGATATCTACATGCCTGCAGGTATTTCAATCGAGGATTTCATCGGACAGAAATGCCTCTCCGCATTGGAATCGACCTGTTCTTTCGATTTTGGTCAGTTGAAGATGCCGAAATTCTTTTTTGAAAATGAGATCGATTTAAAACCAGTTCTGCAAAACATGGGTATTAACGGCGCTTTCGATCAGGATAAACTAGAAATAAATGGAATTGCTATTGATAAAGCTACTCAAAATAATGAGGGCTTGTATATCGAGACAATTATGCATACAGCCGGAATAAAGATGGATGAAGAAGGGACGGTAGCCTATGCGGTAACAAGCTCCGGCATGGGTACTGGTTCTTCCGATTTCTCTCCCGATGTCGTGATTGACCGGCCATTTGTCTATTTCATCCGGGCTGGAGCAACCGGGTTGGTACTTTTTTCCGGAGTGGTTAATAATCCAGGCTTTTAATGGCCAAGGACTTTACGATTCAATGGAACCAACACTCTCTGATAAGAGTGCTTAAATCCCATTGGGGATTAGACCGCTTCACCATAACGCTCCACACAGCGATGCGATAGCAGGTAAAGATCAGGAAACAGATGTACTTTCCTATTGTATATTATTAAATTATGAGATAGTCATTCTTAACCGAATCTTTTCAATCGGTTGATCTTCGTTCGATTTCAAAATATTTAGAATAGCCTTTCCCGTAAAAAACCTTTGTTACTAAGGATAAAAAAATGAACCAGGAGCAAATAACTGAAGCATACGATGCAGCAGCCTGTATGTATGTTGAAAAATGTTTTGATGAGCTTTCATATAAACCGCTGGACAGGATACTTATCAGCAGATTTATTGAGATGGTAAACGGTGGAAAAATATTGGATATTGGATGCGGCCCGGGCCAAACAACAAAATATATCCATGAAAATCGCGGGAATGTCATTGGAATGGACATTTCAGGCGAGATGATATCAGCAGCAAGGGAACTGAACCCCGCCATTCAATTCAGTATCGGAGACATGTTCAATCTAAAACTCAAGGACAGTGAAATCACCGGGATTTCATCATTTTATGCTATCGTAAACTTCCAATACCCCGATATTCTGAAGATTTTCAGAGAATACTACCGGGTTTTAAATCGTAAAGGGATCCTGCTTTTATCTTTCCACGTTGAGGAAAAAGAGCTGAAAGTCGAGAACTTTTTTGAAACCGGAAAACCACTGGATTTTTATTATTTTGATGAGAATAAAATAATCGAAATTTTAAGTGAGACTGGATTCAATATGATTGAGGCACTAGTCCGCTTTCCATATAAAGAAGAGTATCCAAGCAAAAGGGCATATATTTTTGCTGAAAAATGGTAGATAAACCAGTCCTGGCCTGAAGAGTAATTTATATCAGGTACTTACGAGATTTTACTGACTGGAATAAAGATGAATACTAATCTCACCATTATTGTGTTTATCATTATCATAATAACCGGGCGGCTTTTCTCATCATTTCATCGAAAAGCAGACAGAAAAAAAACAGCAAAACAAATCTTTTTTGACAAAGCCTTTTCTGTTTTGATAATTCCTATTGCCGGCATTTCGTTGCCGATTATAGAATACTACTTTTTAAAAGATTCTATAAATCCGGTAATTTCAGGAACAGTGGCAATTATCATTTGGTACGGGTTTTTTATCTCATTTTTTTTGCCAACAAAGAAATCGGAAAGAACTGTTCCGCCTCCATTGAAAAAGATAAGGAGCAGAAACTGGTAACATCCGGAATATACAGATATATCCGCCATCCGTTGTATCTCTCCGGAATATTTATGGGGACGGTAATTTATTTCCAATCCTGGTTGAGTTCGTTATTACTTTTTCCCTGTCTTTTGATGATCGGCTGGAACTTAATTCTTTTGTTCATTGATCAATATACAGAATACATGAAAAGAACAAATAAAATGATAACGTTTTTATACTGACAGCCTCTAAATGTAAAGCTTTTTTCATATCAGAATCAAGATTTCTCTCCGGAATAAAAATTCGATTGTCCCGAAATAAGTATTCAGTTCAGTATTACCGGAATAAGTTTGGTAAACCAGAAATCTCAGAATACTCGTGACAAGTATTACACTATAGCTGGTAAGGGTATTTATGGATATCAAATCTGTAACATCAAATATCCTGTCTCTTTTCCAATCTGCACCTGAGACTCGTACGACATCGACAGGTTGCCCATCAAAACTAACAGACAAACAATATATGAAGCCTGAACCAGGAGGCGAATTGATCAGAAATAACATTGACGATGCAATCGATACGACTCAATTCCAGAATGCATTAGCATTAATAGATTCAAATTACAATATCGTGTTTGTAACAGGTCAGGCCGGTACCGGAAAATCAACATTTATCCGGTATCTCCGGGAAAAAGGCGGGTTGAATGCCCCTGTCCTTGCCCCAACAGGTGTCGCCGCACTAAATGTCAATGGACAGACTATCCACTCTTTTTTCCACATTCCCCCCAGGATTATAAACCCTGATGAAATCCGTCCTTTGTGGAACCGCAGGCTTTTTGAAGTGCTAAGGGTTTTAATCATCGATGAAATCTCGATGGTTCGCGCTGATCTGATGGATATTATCGAGATATCACTGCGAAAAAATACCGGACGATACAGTGAATTATTCGGCGGAGTCCGGTTGATCGTCGTTGGGGATCTTTTTCAATTACCCCCTGTAATTGCCAGCCAGGTTGAATCCCGGTACATCTTTTCCCGCTATAAAACACCGCATTTTCTCAGTTCAAACTGCATGTCAACTGCAAGGCTTGGCATGGTAGAATTGACAAAGGTTTTCAGGCAGCAGGATCTGACTTTTTTAAAACTGCTGTCAAATATCAGGGAGGGTAATGATCTGACCACCACTATTTCAGAATTCAACCGTCGATGTCATATCGGCAATGTGGAGGAGGATGGAGTGATTATACTGACACCGGACAATGCAACTGCCGGATGGATAAACCACTCCAGGCTAAGCAGGATTCAAAGCCCGGAACATGAATATGAGGGAATTATTGTCGGGCAATTCAATATTGAAACAGACAGGCTGCCTGCACCGAAAAACCTGAAGTTAAAAGCCGGTGCACAGGTAATGCTCACAAAGAACGATTCTAATCACCGATATGTTAATGGTACCATTGGAGTTGTCAAAGAGCTCTCTCCTCAGGCGGTTATTGTAGAGTCAAA
>JAAYQI010000013.1 GCA_012519385.1 Candidatus Epulonipiscium sp.
AGTCTGTTCCATACAGAAATAGCGTAAGTCAGTATGCTATCCTGCCAAGGAATGAAGGGGTCTAATAAAATGTATGGTAGATTTTTATTCTGAAGCATTGGCTCTATATAATTTTGCCAGTATATGCTATCAATGCTCCCGATTAGCCTTGGATGAAAAACAATGGATTTTAAAGTACATTCGCCATCCTCTATTGCCTGTACGGAATGAAGAATACTTGCATTAATAAAGATTCCTTGATGTTTGTTTAGGATATGCTCCGTATTATGAACAGATACTTTTATCCTTCCCGAGATTACCCATATAATCTCAAAATCTTCATGCCAGTGCCATGGAATAGAAAAGCTGGATAAATTTTCCTCATAACAAACAATAGGAAATTCTGGCGTTCCGTGTTTTTGAATTTCTTCTCCAGATGAAGTTACGGTTACATTGCATCTTGTTATAGTCATATGGCTTACCTTCTTTAAATGATGATTTTGTTATATAAATATGAAGAAAATATTATATAAAACCCCATTCAATGATGATATTATGATATCACAAAAGGGGAGGGGGTTCAATATGTTTCCTTTACTGTTAGTTATCATCTATATTGCATTTATTAGCCTTGGGTTGCCAGATTCCTTATTAGGCTCTGCATGGCCAGTCATGTATAGAGAATTTGGAGTGCCAATTTCCTACATAGGTGTTATTTCTATGATTATTGCAATGGGAACTGTTATTTCGAGCCTGCAAAGTGATAAACTTACCCGTAAATTTGGAACTGGAAAGATAACAACCATCAGCGTTACTATGACGGCAGTGGCTTTATTTGGCTTTTCTTGTTCCCATTCCTTTGGTTTAATTTGTTTATGGGCAATTCCTTACGGCCTTGGGGCAGGCAGTGTAGATGCCTCATTAAATAATTATGTAGCACTTCACTATGCAAGCAGGCATATGAGCTGGCTTCATTGTATGTGGGGAGTGGGTGCTACGATTGGGCCTTATATGATGGGATATGCCTTAATGCATGGTCAGAATTGGAATGCGGGTTATCAGTATATATCTTTTTTACAGATTGCTTTTACAGTAATTTTGTTTTTTAGCATGACGTTATGGAAAAGTGGAACTATGGCTACAGGCAAGGAGGATATTTCAGCGAGAAAAGCCTTGTCTTTAAAAGAAGTAATTCAGATTTCTGGGGCGAAAGAAGTAATGCTTTGTTTTTTTTGCTACTGTGCTTTGGAGCAGACTACTGGCTTATGGGCAAGCAGCTATCTTACCCTATTCAAAGGATTTTCTACAGAGATGGCGGCTAGTTTTGCAAGTATGTTTTTTATTGGTATTACCCTCGGTAGAGTATTGAGTGGATTCATTAGTATGAAATTGAGCAATTTACAAATGATTCGCCTGGGGCAAGGGATTATTGCACTTGGTATTATGATGATGGTATTACCGTTTGAGGAAGCAATATCCTTGGTGGGCTTACTTTTTATTGGTCTTGGATGTGCCCCAATCTATCCCTGTATTATTCACTCCACGCCGTCACGTTTTGGTGCGGATAAGTCGCAGGCAATCATCGGCGTTCAGATGGCAAGTGCATATGCAGGAACCTGTGTGATGCCGCCGCTATTTGGCTTAATTGCAAAGCATATCCATATTGTTTTGCTGCCGATATATCTGTTAATCATTCTTTTATTGATGGTGATAATGCATGAACTACTGGTAAGAAAAACTGCTTGAAGGGATGAAGAAAATGTTTGCTGATTATCATGTGCATACGGATTTTAGTGATGATTCTGTTTATGAAATGGAAGAAGTTATAAAAGATGCAATACAAATGAAAATGGAGGAGTTATGTTTTACGGACCATGTAGATTATGGAATCAAACTGGACTGGGATGATAAGAGAGAAATTTGCTATCGTGATGGTATGCCTATGGCGAATGTGTATTATCCAGAATATTTTGAGACAATCAAGGAATTACAATATTTATATGGTGACTTGATTACGATAAAAAGGGGAATGGAGTTTGGAGTGCAGGTGCATACGATTGCTCAATATGAAAAACTTTTTGAGAAATATCCGTTTGATTTTATTATTTTATCTGTGCATCAAATAGATAACTTGGAATTATGGACACAGGATTTTCAAAAAGGAAAGAGCCGGAAGGAATATAACGAAAGATATTATCAAGAGCTATTAGAAATTGTAAAGCAATATAAAAACTATAGTGTTTTGGGACATTTAGATATGATAAAAAGATATGATAAAAATGGTACATATCCATTTGCGAAGGTTTCAGACATAGTGAATGAAATATTGGAAATTATCATCCATGATGGAAAAGGAATAGAAGTAAATACATCATCCTACAGATATGGACTTGCGGATATGATGCCATCCAAAGATATTCTTACTTTATATAAAAGATTAGGCGGTGAGATTATTACGATTGGAAGCGACAGCCATGAAAAAGGGCAGCTAGGTGCATATATTGAAAATACTAAGAAGGAATTATTTGATATGGGGTTTCGGTATCATTGCACATACGAGAATATGAAGCCGCATTTTCATAAATTGATATAATAGAAAAAAGCCGCTTGGTAGGATATTCCTAACTGAAACGGCTTAAAGAACTTTTATCCCTTTTAAGAGCAGAATTTTATAGATGTTAATCCTAAAAATATAACTTCCCGTATTGCACTAGGAGCTACTTGCGGTAACCTTTCTGAATTTTTTCATGTTTTTAATCCCTCCTTGCATATTTTGAATTTTAAATAATGAAACATGTCTTGCTCATGTCATAGTATCCTCTATAATAAAAGTAGAGGTGGGAAGTATGCAAATTAACCGACTATTTGAAATGGTGTATTTACTATTACATAAAGAAAGAGTTACCGCAGGGGAAATGGCGAAGCATTTTGAGGTTTCTCCTCGCACAATTTACCGAGATGTAGAACTATTGTC
Organism: Candidatus Epulonipiscium sp.; assembly: GCA_012519385.1. GTDB lineage: Bacteria > Bacillota > Clostridia > Lachnospirales > Anaerotignaceae > JAAYQI01. The sequence goes on from JAAYQI010000013.1 coordinate 2,954, forward strand.
ATCAGCAGGTATTCCTATCTATATGGCCAAAGGCAAGAACGGGGGAATCTCCCTTATGTCGAACTTTGTTCTCAATAAAGCTGTGCTGACGGAAAAGGAAAAGGCAGATATTCTCTCTGCTCTTCACGCTGTAGATGCAGTCAATTTGGAGCAAACCAACACCGCAGTGCAAAAGCTTTCTTCGTTGTTCGGAAACACTAACGTCGATTGGGTAGAAGTTGATTTCTCAGAGTGGGCAAATGCAGATGAGGAAGCGAAGCTATTTAGCCAGCTGAAAACCGCCATTCTTGCAAGGAAGAAGGTGGCATTTGCGTATCACAGCGCAGAGGGCAGTACCACGCGCACTGTAGAACCTATGAAACTCTGCTTTAAGGGGCAGAGCTGGTACCTTTATGCTTTTTGCACAATGCGTCAGGATTATCGTTTTTTTAAGCTGCGGCGCATGAAAGAGTTAAAGCTGCTTGACGAATACTTTGAACGCACTTCTCCAACAAAGGTCTTGGAGGGAGGGAAGGTTTTTCAAGATGATTTTGTGACCATTACCCTTAAGATGTCAAAGAAAATGGCATATCGTGTATATGATGAGTTTTCACAGTACAAAACCCTTCCCAACGGCGATTTTATTGCTCAGCTCACTATTCCTAGAGGTGATTGGATATATCAATATCTTGCGACCTTTGGTGAGTATTGTGAAATTATAGAACCAGAGGATATTCGTCTGGAAATAAAGGAAAAACTGAAAAAAACACTGGCACAATATTTATAATATGACATACTGCTGTCAAGTTGACTTTGCTATGATGAAAGTATCAAAGCGAAGGAGGACGAGCGAATGAATTATGAAGTTGTGCATTTAGAGGAAAAGATTGTTGTCGGTGTAAGTGCTGCCACTAGCAACAGCGACCCTGAAATGGGAAAAATTATTGGCGGACTTTGGGAGAAACTATATCAGGGTGGTGTCAATGCTGTGATTAAAAACAAGGTAAACGAGTATGCCATTGGGCTCTATTCCGATTATACGGCCGACGGGTACTGCGTGACAGCAGGCAAAGAGGTTTCCAAGGCGGAAAATCCTGAACTGACCGTAAAAATAATTCCTGCTGGAAAATATGCAAAATTTACTGTGCATGGGCATATGCAAAAAGCCGTTGCCGATGCATGGGAAAAGATTTGGCAGATGAATTTAGACTGCAGCTTTACAGGTGACTTCGAGGAATACCGAAATGCTGACATTGAAAACTGCCATATTGATATTTACATTGCCCTGAAATAAAAGGAGAGAAAAGCTTATGAAATTAGAAGGTTTTGGAATTTTTGTGAAAGATATGCCGACTATGGTGCGCTTTTACCGTGATGTTCTTGGGTTTGAAATTAAGGAGGAAGAAAATACAAGTAATGTGTATTTGGAAAAGGACGGAACTTTGTTTTTGCTATTTCGCAGAAGTGATTTTGAGCAGATGACAAACAGGTCATTTTCTTATACAAATGATATTAATGGCCATTATGAAATTGCCATGGGTGTTGAAAACTATGCTGCAGTAGATGAAACATTCAAAAGAGTTGTTGCCAAAGGTGCAATGCCTATCTTAGAGCCTACTACAGAACCATGGGGACAGAGAACCTGCTATGTTGCAGACCCAGAGGGTAACTTAATTGAAATAGGCTCATTTATAAAATAAGAA
>JAAYQI010000160.1 GCA_012519385.1 Candidatus Epulonipiscium sp.
CTTACCAAAAACGGAACCACATAAAAAAATGCACCAGCTTCCTTACCCATTACTAGTACAGCAATAGGAACCGCAAGAAGCCCTCCCAATAAGCCTGTGCCAACCATCTCACCAATGGCAGCGGCAATATTATTTTTTGCAAAACGGTAACATAGCCCTGCCAATAATGCTCCTATCATGCTCCCCGGAAATGCCAGTAAAGACCCTGTTCCCATGAAGTTACGCAATAAAGAGATGCAAAATGCATTTATCACCCCATACCATGGCCCCAACAAAACCGCAGACAACACATTAATGGTGTGCTGAATGGGGAAACATTTTGATGCACCAATGGGGATATAAATTACATTTCCAGCCAAAACCCCAATGGCAATAAACATTGCAGAAACTGTCAGTTTTTTTGTTTTCATATACATTCTCCTTCCGTTTATGAAAAAAATAAAAAGCAAAGCAAGGAACATACCCATCCTTTGCTTTGCCTGACATATTTCATACAATTTTTCTTTTTTAAGAAAAAACGCAAGGATTTCTATCTAAAAAATACCAAAACGCTTTATTTTAAAACACGAAGAGGTATTCACAGCTATAAAAATCATTGCTACTGATGTATGCTTTCCTACGCTGGTATCATCCAGATCAGGTTCAAGGGGTAAAAAACTTTGGTCTTTTTCTCAGCCGCCTACACGCGGCACCCCCAGCAAATGATAGTATTTTTTCTTCCTTATTGGTAAGGATAGCACGATTTTTTCCTACTGTCAACGGAAATCTCTCCGACAATTTTTTTCTATTAAAACTCTTTGCCATTGCTTTCAAGTGGAAAAACCTCGTACTATCCTTCCTTTTTTACTTCTTGTCTGCTTGTATTTTTTGGAATAAGATAGTACCTTCTTGCTGCTGGGCTTGTAAGCCAAGAGCCGCTGCAACGGTTTGCGGCTCATAATATAGCTCGCCATCCACAAAAAATCCAATGCTTTCTCGTTTTGCATTAGCAGTTTGCAGAACATAATTGCACTTTTCCGCATATTGTTTTGTTTCTTTTCCTAACAAAAGTTCATTGCCCATGCCTATAAACTCCTGTCCTTGCTGCAAAAAAACAGTTTTTGCATTGCGGTCAAAAGAAACAGCAAAACCATCCTCTGTGCCTTTTAACAGTATAGCAATATCCCGTAGGCTCACATAGTCCTTACCCAATAAAGAATATCCCGTTACCTGTCTTGTAGAATCTTCATATTTTAGCTGCAACGCCTTCTGACGATTTACCGCCTGCAATCCCACAAAAGATAAATCCCTAGGCTTAATATAATCAGTATACACACCATATACACCTGCGTTTAGCATTTTTTGCAAATCCAATATACGATTTACCGTATGAGCATATACCTTAATTCCCTTTTGTGTCAGCACAGAAATATTATTAGCATCTACAATGTCTTGATTAATGGTAACAACATCTATGCCATTTGCCACACAAAAATCGCCAATTTCAACATAATTTGGATTTGGGGTTTGGTATAAGGTATAAATCCAGTTGGTAAAAGGATAAACTGCCTTTATGGTTTCATACATTTGTGGGTTATAAATCTGCACCACAATGCGGTCTAACACCTCGGGCTTCTCCACAGCATTTGCTGCATTTACCAAAGCAGTAAATTGCTTTTGCACAGTATCGGCATCTGTATTTTTGGTATCTGTAATAAGATACACATCATCATACTCCGTAATCAGCTGTATCAACTGGGCTGCTGTAAGAGGAGTGTAGCGAAAGTTAATCTTTTCTGTAAGATAACGGTCAATGGTCATGGCCGTACCACCCACCACTTTTTGCTCCAAAGTATAATAGGAATCTTGGTCAAAATCATGGCGAACCACCAATGTTCCATCGGATGTCATGGAAAAATCCGCCTCCATGGCACGAAGGCCGTTCCCCCAGGATTCCAAAAAAGCCTCTTTGGAATTTGTTTCTTTTTTATCCCCTATAGAGCCAAGTGCATGGGCAACCAAACGGTTTTCCTCATACCACTTCTGTTCTTGGGCAAATACAGTGCTAGATTGCAAAAATATCGAAAAAAACACTGCCCCCAAAATAAACTTTTTATTTTTTAATAGCGGCAACTTACTTCCTCCTTATCCTGATGTAGCCCAAAAAAAGAAAAGGCCGATTCCAGTGGCATCATCTTTTCCGGCAATAAGCAAAGGCGATACCTTTCTTATACAAAACCAGAACGAAACCTCAAAAAAACAGCCTTATGCTTCCCTAATTTTAGGACATCTTATTATTCTTCCACTTCATTGGTAAAACTTTTTCCTAAAAGAAAAAGTCCCTTATTTATTCTTCCTCTTCTTCCTCATATAAATCGTAGAAAGCATTGGAAACCTTCTCAAATGTTTCATCGTCTTCAATTACATCCAGTTGAATGTCATCTCCGTCTTCAGAATATGCATATAACAATACAGTTTCGTCCTCCAAAGGAAGAAGTGCAATATATTCCTTACCTTCTACTTCAAAAACGCCAAGAATACCGCATTCTACTTCTGTATCATCATCCAATGTTAAAAACATTGTTTCTAATTCCATTTCCTCACCATGATCGTGCCCGCATCCGCATACATCTTTTTCGCTCATTGAGTTATCCTCCTTTTTAGCTTCCTTTAAATAAAAGTATCCCCTTTATCATACATGATAATAAGCAATAGGACAATTATTTTTTTGTATTTTTTTGTTCTTTTTTAAATTGTGTCTTGGCTTCTTTGGGATTATACCTCTTAATGTCAGATTTTATACCTGATTTTATTTTTAAAGTTGGATTTCTTTGTTCTTTTACTGTTTTTGAATCTTTTTCCGCTTTATCCTTCACATCTACTAATTTTCCAAAAGACATTTCTTTTTCTGTAAAAG
>JAAYQI010000161.1 GCA_012519385.1 Candidatus Epulonipiscium sp.
GAATATAAATGGAAAAGCCATAATTTATTGATTACCGATAACGAATATCAATATGAGTATGCCACAGGTATGAAAACAGGCTTTACCAATGAGGCGGGCGCTTGCCTTAGCGCAACAGCAGAAAAAGATGGTACAAAACTGATAGCAGTTCTTTTCAAATCCGAAGATCCAAATCGTTGGATAGATGCAAAAAAATTATTTGACTATGGATTTGAGAATTATAAAATTGTGGCACTGCAAAAAGCAGGAGATGTGGTAAAAAGTATACCTTTGGTAAAGCATAACCGTTTGCAAGGAGATACCTTGGATGTTGTAGTAAAAAATGATGTTACAGTATATATGAAGGTGGACGATGTTGACAAGCTGAAGAAGGTAGTCACATTTTCTAACGAGTATGTAGCTGAAAATAAAAAGCAAGAGGATACTACCATACGTTTAAAAGCACCTATTGCCAAGGATGCTGAGGTGGGTACGGTTTCTTATCAATTAGATGGAAAAGTTGTGGCACAGGCCAAAGTTTATGCAGCTAGAGAGGTTCAGAAACAGACAATTTTCCGTGCAATTCATTATTTTTTTAAAAACCTAGCTTCTAATTTATTTACATTAAAAACTTTGGTAGTTATCGCTGTTATTCTTGGTGTAGGTTTGATTGCTGTTGGAGTAACCAAAATGATTGGCGGACGACGCAGAAGTTCCAGATATGTTTTTAAAACGAATCGCCGAAGAAGAAGATTTAAATAAGGATATAATATAAAAATATAACGAAGCTGGCTTGTGAGTCTTTTGAATTCCATATTGCCAGCTTTTTTCATGATACATATAAAGTAAGGTGCTTCAATAGAACTACCTCTAACGACAGTTGTTTTTTGGATAATCTATATTTTTAACCTTTTATGCGGGGAAAGTATTTTCTGATAAAGCATATATACAGTTGCGTTTCAATATGGTAATATGTATATACTCACAAGTAATCCTTGTTGTGTATCATGCTATGCGGTAGCTTCATTTTACACTACGAAAATTACTTATGGGTATTTTTTATGTGTAGTGCTTTATTTTGATTAAAGTATGGTGTGTTTTTGCAGAAAAGAGGTTAAAAAGAAGCAAATTTTTTTCTTTACAAATGAGATGGATGTTATGTTATACTGATGTTAGTTAGATGGGGAAATCTGGATTCCTATAGAATTAGGATATACAATAGGCCTGCTGAAGAATTTCGTAACGCAATACAAGAAAATCAGTGGGTCAGTGATTTTGAGTAGGAGAGAATGAAGGATGGAGCTGTTATATTATATTCAAGAACTGGTATGGGGACCGCTTCTGTTAGTATTGGTGTTAGGAACAGGAATTTATTTGACAATCCGATTACGTTTTATCCAAATTCTAAAGTTGCCTTTGGCCATGAAATATATTGTAACCCAAGAAAAGGATGCAGAAGGAGATATTTCCACTTTTGCTGCATTATGCACTGCACTGGCAGCCACCATAGGTACTGGAAACATTGTAGGTGTTGCCACAGCGCTACGCATTGGCGGAGCAGGTGCTTTATTTTGGATGTGGGTTTCCGCATTTTTAGGCATGGCTACCAAGTATGCAGAGAGCTGCCTCTCTGTAAAATATCGTACTGCGGATAAAAATGGGCAAAGAATTGGCGGGCCAATGTTTTATATCACCCATGGCATGGGAGAAAAGTGGAAATGGCTAGCAAAAACATTTGCTTTTTTTGGTGTGCTGGCAGCATATTTTGGCTGTGGTGTATTTGCCCAAATCAATGCCATTGCGGAAGCAAGCAAAATTGCATTTAATGCTTCCGTACCTGCAGTGGGCTTAATTGTTGCATTTATTGTGGGTATTGTGATATTAGGTGGCATTGAAAGTGTTGCAAAGGTGGCTCAGTGGTGCGTTCCTTTTATGGCCTTAACCTACGTTGTAGGAGGGATTTTTTGCATTAGTGCCAATTCCCATAATTTACCTTGGGCTATAAAAACAATTTTTCATTCTGCATTTACATCTTCGGCTGTTATTGGCGGCGGAGCGGGTGCTGCAGTGATTTCTGTAATGACAGCTATGAGAATCGGAATTGCTAGAGGTATTTTTTCTAACGAATCTGGTTTAGGAAGTGCTTCTATTGTAGCAGCAGCGGCAAAAACAAGCTCTTGTGTAAGGCAAGGCTTAGTTTCTATGACAGGTACTTTTTTTGACACACTTTGCGTATGTACCATTACTGGATTGGTTATACTAACCTCAGGTGCCATGGAAAACAGCTCATTGCAAGGAGTAGCACTGACAAATGCAGCATTTACAACGGGAATTGCTACGGAAATCGGTATTTTCATTGTGACGGTTGGCTTGATATTTTTTGCATTTACCAGTATTATCGGTTGGAATTATTATGGCGAGCGTTGCCTTGTATTTTTAACAGGAGGAACCAAATGGTTGGTTCCGTATCGCATTCTATACATTATACTAATTGCGTTAGCACCTCATTTGACATTGACAGTAATCTGGACAGTGGGGGATATTGCCAATGCGTGCATGGCTCTTCCTAATTTAATTGCGCTACTAGTATTAAGCGGTATCGTATGCAAGGAAACAAAGGCGTTTTTCCATAAAGACTGACAGATTTGTGTAAATAGGAAATGGAAAAAGTTATTGTTGACAAAAGATTTTTTTTGCTGTTATAATGAACAAGAACTAAATAAGGAATCTTATCAAGAGTGGTTGAGGGACAGGGCCCTGTGAAACCCAGCAACCGGCAGTTTTGCATCGGTGCTAATTCCCCCATGTTGCTATGTATTTTAGCATTATGGAAGATGAGTACAAAAAAAGCCCTGAGGCTTTTTTTTATTCCTTTTAAAAAGCAATCTGTTGTTTTTAGAAAAGGATGCAACCAGTATAAGAATATCTTATTTACAATACAAAGTTATTTGTAGTAAAGGACGATGATTAGGAGGGTATATGTATGAGTAAAAGATTATTTACTTCAGAATCAGTAACAGAAGGACA
>JAAYQI010000014.1 GCA_012519385.1 Candidatus Epulonipiscium sp.
AAAGAGGATTTTAATGTAGAAAAAGTCGTGGTTGCAGTGAATAAATCCGCCTGCAGAGCCATGGTTACCTTTACCCAAAATGAGTTGGATTTTATCTGTAAATTTGTAGAGGAAAAAGCACGCTCCCTGAAAACAGAAGGTATTCATATACAGCAGATGCATAACATTGTAGAAAGTGCCTTAGAAAGAACCAACCCTGCCGTTGCCAAAAGCTATCGGGACTATCGTAACTACAAGCAAGATTTTGTGCAGATGTTGGACGAAGTTTATAAAAAAAGCCAATCCATTATGTATATCGGCGATAAAGAAAACAGTAATACAGATAGTGCCTTGGTATCCACCAAACGCAGTTTGATTTTTAATCAGCTCAATAAAGAATTGTATCAAAAGTTTTTTATGACCACAGAGGAATTGCAGGCCTGCCGTGACGGATATATTTATATCCACGATATGTCTGCAAGACGAGATACCATGAACTGTTGCCTCTTTGATGTGCAAAATGTGCTGTCAGGCGGTTTTGAAATGGGAAATTTATGGTATAACGAGCCAAAAACATTAAATGTTGCCTTCGATGTCATCGGAGATATCGTGCTATCGGCAGCCAGCCAACAATACGGCGGCTTTACCGTTCCTTCTGTGGATATTTTACTGGAATCCTATGCACAAAAAAGCTATGATAAGTTTTATCAGCGTTATCTTAGCCTTGGCCTCTCCCCCGAAGTATCCGAAAGAGAAGCAATGGCAGATGTACTAAATGATTTTGAACAGGGCTTCCAAGGTTGGGAATATAAGTTTAATACCGTTGCTTCCAGCCGTGGAGATTATCCTTTTATTACCATGACAATGGGCACAGGAACAGGAAAATTTGCAAAAATGGCCTCCATCACCATGCTCAATGTCAGAAGAAAGGGACAAGGAAAAAAATCCTGCAAAAAGCCAGTGCTTTTCCCTAAGATTGTGTTCCTTTATGACAAAAACCTTCATGGCCCTGGTTGCCCTCTGGAGGATGTGTTTGAAGCAGGTATCCTTTGCTCTAGCAAAACCATGTACCCTGATTGGCTTAGCCTAACAGGAGAAGGCTATGTAGCAGAGATGTATAAAAAATACGGCGAAATCGTAAGCCCTATGGGTTGCCGTGCCTTTTTATCCCCTTGGTATAAGCGTGGTGGCTTAAACCCTGCTGACGAAAAGGATACTCCTGTTTTTATCGGCAGATGGAATATTGGTGTTGTAAGCCTTCACCTGCCTATGATTTATGCCAAGGCAAAACAGGAGAATAAACCGTTTTTTGAGGTTCTGGATTATTATTTAAACCTCATTCGCCAAGTTCATCTTCGTACTTATGAATATTTGGGAGAAATGCGTGCCTCCACCAATCCCCTTGCTTACTGTGAAGGAGGTTTTTATGGCGGCAACTTAAATCTTCACGATAAAATTAAACCTATACTAAAAACTGCTACGGCATCCTTTGGCTTTACCGCTCTCAACGAGCTACAGCAGCTACATAATAAAAAATCATTGGTTGAAGATAGTGAGTTTGCTTTGGAAACCCTTAAATATATCAATGAAAAGGTTGCCCAATTTAAAAAAGAAGATGGCAAGCTTTATGCTATCTATGCTACCCCTGCGGAAAACCTGTGCGGACTTCAAGTAACACAATTCCGTAAAAAATATGGCATCATTGAAAATGTTTCTGACCGTGAGTATGTCAGCAACAGCTTCCATTGCCATGTTACAGAAGATATTACTCCCATTGAAAAACAAGATTTGGAAAAGAAATTCTGGGATTATTCAAACGGCGGTAAAATTCAGTATGTAAAATACCCCATCGAGTATAACTTAGAGGCAATACGCTCCCTCGTTCGCAGAGCCATGGATTTAGGCTTTTATGAAGGGGTTAATCTTTCTTTGGCATATTGTGATGACTGCGGTTATCAAGAGCTGGAGATGGATGTTTGCCCAAAATGTGGCAGCCGTAACCTAACAAAAATTGACCGTATGAACGGATATCTCTCCTACTCTCGTGTTAAGGGAGATACTAGGTTAAACGATGCCAAAATGGCTGAAATTGCAGAAAGGAAAAGTATGTAATGAATTATCATAATATCACGAAGGACGATATGCTAAATGGAGACGGGCTTCGTGTGGTGCTATGGGTGGCAGGATGCGGTCACAAATGCATCAACTGCCATAACCCCATCACTTGGGACCCTCAAGGAGGTCTTCCCTTTGACGAAGCTGCAAAACAGGAGCTGTTTCAGGAATTAGACAAGGACTATATTAACGGCATCACCTTTAGCGGCGGTGACCCCTTGTTTCCTGGCAATAGAGAAACCATTCTCTCACTGGCAAAGGAAATACGCTCCCGTTTTCCCCAAAAAACTATTTGGCTCTATACAGGGTATCATTGGGAGGATGTACGAAGCCTTCCCATTATGGACTATATTGATATTTTAGTAGATGGCCCTTTTGTTGAAGCACAAAAAGATACAAAACTACACTGGAAAGGCAGTGCCAACCAAAGGGTTATAGATGTGAAAAAAACAAAAGCAGATGGAACACTACATCTGCATCTTACATAAGGAGAGACACCATGAAACGAATCGGAAAATTTGAAAAAGTTAGTATCACACAATTTATTACAGACTGGAAAGATACCTTTCCCGAAGCAAGCACAGAGGAGATAGAAAAAATTTATGCAGACATTATCCTGCCAAAGCGTGCTACACAAGGCTCCGCGGGATATGACTTCTTCTCTCCCATTCCTTTTACTTTGCCTGCTGGCGAAACCATAAAAATACCCACAGGCATTCGTGTTTCTATGGAGGAAGGTTGGGTACTGCAGTGTTACCCTCGTAGCGGCTTAGGATTTAAGTACCGTCTGCAATTAAATAACACTGTAGGTATTATTGACAGCGATTATTATTTTTCCGATAACGAAGGTCATATTTTTGCAAAGCTGACCAATGACAGCAACGAGGACAAAACCCTTACCCTAAAACAAGGCGATGGCTTTATGCAGGGCATCTTCCTGCAATTTGGCATCACCTATGAGGATACTGTTACCACTGTCAGAAACGGCGGCTTAGGCAGTACCACAACACCATAATACTAATTACAAGAACCATGCCTTACTTTACCTAAGGCATGGTTCTTTCACAAAAAAAGGCTTCTTCTCTCTCTGCTTTTCAGCATATTTTTTAACGGCGGAAGCATTGCTTATTTTTGGCTGCGGCACTATAATGATATCCGATTCCTATCGCTCTATATTGCTGAACACAAAGGAGAAATTCTCATGATATATCAAGATTCCACAAAAAATGTATTTAAAATGTCCATTCCTATATTTATTGAGTTAATGCTTCAACTTTTGGTGGGAAATGTGGACCAGATTATGATTAGCCGCTATTCCCAAGGCTCTGTGGCCGCCATTGGTAACGGAAATCAAATTATGAGTATTGTTATTATCTTTCTAAATGTCATGAGCGTATCCACAACGATACTGATTTCCCGCTATCTGGGTGCGCAAGATAAACAGAAAATAAATGAAGTATGTAATGTTTCCTTGCTGATGCTAGGCATCGTAGCCTTATTGGCTACAGCAATTATTTTTATCGGCCATAATAGTATTTTTGTATGGATGAAGGTACCTGCGGATATTTTAGGAGAAGCAAGCCAATACCTCACAGTGGTTGCCATTTGTATCTTAGCGCAAGGATTTTATATGGTGCTGGCATCCATATTGCGTAGCTTCGGCCTCATGAAAGAAGTAATGTATGTTGCGGCAATTATGAATATCATTAATATCATCGGCAATACTCTGCTGATTAACGGCCTATTTGGCTTCCCCCAGTTGGGAATACTGGGTGCCGCCATTTCCACCAACATCAGTAAATGCATTGGTCTCATACTGATTTTTGCATTATTTCGCAAGAATATCGCAGTGGAATTATCTTTTAAGTATCTGCGTCCTTTCCCTAAAGAAACCTTGAAAAATTTATTAAAAATTGGTCTGCCCTCAGGCGGAGAGGAGCTTTCCTATAACTTATCTCAAGTTTATATTTTTAAATTCATCAATCTTTTTGGTACTGCTATCATTGCCACCAAGGTGTATTGCAGTTTACTGGCAAATGTTTCTTATGTATACTCCATTGCCCTAGCCAATGCCACCCAAATCATGGTAAGCTACCTCATGGGTGCTATGGATTTGGAAAAAGTGAGAAAAAGAGTTTGGACTACCACGGGCATCTCCATGATTATCGCCCTATCCATCACTGGCATAATCTATATTAATAGCGATTGGATTTTCCGCATCTTTACCTCCGACCCCGCTATTATTGCCTTGGGCAAAAAAATTATTCTGATTGAGTTCTTTTTAGAAATCGGCCGTACGGTAAATATCGTTATGACAAAATGCTTGGTAGCAGTGGGGGATGTGATGTTTCCTGTAATTACAGGGATTATATTTATGTGGTTTGTGGCAGTTCTTTTTAGCTATATTGTGGGAGTACGCATGGGGTATGGCTTAATTGGTATCTGGATTGTAATGACCATAGATGAATCTTTGCGTGGAATTATATTCATTCTCCGCTTCCGTTCCAAAAAATGGCAGAAAAAACTGGCACCCAGCCCTCAACCAAACTAAAAAAGAGATTGCATACTATTTCTTTTATACTATAATAGAATATAGAGAACAGCTTAAATAGCAGAGCCTCCGAAGGATATTCCTTTGAAGGTTCTCTTTCTATAGGGAGGTGAATAAAATGCAAGCATGGTGGTATACCATACAAAAGCTTTTAGTCCAAAGTTTTTCCTTGAAAGTTCTGTTTAGTTTATTATTAACAACCCTTTTGTGTAGTGCCATCGGCTGGGAGCGAGAGCAGATACAGCGTCCTGCTGGTATTCGTACCCATCTTCTGGTAGGGCTTTCTTCTGCCCTTGTTATGCTAACGTCAGAGTTTTTGTTGATGGAATATAACGGCACCGTGGTTTTTGACCCAACACGGCTGGGAGCACAGGTAATTAGCGGCATCGGCTTTTTAGGTGCAGGCACCATCATCAAAGAAGGCTATAATGTAAAAGGCTTAACAACTGCCGCCAGTTTATGGTCTGTAGCGTGTATCGGCCTTGCCGCAGGCTGTGGTTTTTATTACGGAGCGATACTTTTGACCATTATTATTTTGATTGCATTGCAATTTATGCGACAAGTGCTACCAAAGCATTCTCAAAGCCATGTTATGATTATTTTTCTGGAAAAAATTGATGATACCATAGAAACCATTCGGGAAAGGTTGGAGGAACACCGCTTATTTATCCATGGAATCGAAATCATCTCCCAAGTGGACTCCTGCCACCCTACCCTTAAAGTCACATTTTCCAAACCTCCCGAAATAATAGATTTAGGCTATATTTTGGCTAGAATACAACAAATAAAAGGTGTGGAGGATGTTTATTTAAAATAAAATTACGTCTTTTTGCTATGAATTCTTATTTTAAATTATTTGAAATTAGTACTTGACAATTTAAGAATAACCCGTATAATGGTCTTATCGTTAAATTGAATATTCCTTTTTAAAGGCTGAGAAAAGAAGAGTAAGTCTCGGAAGATGTTACAGAGAGCCCGTTTGCTGAGAGAGGGTGTATTGGAACAGACTGAACATGGTCTTGGAGCTGCGTCGCTGAAACGCATTGTTTTTTGGAAGGTATCCCCTTCCAAAGCATTGCTCATTAGGTTACGACGGGGACGCCCGTAATAGCGTTAGAGTATCAGTAATTTTATTACTCGTACTTGATAAGGCCAGTATTGCGAAATATTGGCGAATTAGGGTGGTATCACGAAGCAGATAGCTCTCGTCCCTATAGAATAGTGTTTTTCTATAGGTGCGGGAGTTTTTTTTATTTTCCTAATACACTCCTACCCAAATAGAGTACCTCTTATTGTAACCTTTAACTAGTTGGTAAAAAAGATATGGTGATAAAATATGAAAAATTCAGATGCTATTATTCGTTTGCAAGATTTATGCAAAACCTACCAAAGCAAAAATACAACCGTCTATGCCCTAGACAAAATTAATTTAGAAATCAAACGTGGAGAAATCTTCGGCATCATCGGCATGAGCGGTGCAGGTAAAAGTACATTGGTACGCTGTATCAATCTTTTGGAAAAACCCACCAGCGGTGATGTAATTTTTGATAATCAAAACCTCACCCTGCTTAGTCCCCAAAAATTGCGGGAAGCACGGCGCTCCATGGGTATGATTTTTCAGCAGTTTAACTTATTAATGCAAAGAACCGCACTAGAAAACGTATGCTTTCCTATGGAAATTGCAGGCATCAAAAAACAAGAAGCACAAGCAAGAGCCGCAGAACTTTTAGAGATTGTTGGCCTGGCAGACCGTAAAAATTCCTACCCCTCTCAGCTATCTGGAGGGCAAAAACAAAGAGTTGCTATCGCAAGAGCATTGGCAACCAACCCAAAAGTGCTTTTGTGCGATGAGGCAACTAGTGCTTTGGACCCCAACACTACACGAGGTGTATTAGAGCTTTTGAAAGATATCAATAAACGCTTAGGCATTACTGTAGTAATCATTACCCATGAAATGAGCGTAATTGAAGAAGTTTGTCAGCGTGTAGCAATTATTGATAGCAGTAAAATTGCAGAAATCGGTACCGTAGAGCAGATTTTCACCTCTCCCAAATCCGATGCTGCAAAACACTTGATTTATCAAGAACCGAAAAAAGAGAACTCCTTCCAAGAGAAAGAAAACCGCTGCTGCCGTATCGTATTTAACGGTGGAACAGCCTTTGAACCTATTTTAGGAAAAATGATACTGGAATGTCAGGATACTGTAAATATACTGTATGCCAATACCAAAAATATTGATGGCGAAGTTTATGGTGAAATGATTGTGCAGCTTCCCAAGGATGACCGCTCTGCCAACCGAATGTTGGCTTACTTAAAAAATACAAATGTTCAGGCTGAGGAGGTAGATTATGTTTAGTAACGCAATGACTCTTTTGATTGCCAAAGGCATTGGAGAAACACTATATATGACATTAGTCTCCACGCTGGTTGCTTATGTATTTGGGCTTCCTTTGGGGCTTGCTCTGGTAGCAACCGATAAGGACGGTATTTTCCCCTTTGCAGGTATCAATCAAATATTAGGCATCATCATTAATATTTTACGGTCAATACCTTTTTTGATATTAATGGTGTTGATTATCCCGCTGACTCGAGCCATCACAGGTACTATCATTGGTTCCACTGCAACCATTGTGCCTTTGGTTATCGCAGCAGCACCATTTATTGCCCGCTTGGTGGAGTCTTCCTTAAAAGAAGTAGACCACGGTATTGTAGAAGCGGCAGAGTCCATGGGCGCAACCCCTTGGGAAATTATGTTTAAAGTGCTTCTTCCCGAAGCAAAGCCCTCATTGCTTGTAGGTAGTGCCATTGCAGTAACAACTATTTTAAGCTATTCTGCCATGGCAGGCATCATCGGCGGCGGCGGCTTGGGTGCCATTGCCCTTAATTACGGCCTGTATCGCTACCAAAAAGATATTATGATTATTACGGTAATCCTTTTAGTAATCATTGTTCAGATTCTTCAGGAAACTGGAATGAAAATAGCAAAAAGAAGTGACAAACGTAACTAACTCTTATCACACTAAAAATTTTAAATCTAAAGGAGGAAACAACTATGAAAAAAAGATTATTAGCACTTTTGGTAGGAACCGCATTTATTACAGGCTTAGCAGGATGCAGTAAACCCGCAGCAGAAGCCCCAAAAACAGATGATGCTGCTACAGAAGGCACCGCAGAAGAAACAACAGAGCCTGTTGTATTAAAAGTAGGTGCATCCCCTACTCCTCATGCAGAAATTTTAAACGTTGCAAAGGATATCTTGGCAGAAGAAGGCATTGATTTACAGGTAATCGAATTTACAGATTACATTCAGCCAAACCTTGCTCTGGATAGCGGTGACTTGGATGCAAACTTCTTCCAACACCTCCCCTACTTAGACGATTTTAATGCAAAAAATGGTACAAAAATCGTTTCCTTGGGCACAGTTCACTATGAGCCAATGGGTATCTATGCAGGAAAAACCGCTTCCTTAGATGCTATTCCCGATGGAGCAAAAATTGCGGTTCCCAATGACTTAACCAATGAAGCAAGAGCACTTCTTTTATTAGAAGCAAATGGTTTAATCAAATTAAATAAAGATGCAGGTCTTTCTGCAACAAAATTGGATATCGTAGAAAATCCTCATAATCTGGATATTGTAGAAATCGAAGCAGCACAGCTTGCTCGTTCCGTAAAGGATGTTGACCTTTCTGTAATCAACGGTAACTATGCAATACAAGCAGGTTTACAGGTAGATAAAGATGCTTTAGCAAAAGAAGAGGATGATTCCATCGCTGCTGAAACTTATGCAAACATCCTTGCCATCAGAGAAGACGACGAAACCAGACCTGAACTTCAAAAATTGATTGATGTATTACACAGCCAAGAAATTACAGACTATATCACAAGCACATACCAAGGCGGTGTAGCACCTATTAACAAATAATATTACTTACGGCTCCACACATATCTTTTTTATATACTTTACCCGAAGCCCGCACCTTTTTCGTGTACTCCGCACGTTTGAGGGCGGGCTTTTGGTTGCTTACATAAAATCAATGTTTTTTTCTTCCAAATAGGCTATAATACTACTATAACTTCACGCATCACCCATAAAGGAGGAAACTTTATGAATATGATAGATATTATTTTAAAAAAACGGGATGGCTTCACCCTCACCAAGGAAGAAATTGATTTTTTTGTGCAGGGCGTTACAAAAGAAACTTTTCCCGATTATCAAGCCTCGGCATTTTTGATGGCAGTTTATTTTTCCTCGTTAAATGCAGAAGAAACGGCAAACCTAACCATGTCCATGGTGCATTCTGGTACCACCTTTGACTTATCGTCCCTTTCTGGTTTTAAGGTAGATAAGCATAGCACAGGGGGTGTTGCCGATACCACCACGTTAATTTTAGCACCTCTGGTGGCATCCTTGGGCGTACCTGTTGTAAAAATGAGTGGCAGAGGCTTAGGCTTTTCCGGCGGAACATTGGATAAACTGGATGCCATCCCTAACCTCTCCACCGCTATCACACAACAGCAGGCACTTTCTTATGCACAGCAATCTCATATTGTAATTATGGGTCAAACAGAAAACTTAACGCCAGCCGATAAAAGACTCTATGCCTTGCGGGATGTAACCGGAACTGTGGAGAGCCTTCCTCTTATTGCTTCTAGTATTATGTCAAAAAAAATTGCCGCAGGGGCAGATGGTATTGTTTTGGATGTGAAATGCGGCAGCGGTGCCTTTATGAAAGACTTGGAATCTGCCAAAAACTTGGCATATTGCATGGTAGAAATCGGAAAAAACGTAGGACGTAAAGTATCTGCCGTCATCAGCAGTATGGAACAACCTTTGGGGCAAAATATCGGAAATAGCCTAGAAGTGATAGAAGCTATGGAGGTACTAAAAGGGAATGTGACAGGAAATTTATTAGAAGTCTCCTTAACATTGGGTGCTTATATGCTTCAGCTGGCAGGGAAAGTCTCCACCACACAAGAGGGAAAGGATGCCTTGCTTACGCAAATCAAAAACGGAGCAGGACTGGAAAAATGGAAGGAATTTATCATACAGCAAGGAGGCAATCCTGCAATTATAGAAGATTATTCTCTGCTTCCCCTATCAAAAGAAACCCACTTGGTGCTTGCCAATGAAGATGGATATATATTCTCTATGAATACCGCAGAAATCGGGCACGCCAGTGTAGTAACAGGGGCAGGCCGCCTTACGAAAGAACAGCCCATTGACCTAGGGGCAGGCATCATCATGAAAAAGCAGATTGGTGATGCTGTAAAAAAAGGAGATACCCTAGCCGTTATCCATAGCTCCTCCAAAGAAAAAAGTAGCCTAGCGGGAGATATTTTAGCATCCGCCATAACCATACGTCCCCAAGAGCCTAGCCTGCCACAACTTATTTTGGATGTTATCTCCTAAACTTATAACTTTATCACACATAAAAAGGCTGTTGACTCTTGCCAACAGCCCAGAACAAATACAAACCTTGAGCTTTGCCCAAACCTACTCACTTTTTTAAAAAAAGCGAGACAAAAAACTTTATTAAAACCGCATACC
>JAAYQI010000162.1 GCA_012519385.1 Candidatus Epulonipiscium sp.
AGTCCATCAAAAAAACGAAATAGTATGCCGATTTTCCAACTGTTATATCGAATATATAACCCAGTGATACAACAAGCTGCACTTGCTAAAGCTAGCCACATTCCCATATACAACACTCCCTCGAAAAAGGTGTTATTATGTATATGAAAAAGGGGCTTTAGAAATGCTATTCCCCAAAAAAGAAACCCTGCCAATGACAGAGTTTTGATTTTTTAAAATTGAAATAAAATTCCCGCTACTGCTCCCAATGCTATAAAAACAATAGGGTGGGTATCCCACTTTTTCATTGCCAGCAAAACTAGGGCAAAAAATATCCAATCCTTAATGCGGATATTTTCTAGGCTGATATGGCTAAGGGAATCCGTACCAAATAAGGCATTTAAAATAACATGAAAGCCTGCTGCTGCAATTAAACCCGTTACCGCAGGACGCAGGGTATAGAAGGAGCGCTCTACATAGGGGCTATTGCGAAATTTTTCTAAAAATTTGGAAACACATATGATGATGATAACGGAGGGCAACATCAATGCTACTGTAGATAGAAAAGCACCTAAAACCCCCATAGATTGAAAGCCTGTAAAGGTAGCCATATTGATTCCCAATGGCCCAGGGGTGGACTCGGAAACGGCAATCATATCTGTAACCATGGCTTTGGTAAACCAATCATATTTTTCTGCCAGACGGTATAAAAAGGGCAAGGTGGCAAGACCGCCGCCGATAGAAAAAAGCCCTATTTTGAAAAATTCATAAAACAACAATAGTTCTCTCATTGTGCTTTCCTCCTTATCACAGGAAGTAAAAGCCCAAGGATTGCTGACCCAAATACAATAATCACAGGGGAAGCTTTCAAAATGACTGATAAACAAAAGGTAAGTATCATTAAGAATACACAAAGCTTATCTACGGCAGTTTTTTTGCCTACCCGAAAGATTGCCAATATCAGTAGTGCACACACCACAACACGAATACCACCAAGAGCGTGCTGCACCATGGCCATATGGGAAAGATTTTTTAAAAAAGAAGCAATCAAGAGAATAATGAAAAAGGATGGGCATACCAAACCTGTAGTAGCAAAAATAGCACCCAATACACCTCTGTTTTTATACCCGATGAAGGTAGCTGTATTGACGGCAATGACTCCTGGGGTACATTGGCCAATGGCAAAGTAATCCAAAAGCTCATCTTCTGTTGCCCAGTGCTTTTTTTCCACCACTTCTTTTTGCAACATGGGCAACATGGCATAACCTCCGCCAAAGGTGAAGCCACCAATCCTGCCAAAGGTGAAAAACAAATCCCATAGCTCTTTCATATTTTATCATCCTCTCTTTACGCAGTTCCCTCCTGTAGTTTTGCGGCTTGGTCTGTAGTGATGAGTGCATCCATAATTTCTTCTAGGTCTCCGTCTAGTATGGAATCCAAACGATGGAGTGTTAGGCCAATTCTATGGTCTGTGACACGGCCTTGGGGGAAATTATAGGTTCGTATTCTTTCACTGCGGTCGCCTGTTCCAACCTGCGATTTTCTATCTGCGGAAATTTCCGCATCATGCTTTGCCTGCTCCATTTCATACAGACGGGCATATAATACTTTTAAAGCCTGCGCTTTATTTTTGATTTGAGATTTTTCATTTTGGCAAGAAACAACGATGCCTGTGGGAATATGGGTGACACGAACGGCAGAATCAGTGGTATTTACGCACTGACCTCCATTTCCAGAGGAACGGAATACGTCAATACGCACATCATTCATATTAATATTTACATCTACTTCCTCTGCCTCGGGAAGTACTGCTACGGTTACGGTGGAGGTATGGATTCTGCCACCGCTTTCTGTGGAGGGGATTCGCTGTACGCGATGCACGCCACTTTCATATTTTAAGCGAGAATAAGCACCGTTTCCATGTATCATAAAAGAAATTTCTTTGAATCCACCCAAGTCACTTTCATTGGCGTTCATAATTTCTGTTTTCCATTTGCGTCTTTCTGCATAACGGCAATACATACGGAACAAGTCCCCCGCAAATAAAGCGGCCTCGTCACCACCTGCGCCTCCTCGTATTTCCATAATAACATTTTTTTCATCATTAGGGTCTTTGGGCAGAAGAAGGAGGGTAATCTCTTTTTTTAATACTTCCACCTTTTCTTTGCTTTCCCGCAGTTCTTCTTTTACCAGTTCACGCATATCATCATCCAGCTTTTCATTTAAAAGCTCCAAACTTTCTTCTATGCTTTGAGCTGCTTTTTTATACTCCCGATATTTTTCCACAATGGGCATCATATCACTGTATTCTTTCATCAGCTTACGCCACTGGCTTTGGTCTGCAATAATATCGGGGTCGTTTACTTTATCGGTCAGTTCTTCATATTTTCGTTCAATCTCCGCTAATCGGTCGATCATTTATTCCACCTCGTTCATATATTTTCTTGCTAATACTACTCTATCCAGCCCTGCCAAGTCTTTGCGGACTTCAATGTCTATAAAACCTGCCTGCTGTAACAGGTCAGAAACGTCTTTTCCTTGGTGATATCCTATTTCAAAAAAAATCCAGCCTTTATTCCGCAAAAAAACACTGCCATCACGAATAATTTTACGATAAAAATCAAGTCCATCCTCCCCGCCATCCAAGGCAGTATATGGTTCATAATGCTTTACCTCCCGCATCAAGCCCTCAATATCCTTGGTGGGGATATACGGAGGGTTGGATAGAAGGGCATCCAATGTTCCATGGAGATGGGTGGGGACATTGGAAAATAAGTCGCTTTGTATCCAAGTGACATTAGCGCAGTTTCGTTGAGCGTTTTTTTGTGCAACAGCTAAGGCTTCGGCACTGATATCCACACCATATGCCTTCATGTTTGCGTAATGTACTAAGCTAATGGGAATGCACCCGCTACCAGTACCCATATCCAATATGGTATGCAGGTTTTCTTTCTTTTGGTATTCCAAAACGGCTTCTACCAAAACCTCCGTATCTCCTCGCGGAATTAAGGTAGAGGAATCCACCAGAAAGTCTAACCCCATAAACTCACAATGGCCTGTGATATATTGGAGGGGCTTACCCATTGCCCTTTGGTGCAGAGAATCTTCCCAAAGAGCTTGCTCTGCATCTGTCAGAACTTGAGAATCATGGGTAAATAACTGTACTCTCTTAAGCCCTGTTGCATATTGCAATAATAATTGACTGTCCAAGGCATAAGTATCAATGCCATTTTCTTTTAAGTATTGTTTTCCCTGCTGCATTGCCTGGGAAATGGTGTTATTGTGCTTCATCCTCCAATACCCCTTTCATGGCGGCAATGGCTGTTTCCAACTGGCTTGCATCTGGCTCGCTGGTGGTAATTTTTTGCAAACACATACCAGGGAAGCTGATAATATTTACAAGTTTCCCATCGGAAGTGCCTGCCCAACGAATGATTTCATAAGAGAGTCCTGCAATAATGGGAACCAGTATCAGCCTGCTAACAAAACGTATCCAGATAACATCGGTACGTACAAAAAACAGAACAATCATACTTACAATCATAACAATCAGTAAAAAACTGGTACCACAGCGTTTATGAAGCCTTGTGCAGCCCATTGCGTTTTCTACGGTTAATTCTTTACCGCTTTCAAAGCAGTTAATGGTTTTATGCTCGGCTCCGTGGTACTGAAATACTCTTTGGATTTCCTTCATTCTGGAAATTGCAAAAATATACAGAAGGAAAATACCGATACGCAGCAAGCCTTCAATAATACCCAATGCCCAAGTGGGAACCATGGTTTTAAAAAAATTTCCCAGCCAAACGGGGAGCATGAAAAATAGCAAAACACCCAAAATCATGGAAATGGTTACACTGGTATAAATCATGACATCGCCCAGTTTTTCACCTAGTTTTTCTTGTAAAAATTTTTCAAACTTTGAAGTGGATTCTTCCTCCTCCAAAAGAGCTTCTCCTGCCAACTCGGCGGAACGCATCAATATTCTTGTTCCTAGTACAAGAGAATCGACAAAAGCCGCTATACCACGCAGTATGGGTAGGCGAAAGAAGGCTCCCTTTGTTCCCAGTCCACCGCAATCTTTTTTTTCTATGGTAATTCCGCCTTCGGGATTACGTACCGCCATGGCGTATATTTTCTTGCCTCTCATCATGACACCTTCGATGACAGCTTGGCCACCGATGTTATTTCTTGGTTTTAAACCACACTTTTTTTCATCCACAGCAATAATCCTTTCTTTATACCTTAGTATTGTAGTATATCATATGAAAAGAATAAAACGCAACATTGAAACAGTGGATAAAGGTCAATAAGGCACAAAATAATACATTATTGTTTTTTATGGAAAAGATAGGAGGATGGGAGAGGCATTTTTTGGTACAATATATTTTAGAAAAGATGTAGTTTGATAATGGGTTCCATTGTTTTGACTTTATTAACTTTACTATGGTATAATAGAGCATTATCTTGAGTGAAATCAACTAAGGAGGAACAGATAGTATGTCTTTAGACAGACAGAGTAAGATACGAAATTTTTGTATTGTAGCTCATATTGACCATGGAAAATCTACCCTGGCTGACAGGTTGATACAAAAAACAGGACTTTTGACAGAGCGTGAAATGCAGGCTCAGGTTTTGGATAACATGGATTTGGAGCGGGAAAGAGGCATTACCATTAAAGCACAGGCGGTGCGTTTGATTTATAAAGCACAAGATGGAGAAGAATATGTTTTTAACTTGATTGATACACCAGGTCATGTGGACTTTAACTATGAAGTATCCCGCAGTTTGGCGGCCTGCGAAGGAGCAATACTGATTGTGGATGCGGCACAGGGCATTGAGGCACAAACCCTTGCCAATGTTTATCTGGCGTTGGATAATAATTTGGAAATACTGCCTGTAATTAATAAAATTGATTTGCCAAGTGCCAACCCTGAAGAAGTAAAGAGGGAAGTGGAAGATATTATTGGCATTCCTGCGGAGGATGCCCCTATGATATCCGCTAAAAACGGTATCAATATCGAGGAGGTTTTGGAGCGGATTGTGACAGATATCCCTGCACCATCTGGTGATTTAGACGCACCCCTAAAGGCGTTGATATTTGACTCTGTATATGACCAGTATAGAGGCGTTATTGTTATTATGCGTGTTTTTGACGGCTCTATCAGAAAAGGAACCCGAGTGCGAATGATGGCAACCAAAAAGGAATTTGAAGTGGTGGAAGTGGGAACATTTGGCCCTGGAAGATTTTTGCCTACGGAAGTTTTGGAAGCGGGCATGGTTGGATATTTTACGGCTAGCATCAAAAATGTATCGGACACCCAAGTGGGAGATACGGTGACGGAAGCTGCACGCCCCACAAAAGAACCTTTGCCTGGATATAAAAAGGTAAATCCTATGGTATACTGCGGAATTTTCCCTGCGGATGGTGCGAAATACGGAGATTTGAGGGATGCTTTGGACAAGCTCCAGTTAAATGATGCCTCCTTATACTTTGAACCAGAAACCTCTGTTGCGTTGGGCTTTGGATTTAGATGCGGTTTTTTAGGTTTATTGCATTTGGAAATTATTCAGGAACGGTTGGAGCGGGAATATAATTTGGACTTAGTAACAACTGCTCCTAGTGTTATCTACAAATTACATTACACCGACGGCAAGATTGAGGAAATATCGAACCCTAGCAATATGCCCGACCCTGCCCGCATTGAGAAAATGGAGGAGCCTATTGTAAAGGCAGAAATTATGTTGCCCAAGGATTATATCGGAACCATTATGGAGTTATGTCAACAAAGGCGTGGAGAATATATCAGCATGGAGTATTTGGATACCAACAGAGCGATGCTGGTGTATGAAATGCCTTTAAATGAAATTATCTATGATTTTTTTGATGTTTTAAAATCCCGAAGCAGAGGGTATGCTTCCTTTGATTATAGCTTGATTGGATACAAGGAAAGTGAACTGGTGAAGCTGGATGTATTGGTAAATCGTGAAGTGGTGGATGCATTAAGCTTTATTGTGCATAAATCTACTGCTATAGAGCGTGGCAGAAAAATTTGTGAAAAGCTGAAAAAAGAAATTCCCAGACATTTATTTGAAATTCCTATTCAAGCAAGTATCGGCAGCAAAATTATTGCAAGGGAAACAGTGAGTGCTATGCGTAAGGACGTATTGGCAAAATGTTATGGCGGAGATATTTCCAGAAAAAGAAAGCTTTTGGAAAAACAAAAAGAAGGAAAGAAAAGAATGCGCCAAATCGGCAGCGTAGAAGTACCACAGCAGGCATTTATGAGTGTGCTGAAGTTGGAAGAAGAATGATATGGAAAAGGTGTGGAGAGTTCTGCACCTTTTTTCTATTAAAAATTTAGCATAAAACTGAAAATAGGCAAAAAAATCAATAAAAAAATAGTAGATATGCTATTTCTACAGGAAAAAGAACAAGTGGTGATTGAAAGAAAAAAGCTACGAAAACCGCTATTTAGTAGGGATTAGGGGTGATAGAAATTAAATAAAGAGGAGAAAAAACAAAAAAAGACCCTTGACAAAGAGTTTTATACATGGTAATATTTTGATTATATCAGCTAAGTTGCACAATAACCCATATTTAGTAATAGTATAACACAAAGCAATACAAGTTTCAACAAATATTTTGCATATTTTATTTTAGACAAGCTGTAATGGCTGAAAATTGTTTAAAATTGCTACAATTTATGGGATGGATGCAATTTTTTTATGAATTTTATACGAGAGGGTCTGTCTGAATGCACATACGCTCCGGCTGAAAACTTAGAATTTCTTAAATGGAGAAGGCTTTTGTTATGGCCGCTGATCAAAGGCGGTGCAGGCAAAGGTCTAGCTTTGTTTAGGCAGTTCTAAATTTTTTGCAAAAAATATGGATTCGATGGCGTAATGATTATTTTCGAGAGGTGACATGAATGGAAAAAAACAGAATTCACGCACTCCATTATGGGGAACGAGTGAGAATGAGTTATTCCAAAATCAATGAGGTACTGGAAATGCCAAATCTCATTGAGGTTCAAAAGGACAGCTACCGCTGGTTCTTGGAGGAAGGTTTAAAAGAAGTGTTTGATGATATTTCTCCCATAACGGATTTCAGCGGAAATTTGATACTGGAATTTACAGACTTTTCTCTGGACTCGGAACCTAAATATTCCATTGAGGAATGTAAGGAAAGAGATGCTACCTATGCTTCGGCATTGAAGGTAAAGGCAAGGCTTTTTAACAAAGAAATGGATGAAATCAAAGAGCAGGAAATCTTTATGGGAGATTTTCCTTTGATGACAGAAACGGGTACATTTATCATCAATGGTGCGGAGCGTGTCATCGTTAGCCAGTTGGTGCGTTCACCGGGAATATATTACGCTTCTGATTATGATAAGGTAGGAAAGAAATTGTTATCAGCCACGGTGATTCCTAATAGAGGTGCGTGGTTAGAATATGAAACAGATTCCAATGATGTGTTTTATGTACGTGTGGACAGAACCAGAAAGGTGCCTGTTACGGTATTGATTCGCGCCTTGGGTGTGGGAACTGACCCTGAAATTATAGAAATGTTTGGGGAAGAACCTAAAATCCTGGCCACGTTAGAAAAAGACGTTTCCAAATCTTACGAAGAAGGCTTAATTGAGATTTATAAAAAATTAAGACCAGGTGAGCCTCCTACGGTGGAAAGCTCCGAGACACTGCTTCGTGGAATGTTTTTCGACCCTAAAAGATATGACTTGGCTAAAGTTGGTCGTTATAAATTTAATAAGAAGCTTGCTCTGCGTAACCGTGTAAACGGCAAGGTTTTGGCAGAACGTGTAACGGACCCTATGACAGGTGAAATCGTTGCGGAAGCGGGAGATATTCTTACCTTGGAGCTTTGTGACCAGATTCAAGATACTGGTGTTGCTTATATTTATATAGAAGTGGAAGACCGCAAAACCAAGGTTTTAAGTAACCAAGCTGTAAGCATTGATGGATTTTTGGAGGAATTTGGCCTTAGCGGTGCGGAACTTGGCATTAAGGAAAAAGTATACTTCCCTGTGCTTACTAAAATTTTAAACTCTTATGATACAGCAGAAGAAATCAAGGTTGCAATTAAAGAAAATATTCATGAACTGATTCCAAAGCATATTACTTTAGAAGATATTATGGCTTCTATCAATTATGTTATGCAGTTGGACTATGATTGTGGATATGTGGATGATATTGACCATTTGGGCAACCGTCGTATCCGTTCTGTTGGTGAGTTGCTGCAAAATCAATTTAGAATCGGACTTTCCAGAATGGAAAGAGTGGTAAGAGAAAGAATGACAACCCAAGATGTGGCATTGGTAACACCACAGGCGTTAATTAACGTACGTCCTGTAACTGCTGCTATTAAGGAATTCTTTGGAAGCTCTCAGTTATCCCAGTTTATGGACCAGAATAACCCCTTATCCGAGTTGACTCACAAGCGTCGTCTTTCTGCTTTGGGCCCTGGTGGTTTATCTAGAGAAAGAGCGGGATTTGAGGTGCGTGACGTTCACCATTCTCATTATGGAAGAATGTGTCCTATTGAAACACCTGAAGGTCCTAACATCGGTTTGATTAACTCTTTGGCAACATTTGCTAGAATTAACGAATACGGCTTTATTGAGGCTCCTTACAGAAAAGTGGATAAAAGCCAAGGGGAGCCAAGAGTTACCGATGAGTTTGTATATTTAACAGCGGACGAGGAAGAAAATTATAATGTGGCACAGGCCAATGAGCCTTTGGATGAGAATGGATATTTCTTACACAAAAAGGTAACAGGCCGTCATAAAGAAGATATTATTGCTGTTGACAGAAGCGAAATTCATTTGATGGACGTTTCTCCAAAACAGATGGTTTCTGTGGCTACTGCATTAATTCCTTTCTTGGAAAACGACGACGCAAACCGTGCGTTAATGGGTTCTAATATGCAGCGTCAGGCGGTTCCTCTTTTGCTTACCGATTCTCCTATTGTTGGAACGGGAATGGAATATAAAACAGCAAAAGACTCTGGAATTTGTGTGATTGCTAAAAACAGCGGAGTGGTGGAAAGAGTATCTGCCAACGAAGTTGTAGTGAAAAACGATGTAGGTCAAAGAGATACCTATAAATTAATTAAATATCAAAGAAGTAACCAAAGCACCTGCTTAAACCAAAAGCCTATTGTAAATGTAGGTGACCGTGTTGAGGTGGGAGATATTATTGCAGACGGTGCTTCCACTTACCAAGGCGAGTTGGCTCTTGGAAAAAATCCTCTCATCGGCTTTATGACATGGGAAGGTTATAACTATGAAGACGCTGTTTTATTAAGCGAGAAACTGGTACAGGAAGATGTATACACTTCAGTTCATATCAATGAATTTGAAGCAGAAGCCAGAGATACCAAGCTGGGCCCTGAGGAAATCACCAGAGATATTCCTAACGTGGGTGAGGATGCTTTAAGAGATTTGGACGAAAGAGGCATTGTAAGAATTGGTGCAGAAGTACGTCCAAATGATATTTTGGTTGGTAAAGTTACCCCTAAGGGTGAAACTGAGCTGACAGCAGAAGAAAGACTTTTGCGTGCTATTTTTGGTGAAAAAGCCAGAGAGGTGCGGGATACTTCCTTGCGTGTACCTCATGGTGAATCCGGAATTATTGTGGATGTTAAAATATTTACCCGTGAAAACGGTGATGATATCGGCCCTGGCGTAAATCAGTTGGTGCGTGTGTATATTGCGCAGAAAAGAAAAATTTCTGTAGGTGATAAAATGGCTGGTCGTCACGGAAACAAGGGTGTTGTTTCCAGAGTGCTGCCTGTAGAAGATATGCCGTTTTTACCTAATGGCCGTCCTTTAGACATTGTATTAAATCCTTTGGGTATTCCTTCTCGTATGAATATCGGGCAGGTATTGGAGACACATTTAAGCCTTGCTGCAAAAGCACTGGGCTGGAAGGTTGCAACTCCTGTATTTGACGGTGCCGATGAGATTGATATTATGGACACGCTAGAGATGGCCAACGACTATGTAAATACTTCTTGGGAGGAATTTTCCAATAAATGGAAGGATATTTTGGATGGCGATATTTACGATGAGTTATATGCTAACAGAGACCACCGTGAGGAGTGGAAGGGTGTTACCCTTGGACGTGACGGAAAGGTTGCTCTGCGTGACGGACGTACTGGTGAATTATTTGATAACCGTGTTACCATTGGATATATGCACTATCTGAAGCTCCACCACTTGGTAGATGATAAGATTCATGCTCGTTCTACAGGTCCTTACTCTTTGGTAACTCAGCAGCCTTTGGGCGGTAAAGCACAATTTGGCGGACAGCGTTTCGGAGAGATGGAGGTTTGGGCACTTGAGGCATATGGTGCGGCATACACACTTCAGGAAATTTTAACAGTAAAATCCGATGATATTGTTGGCCGTGTAAAAACGTATGAATCTATTGTTAAAGGTGAAAATATTCCTGAACCCGGTGTACCTGAATCCTTCAAGGTATTGCTGAAAGAACTGCAGTCTCTTGCGCTGGATATTCGCGTGTTAAGAGAAGACAATACAGAAGTGGAAATTAAGGAATCTATTGATGATATTGATGATTTGAATGTGAATATTGATGGATTTGAAAAAGGTGAGGATGTTCCAGAAGGTTTCTTTGGCAGACCTACCCGCCCACTATCTGAAGAAGAAGAACTGGTAGACATCTTGTTTGATGGGGATGCAGAAATCCCTGAAGAAGAAGTAGAGGGTGAGGAACT
This sequence comes from Candidatus Epulonipiscium sp., assembly GCA_012519385.1. Taxonomy (GTDB): domain Bacteria; phylum Bacillota; class Clostridia; order Lachnospirales; family Anaerotignaceae; genus JAAYQI01. Next base: position 10,736 of record JAAYQI010000162.1, read on the forward strand.
ATTGGATGACTATAATGACAACGTGGATGATTTGATAGACGAAGAACTAAATGACATGGATTTGGACGACGA
>JAAYQI010000163.1 GCA_012519385.1 Candidatus Epulonipiscium sp.
CCATGAAACAAATAGAACAAGTAGTGCAATGAACCACTTAGACGATTCCGTTTAGGTGGTTTTTTCATACCATAAATTAAAAGGAGGTGGGTACCTTTGTGTAACAAAAATACGATTACAGAAAGGGTAAGGTGATCCGCATATCTCGTCTTTGAGTACAGACGTTAAACAGGCTCTTTTTTAGTGCAGAAAAACACGGAAAGGAGAATTGATTTGAAAAAAGAAGATTTAATCAAGCTAGGCTTGGATGAAGAAATTGCCACAAAGGTAGCTGCTGCCAGTGAGGAAGAATTGAAAGGTTATGTGGACATAGAAACCCATAACACAAAAATAACCGAACTGCAAACAGCCAATGCCACAATCAAAACATTGCAACAAACAGTTAAGAATTTTGATGGTGTGGATGTGGAACAGTTGAAAAAAGATGTGAAAAACTGGGAGACAAAATATAACACTGATATCACCAATATCAAGCGTGACAGTGCGTTGGACATGGCAATTTTGCAGGCAAAGGGCAGAAATCCTAAAGCAATCAAAGCATTGCTGGATATGGAAAAAATTAAGTTAAAAGAGGATGGCACTCTGGAAGGATTGGACCTCGAAGCACTGAAAAAGAGTGATGCTTATCTCTTTGATGTGGAAGAAACCCATGTGCAGGGTACAGGATTTCAATCGGGAGGCAACGAAGGTAGAGTTGACATCAGCAAAATGTCCTATACGGAAATGGTAGAGTATATGGAAAAGAATCCAGGAGTTAATTTATAAGGAGGTATAAAACTATGTCAAAATTTGATGCAAAAACATTTAATGGGGAAGCCTTTGGGAAGTATGTGGAGCGTATTCCCAAGCTGAAAAGAAACGAGCTTTTAAAATCTGGTGTACTAAGAGCAAACAGTGAAATCCGTTCGGCATTCAGCAGTCAATCGGGTACTGCATATGCAACGCTGCCAATGTTCGGCTTATTGGATGGTGAGCCTGTGAACTATGACGGCGGTACAGATATCACCGCAACAGGAACCACCACCTATGAGCGTAGCGTTGTAGTAGTAGGTAGAGCAAAAGCATGGACAGAAAGAGATTTTTCCGAGGATATCACGGGCGGTGTTAAGTTTATGGATAACGTGGCACAGCAAGTATCCAGATACTGGGATGATATCAATCAAGGAATTTTGTTGTCTATTCTAAAAGGCATCTTCTCTATGACGGGTGCGAAAAATTTGGAGTTTGTAAATAATCATACACTGAATATCACAAGCCTTACAGGGGATGCCGCATTAGCAGGCCCTACAACATTAAACTCCGCAATCCAAAAAGCCAGTGGTGATGCAAAAAGCCGATTTACTCTTGCTATCATGCACAGTGCTGTTGCAACTAATTTAGAAAACTTGAATCTGTTACAGTACTTGAAATATACAGATGCCAACGGTGTGCAGAGAGATTTACAGCTTGCAACATGGAACGGGCGTACGGTATTAATTGATGATAGTATGCCTGTTGAGGAAGTTGAAGGGGAAGATGGTTACACCACTTACACAACCTATGTATTGGGTAATGGTGCGTTTGATTATGAGGATATTGGAGCAAGGGTGCCTTTTGAAATGGCAAGAGACCCTAAGACCAATGGCGGTATGGATACCTTATATTCTCGTCAAAGACTTTGCTTTGCTCCCTATGGTATCTCCTATACCAAAGCCTCACAAGCAAGCCTTTCTCCAACCAATGCAGAGTTAGAAAATGGTGCAAACTGGTCATTAGTGCATGACGGAAACTCAGTAGCCGCTAACAGAAAATACATCGACCATAAGGCAATTCCTATTGCCAGAATCATTTCCAGGGGATGATGCTATGACAAGGCACGAAAAATTAAAAAACTTATTAGGAATCGTAGGAAATGACAAGGATTTTATTATTGAGTTTGTTTTGGGTAAAGTATCGGATATGGTTTGTAATTACTGCAATATCAAAGAAATTCCGCAAGGGCTAGAAAATGTCCTGCTTAATATGGCAGTAGATTTATACCGAGCGGAAGGGTTGGGGCAGGAGCAAATACAAGGGGCAGTCAAAAGTATTACCGAGGGGGATGTGACTGTCTCATTTTCTTCTGCTTCTTCCGTATCCGATAACCCTGGTATGGCATTTTTGAAAAACTATACGAAACAGCTTGACCGATACCGAAAGGCGGGATGGTGATGTCACTGTTAAATCTGATTAGAAAACATACAGAAAGCTTATATGATGGAAGATGTATTATCACTGAATTTGATAGTCAAGAAGGGCTAATCAATAATACTGTTGCTACAGTAGTGGCAGAGGATATTCCATGCAGAGTATCCTATAAAAGCATTCCTCATTCGGAACAGACTGCCACAGCTACGGCAGTTACCCAAAGTATCAAGCTGTTTTTATCCCCCGATATCACGGTAAAGGCGGGAAGTCAAATTATAGTTACTCAAAACGGCGTGACCACTGCCTATAAAGCATCGGGAGAGCCTGCGGTATATGTATCCCACCAAGAAGTAGAATTGGTGCTCAAAGAGAGGTGGGCATAATGGCCAGATGGGGCAGAGTGGACTATCGGCAGTTGGTTAAGCTTAGAGACCAGCTGGAAAAACTGCAATCCGCAGACCTAGATAAGTTCAGCGAGCAGATGGTGAAGGAGCTTGCCGAAAGATTATTGCGAAAGGCTGTAAAAAGAACACCTGTAGATTCTGGCTGGTTGCGAGAGGGTTGGTTTATCGGTGGTACCCATTATTATGGTGGGTACTATGTTGTAGAGGTTTACAACAATACGGAATATGCTTCCTATGTAGAATCGGGGCATAGAACCAGAGACCATAAAGGCTGGGTGCCAGGACGCTTTATGCTGCTGATATCAGAAAAAGAATTGGAACGAGATGCAGAGAAGATTGTAGAGAAAAAACTAATGAAGTTATTGAAGGAGGCGTTCCGTGGTAGATAAATTGATAACAGGAATCGCTCAAGCAATCCGCAAGGAATTTCCTGCAACAACTTATAAAATTTATACAGAGAAAACAGAGCAGGGTATACGAAAGCCTTGCTTTTTTATTCTCTGTGTTACACAGAATCATGAATTAAGATTAAAGGATAGATTCCGACTGGAAAGCACCTTTGATATTCATTACTTCCCCAAGAATGGAAATGCCGAAGGTTGGGAAGTAGCCGAAAAGCTAAGGATGATTTTAGAGTGGATAACCCTTGATGGCGATTTCCTGCTAGGCAGCAGTATGAACTACAAAATGGAAGATGGCGTATTGCATTTTTTGGTTGATTACACCTTAAATATGGTGCACAAAAAAGGCCCTTACGATTTTATGGAAGAGGTGAAGGTATATGGCAAAATCAGAGAAACAGGAAAATGAAAAGAAGGAAGCTAGATTTCCCAAAGAAGCTCTGTTGCAAAGCCGAAGGTATGCAGACCAGAGAGATTTATTGTCTGCACTACTGGAAGATGGCCGGATGTATTCTTTTGGCGAAGTAGATGCCTTGATAGAAAGATTTCAGAAAGGAAAGGTGAGGTAATTGGGATTAGGCGGCGGTACTTTTTTAACACAAAATAAAGTCCTTCCAGGGGCTTATATTAACTTCGTTTCTGCGGCCAGAGCATCGGCAAATCTATCGGATAGGGGTTATGCCGCATTGGCCTTAGAACTGGACTGGGGCGTAGATGGCGAGATATTTATTGTTGAGAATGCAGACTTTCAGACAGATAGCTTAAAGATATTCGGCTATGACTATACTAGTCCAAAATTAAAGGGTTTGAGGGATTTATTCTTAAATGCCAAGACATTATATGCCTTTCGTTTAAATAGCGGCAACAAGGCAGAAAATACTTATGCAACAGCAAGGTACAGCGGTATCAGAGGAAATGATATTAAGATTATTATTTCTGCTAATGTAGATGAGCCTGCAAAGTTTGATGTTACTACCTTATTGGATACAACGATTGTAGATACCCAAACAGTTACTTCTTCGGCAGATTTGAAAGACAATGATTTTGTAGCTTTTAAGAAGGAAGCAACACTGGAAGTAACCGCAGGAATGCCTTTGGCAGGAGGTAGCAACGGAACAGTAGCAGGCACAGCATACCAGACCTTTTTAGACAAGGTGGAATCCTATAGCTTTAACACCTTGGGATGCCTTTCCGCAGAGGAAACGGTCAAGAGTTTATTTGTGGCATTTACCAAGCGTCTTAGGGATGAAATGGGTGTGAAGTTTCAGACGGTACTCTATAACAAGGCGGCAGATTATGAAGGTGTTATCAACCTCAAAAATGCTGTATTGGGAGAGGGTGAGAACGAAGCAAGCCTTGTGTATTGGCTAACAGGAGCATCGGCAGGGTGTGCAGTCAATAAATCCAACCAGAATAAGCTCTACGATGGAGAATTTGAACCGTTCACGGACTATAAGCAAAGCCAGCTAGTAGCTGCTGTAAAAGCGGGGGAATTTGTATTCCATAAAGTCGGCGACGAGGTTCGGGTTTTGGACGATATTAGCAGTTTTACATCTACGACTGTAGATAAGAACGAAGATTTCCAGAGCAATCAAGTAATCAGAGTGTTAGACCAGATTGGAAATGACATTGCGGTACTTTTCAACCAAAGATACTTGGGTAAAGTGCAAAATAACAATGCAGGAAGAATCGCTTTCTGGAATGACTTAGTGACCTATCACAGGGAATTGGAGCAAATCCAAGCCATTGAGAACTTTTCCTCCGATGAATTGAAGGTGGAAAAAGGAAACGATAAAAAGTCCGTAACAGTAATTAGCCCAGTAACCCCCGTTGCTGCTATGGCCAAGTTATATATGACGGTAATTGTGAGATAAGAAAGGAGGAGCTTTATGGGACAGACAATGTTAGCTACAGATGCTATTTATGGGGCATTAGCGGAATGCTTTATCACCATTGATGGAAACAGATATAAGTTTATGCAGTTGACCGACTTTGAATCTAAGTATGAGCCAAATATCGTTGAAATACCTATTTTAGGACAGATAAACAAAGGGCATAAGCCTGCGGGTGGAAAAGGCACATGGTCGGGAACGATGTACTACAATCAAAGCATTATGCGTAAAATTATGTTAGATTATCAAAATACTGGGGTCATGGAGCCTTTTGACATTATGGTAACTAATGAGGACAAAGGCTCTAAAGTTGGCAGACAGACCATTATACTCAAAGGTTGTTTGCTTGATTCCATCATACTTGCTAAGTTTGTAGCAGGAGAGGACACCTTGGAAGAAGATGTATCGGGAACTTTTGAAAGTTTTGAGATGCCAGAGCAGTTTACACCACTTGTTGGAATGGAATAAGGAGGAATATACATATGGACTTAACAGCATTTTTAAACCCAATCAAAGAGGAAAACAAAAAGGTTGTAGTAAGTAAGAGATTTGTGGATGCAGAGGGCAAGCCTATAAAATGGGAGATTCGGGCTATTACAGCAGAGGAGGACGAAGCCCTGCGTAAATCCTGCACAAGAAAAGTACAGGTGCCTGGTAAAAAGGGACAATTTACACAAGAGATTGATACAAACGAATATTTAGGATTGCTAGCTGTTACTTGTACTGTGTTCCCTAATTTGAATGATGCAGAACTGCAAAACGCCTACGGTGTTATGGGTGCTGATGCCTTACTGAAAAAGATGCTTAACGCAGGGGAATATACGTCATTCCTTGCTAATATACAAGAAATGAATGGCTTTGATACTAGCATGGATGAATTGGTAGACGAAGCAAAAAACTAATTGACGGGGGCGACGCGGAAAGTAATTATGCTTATTATTGTTTGCATAAATTTCATATGTTGCCCTCAGAGTATTTAAACCTCCCCCGAAGAGAGAAAGCTTTTATTATAGCATCAATCCAATTAAAAGCAGACGCCGAAAAGAAGGAAGCGCAGAAAATGAAACAAAATGCCAAAAGGAGATAGAAAGTTTAATATTACTAGGTTGTTTTTTAGCTTGATGGCATAATTGAGAGCCTGTCCCCAGTTGACAGGAGCAAAAACGCAGGTTATAATGACAATATAAAAGGGAGTGCTGCGAACACTCCCAAGCACAACCGTATTAAGGGCGGTTAGGCTTGCTAAAATAGTTACTTTAAATAACCAGCTTACCTAATTGCGATGAGGGGCTGGTTATTTTGTTCTGAAATTCAGAATGTGTATGACCAAAATAGCAAAGCCAATCATTAATGCTATAGCTTCATATGTAGTCATAGGCTTCACCCCCTTTACTCGGGAAAGCGAGCCATAACCGCCCATTACGCAACCGTGCGATTGAAATTATACCAAAAAATTCATAATTTTACAATAAAGGAGCTGAAATGCTCTTTTTTATTTGGCAGAAGGTTAGAAAATCAATAAAAGTAGCAAAGGGAGGTAGAAAGTTTTTAAATTGTGATGTATAATGGCTTTAAGAATAATTTAGGGGGAGATATTTAAGATGGCAAAATTCTGTACAAAATGTGGAAAACCGTTGCAAGATGGCACAGCCTTCTGCGGCGAATGCGGTCAAGACGTAAATTCTATTGACGAACAGCAAATCGAGGAAATGAAAGAAAAATCGATAGATAAAAGAGCTAAAAAAGGACGTGGATGTTTAATTCCGATATTGTGCATCGTGCTAATTCCTATTGCGACCGTTATTTTTATGAGCGCGCAAAACAGTGCGATACAACGAAATATTTCAGGTGTATCAAATGAATCTGAATATATTACTATGGATGAATATAATAAAATTCAAAGTGGTATGACTTATGAACAGGTTTGTGAGATTGTAGGCAGCGCTGGAGAGATTTCAGCAGAATCAAATGTTGGCGGGTATTCTACAAAAATTATTACTTGGTACGGAAACGGAGCGGCAGGTTCTAATGCAAATGTTACATTTATGAATAACGAAGTTCAGTCTAAAGCACAAGCAGGACTTAAATGAATTTTAGCACTCGCTTATGAAGTGAGTGCTTTTATTATGTAAAAAAATACAAAGGAGGTATAGGATGGCAACGATTAGAACCTCGATACAAATGTTTAACGGCATGACACCAGGTCTTAGAAGTATGACTAATGCCTTGAATACCGTTATTAGTAGTTTTGAGACTATGCAAAGGGTATCATCAAATTCTATTGATACAAGTTCATTGCAGGCTGCGAGAGCAGAGTTAAACAGAGCAGAGGTAGCTTTTAATCAAATAGAAGAATCTATTCGACGGGCAGATGAGCAGCAAAATAGATTCAACAATAGCATGAATCAAGGTACAGGGATTGCCAAAGGGTTGAGAAATATGCTTGCTGGCATCGGTGGCATAATGGGAATTCAAAAGATAGCAAATATATCAGATGAATTTGCACTTGCAACTGCAAGATTAAATTTAATGAATGATGGACTTCAAACTACAAAAGAATTGCAAGACAAAATATATGGTATGGCACAAAGAACGGGAGCTTCTTATCTTGAAACAGCAGGTACTATATCAAAACTAGGAATCCTTGCTAAAAAAGCATTTAAAGGGAATGATGAACTTTTAGCTTTCACAGATTTAGTAAACAAAAGTTTTATTGGAGCTTCTTCAATTGAGCAATCAGCGGCAGTATATCAGCTTACGCAAGCTATGGCTTCTGGAAGATTGCAAGGTGACGAATTTAGATCCATTATAGAAAATGCTCCAGTTTTGGCGCAAAGTATAGAAAAATATATGATAGAAGTAGAAAAAGCTAGAGGCTCAATGAAAGATTGGGCATCGGACGGTTTGCTTACAGCGAATGTAATTAAAAATGCGCTTTTTTATTCAGCAGATGAAATTGAAGCCAGATTTGCAACTATGCCCATGACATGGGGGCGTGTTTGGAATATGGTTACAAATAAGATATTAAAAGCATCACAACCCTTATTAAA
>JAAYQI010000015.1 GCA_012519385.1 Candidatus Epulonipiscium sp.
ATTTGTCTTGGAGTGATTATTATTTTTAAGAAAATTAAGTGGAATACGAAATATACGTCTATTGCAATAACTTTTTTGGCAGTTTTGATGATAGCTATTTTATTTGAAAAGATATTGGACAACTTTGCTGGCATTACTATGGGGATAGTCGGCTTTTTTGGGTATCTAAAGCATTTAGCTGCACCGTTTTTATTTGGGTTTGCCATTGCATATTTAATGCATCCTTGTGTAAAGTTTCTTGAAAAAAAATTTGGCAAATGGAGTCCTTTTTTACACAAGCATAATGGAATAAAAAGAAGTATTTCTATAATATTAACCTATGTGTTGGTGTTGGGAGGAATCTCTTGGATATTGATATATTTTATACCTGAAGTAATTTCTTCATTGAGTATATTTTATAACCAGATGCCAAGGCACATGAGCGACCTGCAAATAACCATACAACAAATTTTTGACCAGATTTCATATATCGATGCTGACGATGTGAATACTCTTATCAACAATTTGTTGCAGCCAATAATTTCTTATACAAAAAATGTTCCACTTGTGCTAAGTACCATTTTGGATAGCACAGTAATTGCGGCATCGTCTTTATTAAATGCAATCATGGGTATTTTTATTGCATTTTACATGCTGATGGATAAAGAAAAGTTTGCCCAAAGTTCTAAGAAAACCATTTATGCTTTATTTGACCAGAATAAGGCAGACCATTTCTTCTATAATATAGAGAGAATACATGGTATTTTTCAAAATTTTATTGTGGGTAAAACCCTTGATTCTACCATTATAGGAATACTATGCTTTATTGGGCTATCTTTAATAAAGGCACCTTATGTGACTGTGGTGAGCCTTATTATAGGCATTACTAATATGATTCCATACTTTGGTCCATTCATCGGAGCAATCCCTGCGTTATTGATTACACTACTGATTGAACCTAGTAAGGTGATTTGGGTGGCGCTTTTTATACTGGGACTTCAGCAATTTGACGGTATTATATTAGGCCCTAAGATTTTAGGGGATTCCACAGGAATGACCCCTCTATGGATTATTCTCTCCATTGTTGTTGGTGGAGCACTCATGGGTCCAATTGGTATGTTTTTGGGGGTACCTGTGATTGCATCCATAAAGATGTTTTGGGTGGAATTTATACAAAAAAAATACAAAGAAAAATATCTTTATGAAGACCTTCCGATTACTGCAGGCTTAGGGGAAGAAAATAAAAAGGATAAAGAATAATTAAAATGAAACGAAAGCCAAAAGTTTAGTTTTGTAAAGATACTGATGAAATGAGGAAATAACATGACAGAAGCCAAGCAAACAACCAGTATTGTTTTGCTGACAATCATATATCAACTATTTATATCTCCAGTTTGGGGAGTTGCCCCATGGACAAGCCAAATGCCAATCACTCTGCAGTTAGTACTGACACAGATATTAGCATTTATTGTTCCAATCGTCTTTTATTTTTTCATTACGAAAAAACCAGTGAAGGCAACATTAAGGCTTTATCCCATCCATTGGAAAAATGTGATATTAATTGTGCTGATGTCATTGCTGATTCAGCCCCTAATGAGTTTGCTTTCTTTTTTGGCTTCCTTATTGTTTCCCAATAGTGTGGCTGAAATCATATCACAAAGCAGTGAATTTTCCACAGTGCCTATGATGATAATTAGTGTGGGGGTAATGCCTGCCATATGTGAGGAATTATTTTTTCGAGGGGTTGTTTTTTCGGGATATCGCTTTATTTCTACAGTGAAGGCTTGCTGTATTACAGGATTATTGTTTGGGATAATTCATATGGATGTGCAACAGTTTTTATATACTTTTGCATTGGGAAGTTTATTTTGTGTATTGGTATACCATACTAATTCTATATTGGCTTCTGTCATTGCACATTTTACTATTAATGCAACTCAGGTGTTATTGGCTTTTTCACAGATGAAAAATGCAGAGTCTATGGTAGAGCTGCCAGAGCTTACCTTAACACAGCAGTTTATGAGTATTGGTACCATAACATTACTATCCTTGCCCCTTTTAGCGGGTTGTATATGGCTGTTTTATAAGAGGAATGCCAATCCAATCCTCAAGGATATCGTTTTTGAGGGAGAAATGGCTGTGCAAGAATCTAAGATAGGAAGTATTCCGTTTGCACTGATTATACTGATTTATATTGTGGTTGCAGTGGTGCTTCCTTTTGTCCTTTAATGTTATGGAACGCTAAGATAACTGCAAACTATTGACACAAAAAGTAAATTGCCTTACTATAATAGGAATATAATCATACTCTTTGCACTTAAATTTTAATTTACAGTACAAACTGGCAGGCGATAAACGAATAGGGTTTATGGAGCCGGGTTGCGTTTTGCGACAGCAGATGATGACATCTGTGGGACAGTAGTTTACTTCTTGTTCCCCAGGTGTCTTTTTTTCTCTCATGAAGAAACAAGAAGTAAAATCTGTGTATGGAGTAAAGCGATGGAGGATTTTTTATGAAAAAGATATTGAATCAAATGATAAAGTCATCACAAAAGGATGAACTTCAGGACAAAGAAATTGCCATGCACATTTCTGTTGTGAGTATCATAGTAAATACCACATTATCCGTATTAAAGCTATTTGCGGGTATTTTTGCTCATTCTGGCGCTATGATTTCTGATGCGGTTCATTCTGCCTCCGATGTATTTAGTACATTTATAGTGATGATTGGAATACACATTTCTTCTAAAGAATCCGATGAGGAACACCAATACGGACACGAACGGATGGAATGTATTGCGGCAATTTTGCTTGCCAATGTTTTATTTGCAATTAGTATTGGGATTGGTTATCAAGGTATTCAAAAAGTGATAGGAGGGAATTATGGGGAACTGCAAATTCCTGGCGTTTTGGCATTGGTAGCTGCCATTACTTCTATAGTAGTGAAGGAGTGGATGTACTGGTATACAAGAGCAGGAGCTAAAAAAATAAATTCTTCTGCACTGATGGCGGATGCATGGCATCATCGTTCGGACTCGTTATCCTCCATAGGAAGTTTTGTGGGAATATTGGGTGCAAGGCTTGGTTTTCCTATTTTTGACCCTATTGCCAGTATAGTAATTTGTTTTTTTGTTGCGAAAGCTGCAGTTGATATTTTTCGGGATGCCATTGATAAACTGGTAGATAAATCCTGCGATATGGATACGGTAAAGCAAATGCGGGAGATAATTTTAAAGCAGGAAGGTGTTTTGCAAATAGATTTACTGCAAAGTCGTTTATTTGGTTCTAAGATTTATGTAGATATCGAAATCTCTGTAGATGCTGAAAAAACATTGCGGGAATCTCATGAAATTGCAGAACAGCTTCATAAAATAATGGAACAGGAATTCCCCAGAGTAAAGCATTGCATGGTGCACGTGAATCCTATTGAAAAAGAGGAACTATAGGATGGAAGTAGCAAGGGCGGTAAATGGGAGGTTGTTTCACCATAAGCACTTAGACGATTCCGTTTAGGTGTTTTTTTCTTAGCATAAATTAGGAGGGAATGCATTAGATAATACAATTAAAAAATTCATTTACTTTGACTTGCATGGTGACTTGCATAATTTTCAAAAAGTAAGTAAAACAACAGTAAAATCAAAATTTTAGAATGGCTTTAGAAGGCAAATAAGCCCTAAAACCCTTGACTTTTTTGGAAAAAAGTAGCACAATATTAGTGTTATGCCGCATCGAGGCGTGGCTCAGTTTGGTAGAGCGCTACATTCGGGATGTAGAGGTCGCAAGTTCAAATCTTGTCGCCTCGATGAGAAAGACCCTACAAATTCAGTGTTTGTGGGGTTTTTATTTTTGTAAGACCTATATTGTTTTTTTGTTTGCATAGGTATTATGGATATCTTCCATGAGCCGATTCTTCGGTAGCAATATCATTTAACGTAGCACGTGCTTCAGGGGTAACCATAGTGAATTTTTGGCTTAGATAACGAAGCGATGCAGCAAGTTCTCCATCTGCGCCCCCATATGGTATTAGGATATGATAATATTTAAATGGATTTCTATGGTTTGAGTTGATTTTTTATAGATGATTTTATCAAATATGTTTTTTGCAATAACTTTTTTTTGCGAAAGTGTAAATTGAGGGGAGCTAATCAGGCTACAAACATTAGGGAATTTGGTTGCGTTTTTCTCAAAGAGAGAACTCTGTTTGTTTTCTGTATCTATTTTATAATCTATTTCTTGTAGTTGATTTTGAAGCTCTGCCTTATTTTTAGTGTATTCTTCTAAAGAATCTATAGAATTTAAATAGGCTTCCTTGACTCGTTCCAGTTTGCGAAGCAGTTGGTTACGTTGCATTTTATATTGTTCCAAGGTTTTTAGGCAATCGTTATCTTTTTGAAAAGAAACAGAGTATGCTGTGATATGAGAAAAATCAACCAGTGCTTGTAGTGTATTTAAAATAACCGGAATCAGCCTCGCTGTTGAAATGGAGTGAGATACAGCACAAAGACCATGATTATAGCTGCCGCATTGAAGCTGCACATTTCCATTTTTATAGTGGTTTGAAACAAGTAACGGATGATTGCAATTACCGCATAATAGGATGCCTTGAAGCCATGTGTACTGGTTTTGTAGGGTAGTAGGGCGCTTGTGCGGCCTTTTTTTATTGGCGTTTATTTTGTTTTGTACTGCTTTAAAAAGCTCTTTTGTAATAATTGGCGTGTGATTTGCGGGTACGATTACAGTATCAGGGTGGTTTTCGTTTCGTGGTCTTTTTTCTGTGGGTGTCCATCGTGAGAATCCTGCATAAACCGGATTTGTTAAGATATAGGTGATGGCGCGGCTTTCAAAGGCATTGCCCCTATGGGTTTTGATGCCCATTTGGTTGATTTCTTTTGCAATCTGCCAACAGCTTTTATCTTGTTGAAGGAATTGATGAAAAATGTGTTTTACAATCACAGCTTCTTCTGGTACTAATTCAAAGGTTTTATCTTTATTACGGTATCCAAAAGGAGCAATGGACTGATGCTCTCCTTGGTGTGCCTTTTTTATCATGGTTTTTTTAACTTCTTCAGCAAGATTTAAGCTATAATATTCTGCCATAGCCTCTAGCATGGATTCATAAATAACAGCAAATTTATCATCGGTGGGAATGGGTTCTTTGATACTAATAACACGAATGCCGGATTTTTTCAGCATGGCCTTATATAAAACACTGTCTTCTTTATTTCGTGCAAACCTATCATATTTATGAACAAGTACTACATCAAAGGGGCGTGGCTTTGCTTTGGATAATTTCATCATAGACAGGAAAGCAGGCCTTTTTAAGGCACTTTTTCCCGAGATTCCGTTATCAATAAAAACATGGTTCTCTTGAACCATAAGCTGATGTTCCTTTGCATAGGCAAGTAGTTCATCATACTGTGCTTGCGGAGAATACTCCGTTTGTTCCTCTGTACTCACGCGAATATAAATTGCTGCATTTTCCAAAAAAACACCTCCTTTTTCATTAATGTATGCCGTTTGTTTTTTAGTTAGAGGTATTTGCATGGAAAATTTTTGGAAGATACTGCATATATAAATAGTATGATTGCAAAAGGAGATAGCAAATATGGAGTCCACAGGGAAAGAGGGCGGTTTAAAAGGTATATTATACTGTACCAAAAACGGAGAGCAGACAGAAGTGTTATCCTTGACGGAGGAAGAACAAAGGCAAGTATGCTTAGAATTACATAAACTTTGCTATGAGGCGTTAGCTATGCAAAAAGGGTATCAAATGACAAATTTTAAGCCGGAAGATTAATCTTCCGGCTTTTGACTTGTGGGTGAAGGAGTCTAATTTGTAGGATAAATATTTTGATTTAAGACAGTGACATACCAAATACCA
>JAAYQI010000164.1 GCA_012519385.1 Candidatus Epulonipiscium sp.
ATTTACAATATATTCTAAATTTCGAGAATCATTTCTTTTACCACGATTGGGAACAGATTCGCCCTACCTTGCTCCTGTTCCCAATCGTGGTAAAAGAAATGATTCTCGAAATTTAGAATATATTGTAAATAAACTTGCAGATATTAAAAATGTTTCACCTGAAAAAGTCGCAAATATTACATTTCAAAACGGAAAAAAATTATTTTTAAAATAATTGTTGCATAATTGTTACGAATGTGTTAATATACTATCTGTAAATAAGATAAAGGTATATCGATATGATATATCTTTATTTTTTGCAGTTGTTTATGACACACTGAGCAAGGTTATAAATACTGTAGAGGCATTTATCAAAAAGGATTCATGTCAATAATAAATCAATAGGACAGTCCACAATTTCTAAACTCAGCTCACATTTCGCCAAGAGTTAGAAATTGTTTCACAAATGTCCGAGGAGGAAAAAATGACTAAAAGACTTAGTAGAGTAATTGCTATCGTAGTATTTATGTTGGTAATCGGCTGTGGTTCAGCCGCAGCATACGGAAAATCCATTCCAGTTATCATCAATCTCGACGGGGTACCTCGCATGGTAAACACCGATAAACAAACAGTTGGCGAACTGATGGCAAGCATTGATGAATTAATGGACGCAGAATACATTTTAGAAGATGTAAGTGAAGAAAGTCAATTAAGTAGCAACATGGTTATTAACCTTTCTTCCATCACAGAAAAAATTGTTACAAAAAAAGAAACCATTGCTTTTGATACAGAAATCAGAGAAAATCCCGATATGATGGAAGGCGAAGAAAAAGTAATTCAAGAAGGTAAGGATGGAGCATTAGAAGTTTATACCACAGAGCGTTATTCTGGTGATAAACTGGTTTCCTCCCAAATTACAGGAGAAAAGCTGATTCAAGAAGCACAAAATAAAATTATTGAGCGAGGCACAAAAAGCAAAAATGAAATTGACGGCTATACCTATGCTAAAGCCCTTAATGTAAAAGCAACAGGCTACACTCCTTATGACCCAGGCTGTAATGGCATTACTGCTACAGGAACACAAGCAAAAAAAGGTGTGATTGCTGTTGACCCTAATGTAATTCCATTGGGAACAAAGGTTTATATCCCTGGCTATGGCAAGGCTGTAGCAGAAGATGTAGGCGGTGCCATCAAAGGAAATAAAATTGACCTTTGCTATACTTCCAAAGCAGAAGCCTATGGTTGGGGTGTACGAAACGTTACGGTTTATATCTTAAATGATTAATATATATCCCTAAAATACTGCGATACCAACAAAGGGAGACGGTTTTAGGAAAAACCCCCTCCCACGGTGGTCGATAAAAATCGATAGCCTTCACTCGAAAACTAGATTTTCGAGTGATTTTTTTATGGAAACTTAAAAGCCCTACCAAAAACTAAGTTCTTGGTGGGGCTTTTTTTCATTTACTTATAATTCTTCTATTCTAGTAGCGACCTTTTCCACAAAGCCTTTATCATGCTCCACAAATGGCAGAGTAGGTGCATAGCGTAATAGCACTTCCTCAATCTGCACTCTGGAAAGCACATCAATAAAATTTAGCGGTTCATCCCAAACATAGAGATGTGCCTCCTCGCACAAACTTTTTGCCAATAGCACCTTCTTTTTTTGCCCATCGCTAAAATACTCCATCCTTCGGTTAAAATCCTCTCTGGAAAAGTCCAGTTCTCTTAAAATAGTTTTAAACTGTGTTTCCGATAACTGATGCTCATAAGCGAACTCTGATAGCTCCCCTTGCAAAAAAGAAGCATCCTGAGGGATATAAGATAAAATAAGACCCGAGGCAGTATAGCACCTTCCTGCAAATGGAATCTCTTGCCCGCATATCACCCGTAGGAGGCTGCTTTTGCCGCTTCCGTTTTTTCCTACCAAGGCAATACGCTCCCCATTTTTGATGGAAAGCTGGATATTTTTCACCACACTTTTCTCCCCATACCCGATAGAAATATTCTCGCACCGTACCAAAACCTCACTGGAATGCACCAAGGGCGTTATTTTTAGGGGATTTGCAGTTTCAATATTTTTCAGTAGGCTCTTTTTCTTTTCTATAGCGGTAGCTTGCCGATTTTCTATTACCTTGGAGCGTTTCATCATTTTTGCCGCCTTATGCCCAATATGCCCCTTATCAGGCTTTATGCCAGAAGCATCCCTTCCTTTAAACTTTGTTCCCTCCACCCTAGCTGACCAGTTAGCACTTCTTTTTGCCGCATCAGATAATCGTTTGATATCTTTTTTCAGCTTTTCATTTTCAGCCAGCTCAAAAGAATCCTCCAACTGCTTATTTTGCATCCAAGAAGAATAATTGCCTCTTTGGATATCAATATTGGCTTTATTGATAGAAAGAATATGGTCAATACAGGTATCCAAAAACACCCTGTCGTGAGATACCAATATAAAGCCCTTTTTTGTTTTTAAATACTTTGCCAATACCTGCCTTGTTTCCCCATCCAAATGATTGGTTGGCTCATCAATGAGCAAAAAATTGTTCTCCTTTAAAAAAAGTACAGCCAATAGCACTTTCGTCTGCTCTCCGCTACTGAGGGTGTGAAAGGGGCGATATAAGACCTCCTCCGCCACCTGTAGCAGGGAAAGCTCCTTTACTAGCTCCCAATGCTCACAATAAGGATGCATGGTATACACAATTTCCATGGTATCCTTCTCCTTATCTAAGACTTCATAAGGAAAATAAGAAAACTCTACCGTGGCAGAAATTTTTCCTCTATATTCATACTTCCCCAGTAAAAGCTTCAAAAAGGTAGTTTTACCCCTTCCGTTTCTACCGGTAAAGCCTAATCTCCAATCTGTATCCAACTGAAAAGATACATTTTCAAAAATAGTTTCGCTACTTCCATCATAACCAAATGTTAAATCCGTAATCTGTATCAATGACATAAAAGTACCTCCTGTAAAAATGATAAAAGGCTGCAAGAAGGTAATCTTCTTACAGCCATAAAATACAGGACAATTACGCCCAAAACAGTATAGTAATTTTGACATACCAAAAACACTACTACCTAGAGCAAGTACCTTTATATTTTAGAGCAGCAGGCATTTTTTTATCACAAAAAAGCCTTGCATAATAGAAAGAATGATAACCCTCTTGCATGGCACACAAAAAACAAACGGTACTACCCCGCCTTTTGTCATTTTGTATGCAATTAAATAATCAGCAAGAAAAGTTACGCATCTTCCCATCTCCAATCTTTTATTTTGATAGCTTCACTATAGCAAATAGAAGCGAAATCGTCAAGGCTTAAATTAGCCTTTTACGATGCACTCTGCCTCTTCCAGAGCCTTTTCTAAGAGAGCATCCAATTCTGTTAAACGGGATTCTATTCGTTCTATTACTGAGGTTTTGGGGCGTGTTTCGGGATGTTTTGCTACAAATATGGTACAACAATCTTCGTAGGGACGGATAGAAATATCAAATGTACCGATTTTTCTCGCCATATCCACAATTTCCTGCTTATCCATGCCCGCCAAAGGACGAAGCACAGGGATACCTCCTACCGCCGCATTGATTGCATGAAGCCCTTGCAGGGTTTGGCTAGACACCTGCCCAACGCTATCGCCTGTAATAAGGGCAAGTGCCTTTTCCCGTTCGGCAATTTTTTGTGCTGTACGCATCATGGCACGTTTTAAAAATATCGTAAGCTTATCATGGGGTACATGGTCTAATAAATAAAGCTGAACCTCTGTAAATGGTACCACATGAAGGCGAAATTCCCCTGTAAAGCAGGATAGACGCTCTGCCAAATCCTCCACCTTCTGCTTTGCCCACTCACTGGTATAAGGGGGGCTATGAAAGTAAACACCCTCTACAGCAACTCCTCTTTTGGCCATCATCCATGTAGCAACAGGGCTATCAATACCGCCAGAAAGCAAGGAGATTGCCTTACCCGATGAGCCCATAGGCAAGCCACCAAAAGTAGGAATCACCTTGGAGTATACATAGGCATCATTTCGCAATTCTACACGCAAAATAATATCTGGGTGATGCACATCCACACTTAAATTAGGCATTCTTTCCAAAAGATAGCCGCCCACTTCCGTCGCAACCTCTTGGGAAGTAAGAGGATATTTCTTATTTGCCCGCTTTGCCACTACTTTAAAAGATATTTTTTCTGTAGGGAATAATTCCTGCATATGGTGTAACGACACTTGGCAAAGGGTTTCTATGGATTGGTCTATGGTTTTTACACCGGGGCATAAACCCACCAAGCCAAAGATAGGCTCTACTTTAGGAATCAGCCTATCATAGTCCATTTCACCGCCCCTGCTTTCGATAACAAGGCGACCCTGCTCTTTTACTACATAAAACTCGCCTTCTTCTCTCAAATTTTTGCGGATGGTCGCCACTAACTGGGAGATAAACATAGCAAAGTTATTTCCTCTCATGGCTACCTCACCGTATTTTGCAATCAAAACCTTTTCTTCCATACCGCACCTCCTTATCTATTATATTTTCTTAAAAACGGAACAATTTTTTTCAGCTTTTCCACGCAGAGTTCTGCTTCCTCCACAGTATTATACCTTGAAAAACTAAAACGAATGGTTCCCTCTATCTCCTCAAAGGAATATCCCATGGCAGTTAATTCAGCACTGCCTGTTTTCTTTTTACTATCACAGGCACTACCTGCGGAAACATAGATATCCTCCTGCTCCAAAGCGTGAAGCAGTACCTCACTACGTACTCCTGCAAATGTCATATTCAGCACATAAGGGCTGGCTTTTTCCAAGCTATCTCCATTGACACGTACATCCTCAATGGAAGAAAAAATCCCCTCTTGCAATGCCTTTTTTATTTGTAGCACATGAGCCGCATTTTTATCCATGTCTTGAAAACAAGCCTCTGCCGCCATTGCCAAAGCCGCCGCTCCAGGGGCATTTTCCGTACCTGCACGCTGTCCTTTTTGCTGACCGCCGCCCAATAATAATGGCTTTACATGAAGTCCATTTTTCATATACAGCATACCTGTGCCTTTAGGGCCGTGTATTTTATGCCCGCTCATTGTGAGCATATCTATCTTCATTTTCTGCACATCAATAGGATATTTTCCAAATGCCTGCACAGCATCTACATGAAAAAGGATAGCAGAATTTTTCTCCTTAATGATGCTTCCTAGCTTTTGCACATCCTGTATGATGCCTGTCTCATTATTCACTAAAATAATGCTAACCAAAATGGTGTCAGGGCGAATGGCATTTTTCAATTCCTCTACATCCACATAGCCTTTTTCATCCACCCCAAGCCAAGTCACCTCATAGCCTTGCTCCTCCAGTGCCTTCATAGGGTTTTTCACAGCAGGATGCTCTGTTTGGGTGGTAATTAAGTGCTTTCCTCGCCTATGATAGCCTGCCGCCGTACCAAAAACCGCCCAGTTATCCCCTTCAGTCCCCCCTGAGGTAAAATAAATTTCCTCTGGCTTTGCATGGATACCCCTGCTCAAACAATCGGCACTTTTTCTGATTTCTTTTTCCGCCAAAAGCCCCAATTTGCTCACAGAGGCAGGGTTTGCAAATTCATTGCAAAGCATATCTGCAAGCTTTTCTGCTACAGCAGGAGATGTTTGGGTAGTAGCGGCATTATCAAAATAAATCATGGTTTTTCTCTCCTATTCCAGCTCATATAACAGTAGGGCTACAGCCACCATACCTGCCGTTTCCGTACGCAAAATACGCTTTCCAAGGCTTACAGGCAGTATCCCTGATTCTTGTGCCAAGGCAATTTCTTTTTCAGAAAAACCGCCTTCAGGGCCAATAAAAACAGCAACACTTTCTCCAGAAAACTTTTGAGAAAATTCTCGTATTCCTCGATTTTTTTCATTTTCGTAGGGAATGATTGCGCCGTCTTTTTTTGCCGCTTCCGCAATAGCTTGCGAAAAGGAGCATAACGGCAGTATTTCAGGTATTTTTCCTCTGCCGCTTTGCTTGGCGGCAGATTCGGCTATTTTTGCCCAACGTTCTATTTTTTTTGTTTCCTTTTTTTCCAGTTTCACAATACAACGCTCTGTAGTTACAGGCACAATGGCATCCACACCAAGCTCCACACATTTTTGTATAATCCATTCCATTTTTTCCGCCTTGGGGAGGCCTTGGTATAGTGTAATTTTTGTTTTTGGTTCCGATTGGCAGGGCAGTGCTTCTAAAATATGAACCGTAACACTATTTTTTTCCAGAGTGGAAATTTCACACCGATAATCTGTGGCATCTTTATCATTTATCCAGATTTCTTCGCCGATACGGCATCGCAAAACCCTAGTAATATGGGAAGCATCTTCCCCTTCAATGTGTATGGTATCACCTTGTATCTGATTTTTTTCTACAAAAAACCTTGGCATATGTGCATCCCTCCCTTTTTAGCGGGATACTGCCCGAAATGCCACAGCCGCCCAATCTTTTTTGGTTACTGTTTGTAGTATGGTATAGCCTTGGCTCTCCACAGCATCATATACATCCTGCAAGCGTTCCAAAATAATACCACTGGCAATAAAAACGCCATCTGGTGCCAAATAGCATGGAATTTTATCTGCCAATGCAATGATGATGTCCGCTACAATATTCGCCATTACAATCTGATATTTTTGCCCGCAGTACTTTGCATGAAGCCCTTCATCCGAAAGAATATTCCCTGCCAAAACATGATACTGCTCCTTTGTAATGCCGTTCATAGTAGCATTTTCGTAAGCAATATCTACTGCATTAGGGTCAATATCCACTGCATCTGCCTCATCTGCCCCCAATAGCAACGAGCAAATAGATAAGATACCGCTTCCACAGCCAATATCAAGTACTCTATCGCCTTTTTTACCATACTGCTCTAATAATTCCAAACAAAGCTGTGTGGTTTCATGGGTACCTGTTCCAAAAATATGCCCTGGGTCAATTTTTAAAATGCTACGGCCTTTGGCATCTTCTGCCGTAACTTCTTCCCAAGAAGGGCATATCATAAGCTTTTCCCCTATAG
>JAAYQI010000165.1 GCA_012519385.1 Candidatus Epulonipiscium sp.
GAAATAAACGCAAATACTCCTCCAGCTACCACAACTCCAGTAGAAAAACTTATAAGCACCAAAAAAACATTGCTCAGGATATCTTTCATCATCAATCCCCGCTTCTTCCTTTTTTCTCTTTTTGTTCTTTTTGCAAATTATCAATTACCGCCGCATCCGTATCCTGCTCATAGGTTGTCATCTCCACACCTATGGGTGTAGGGTCATGGGTAAGATAAAACTTAGAAAAATGGTTAAAAAACACCATAATACCAACAGCCAAGCCTATAGAATAGGGAATGGTCATAATTTTTGGCATATCACTATTTTCTCCAAAGAAAATATAATAGTAGTTCTCAAAAACCGTTGGAATCTGTGCATCCGAATGAAAAAACATAATAGTAGTAGATGCTCCAATCACAAGTACCAAAAAAATGAACGCTACCTTGGTATACAGTAGCATTTTATTTTCTTTCTTTTCTTGGGGCAAATATTCCACAATAATATCTGTTTCTCCCACATTAGAAACTGTCACATCAGGATAGGCAACAGATATTTTCTTAATAATATTCATAACAGAGAGTAAGTAAATTTCTCCTTCCTCCTTGGGAACGGTAAACACCACTGTATCTCCAATATTAGCCAACTGCTTGTTACCTGCATATACCTCAGAAATATCTTTTAAATAAACTAGCTTACGCCCCACAATTTTTGCCTTATCATAAGGTTTAATGTAGACATCCATCTACCCTACCTCCTGTTCTTCAGAAAATACAAAGGTTTCCCCACCATGATAGTCGATGTAAGGATTATTCATCATAGATACCAACATTATGATACCCAGAAGCACAATCAATACCAAGGGAATCCAAATGTAAGCATGTATCCTTTTCAACATAATCGCCTTCTTTTTTCTTATTTTGGTTAGTATGACACAAATATCAAAAAAAATTCATGGTTTTGCCATAGAGATTCATTCTACAATGCATCTGATTGCAATAAAAAAGAGTATCTCAACCGTCATATATGACTTAGAGATACTCTTTCATTTGTATTATTTTAATTTATTTATTTTATTCGCAGATAAAGGAAATCAGCAATTCTTCTTGACTTACCTTTTCTCCTTCTTTTGCATAAATCTTATCCACCACACCGTCTACCTTGGATACAACAGAGGTTTCCATCTTCATGGCTTCTACTGTCATCAGAACCATATTTTTGGTTACCTTATCGCCTTCCTTTACAAAAATCTTTCCAACAGTACCTGGTATGGAAGAACCTAAATGGCAAGGATTGTTTTTATCTGCCTTCAATTTTCTATCACTGTTTACTTCCAGCTTCTTATCTTGAATCATAACGTCACGCATTGCTCCGTTAATTTCAAAGGTAAGTGTTCTCATGCCTTCTTCATTAGGTTCAGAAGCATCTACATATTTGATTAAAATGCTCTTACCTTCTCCAATTTGGATTACGGTTTCTTCACCCTTTGCAAGACCATAGAAGAATACATGGCTCTCCAACTGTGAAACATCGTTATAATATTCTTGATAATCACAGTAGTCGTCATATACCTTTGGATACAATGCATAACTGATAACGTTTCTTTCATTTACTTTCTTCATTGCATGATTTTCATGCAAATGCTTGCGAATAGCATCCAAATCTGCAGGGGGCATCAGCTTACCTGCACGCTCTGAAATAGGCTTCTGACCTTTGAGCACAATCTCTTGCAGTTCCTTAGGGAAGCCACCATCTGGTTGACCAATGTTACCAGAGAAATATCCCACCACCGAATCAGGATAAGATAAATCCTTACCTTCTATGAGAATATTATCTTGTGTCAGTCCATTTTTAGACATAAAGATAGCCATATCTCCCACTACTTTAGAGGTTGGGGTTACCTTTACGATATTACCCAGTAAATTATTGGCTTGTTTGTAAAGCTGTTTAATTTCTTCAAATTCATCTGCAGACCCCATTGCCTTTACCTGAGCTAACAAGTTAGAATACTGTCCGCCAGGGATTTCATATTTATAAATTTCCGTATTTGGTGTTTTCATTTCACTTTCAAATCCGGCATATACTTGACGAACCCCTGCATAATATCTGCTTAATTCGCTTAATTCATCTGTATCCAAACCTGTGTCACGCTCTGTGCCTTTTAATGCTTCTACAACAGAGTTCATAGAAGGCTGGCTGGTTAAGGAACTAAAGGATTCAATGGCCAAATCGGCAATATTTACACCTGCTTCTGCTGCCATTAATACCGTGCTGACACCATTTCCTGTGGTATCGTGGGTATGTAGGTGCAAAGGAATGTTTAATTCAGATTTCAGTGCTGTAAATAATTCTTTTGCAGCATATGGCTTTAATAACCCTGCCATATCTTTAATTGCAAAAATGTGACATCCCATATCCTGCAATTCTTTTGCTTTTTTCAAATAATAATCAATGGTGTATTTAGTCTCTTTCGGGTCTAAAATATCGCCTGTGTAGCAAATAGCACCTTCTACGATTTTTCCTGTTTTGAGAGCTTCCTCAACTGGCATTCTCATGTTTTCTATCCAGTTTAAGCTATCAAAAATACGGAAAACATCAATACCACTGTTTGCCGAAACACGGATAAATTCTTTTACTACGTTATCAGGATAATTTGTATAACCTACCGCATTGGATGCACGCAGTAACATCTGAATCAGTGTATTTGGCATTTTTTCTCTTAATTGGTCCAAACGGATCCATGGAGATTCTTTCAAGAAACGGTATGCAACGTCAAATGTTGCTCCACCCCATGCTTCTACAGAAAATGCATTTGCCATAGCCTTATTGGTAGCTGGTGCCACCTTCACCAAGTCCGTAGTTCTTACTCTAGTTGCAGTTAAGGACTGGTGCGCATCTCTCATAGTGGTGTCTGTTATATAAAGTTTTTTATCGTTTTTAATTTTTTGTGTAAAAGCTTCTGCGCCCAGTTTTAAGAATTCATCTCTTGCACCATATACTTTTTCAGTAGTGCCAAAAGAAGGCACAACAATTTTATCAAATTCAGGTTTTCTGCCTTGTGTTTCATTTACAATTTGGTTTCCGATAAATTCCGCAATTTTGGTTGCTCTATCTTGACCAAAGGCAATTTTAAATAACTCTGGTGTATTCTCAATAAATGTGGTAGTACATCCTCCTTTAATAAAAGTTTCACTTTGCAAAACATTAATTAAGAAAGGAATGTTGGTTTTTACACCACGGATTCTTGTTTCTTTCAATGCACGAACAGCTTTTTTAGTAGCTGCTTCAAAATTTCTGTCAGATGCAATGATTTTTACCAAAAGGCTATCATAATATGGTGTAATTACTGCACCTGTATAAGCAGTACCGCCATCCAATCGGATACCATTTCCTGCTGCGGAACGATATACGTTGATTTTTCCTGTATCTGGTAAGAAATTGTTGGATGGATCTTCTGTTGTTACCCTCATCTGAATAGAGTATCCATTGCATTTCACATCCGCTTGGGATTTGATTCCAATTTCAGGAGAATCCAAAGGATATCCTTCTTCAATCAAAATCTGTGTCTGTACGATATCAATACCTGTCACTTCTTCTGTTACGGTATGCTCTACCTGAATACGAGGGTTCATCTCGATAAAGTAGTAATTTTCTTGGTCATCCACCAAAAATTCTAGTGTACCTGCATTCTTATAACCTACATGAGTTGCCAATTTAATTGCATCAGCAAAAATTTTCTCTCTAGTTTCATCTTTTAAAGTAAATGCTGGCGCATACTCTACTACTTTTTGATGACGACGCTGCACAGAACAGTCTCTGTCAAACAAATGCACCACATTGCCATATTTATCTCCCAAAATCTGTACTTCTACGTGTTTTGGATTACGAAGATATTTTTCAATAAAAATTTTATCGTCACCAAATGCTTTTTTTGCCTCATTGCGTGCTTCTGCAAATTCTTTAGGCATTTCTTCGGCACTGTTTACAATACGCATACCACGTCCGCCGCCGCCGTTGGATGCCTTCAGCATAACAGGATAGCCAACTTTTTCAGCAATCTCCAGTATTTCCTTTTCGGATTTTACTGCATGGTCAACACCAGGAATAATGGGTACTTGGCATTGTATTGCAATTTGTTTGGAAGAAATTTTATCTCCCATAGCATACATTACTTCTTTGCTGGGGCCGATAAATGCAATTCCTGCTTTTTCACACGCCGCTACAAACTCAGGGTTTTCGGATAAAAAACCATATCCAGGATGAATAGCATCTGCACCCTTTGCTTTCGCAATTTTAATAATTTCTTCTATATCCAAATATGCATCAATAGGCCCTTTATTTCCATTAAGCATATAAGCCTCATCCGTTTTGGTTCGGAAAAGAGAATACTTATCTTCTTTGGAGTAAATACCGATGGTTTGAATACCCAGTTCATTTAAGGCTCTATACACTCTAATTGCGATTTCGCCTCTGTTTGCTACAAGAACCTTTTTAAACTTCTTAATTTTAACTTCCTGCACAAAAACTCCTCCTTCTCTCATACGCTTAATTGCAGCGTTAATTTGCAATCCCACTTTGCGAGATGCTTAAAACCCGACAAGGAAACATCGAATTTTTTTCATAGAAACATTATAATATAGCCTTGGCTATTCGTAAACTACAAATAACAAAAGTTAAACATAAGTATAACTTATACCATGGACAAATGTATTTTGTTTTAAGTATACAATATACTAAATTTTAGAAATTAATCCATCAATTTTACCTAAATTATGTATAAAAATTTCATTACTCTTTCTAACTCTGCAACCTTAGCCTTTTTTGGAAAAAACTGCATCTATCACTTGTCGCAACGTTTTAAACTCCGTGATAGCGACGTGCTGCCATTGTAATTGACGCAGACTGCCTTTGGGTACAATTACCTTATCAAATCCCATTCTATCCAATTCTTTGATTCTTAACTCCATGGAAGGAACTCTTTTCAGCTCCCCCGTAAGTCCAACATCGGCAATAAATGCCCAGTCAGAGGGAATGGGCTTATTCCATACAGAAGAAACAATGCTCATAATCACCGCCAAATTGCCCGCTTGCTCTCTGGTTTTCATTCCTCCCATGGCTTTAATAACCACATTTTTATCATATAGTGGTATCCCGCCTCTTTGTTCCAAAATAGAAATCAACGTATTCATTTGGTCTTTTTTCATATTCTCACTAATGCGTGAGGGATATGGTGTAAAAGAATTGGATACCAAGCTCTCTATTTCCAACACAAAAGGTCTAGAGCCTTCACGTATTACCGTAATGGCACTGCCTGATACTACATCTGCCTTATCTCGTTTGGTCATAAAATATTCCGAAGGATTATCGATAGAAATAAGCCCTGCCTCTGTCATAGAAAAAAATCCCGTTTCTCCTGTACTACCAAAACGGTTTTTGGTAGCAACCATGCTACGGAGTTCTCCGTCTTTTTCTCCTTCCAGTACCAAAACAGTATCCACTAAGTGTTCCAAAGAGCGAAGCCCTGCTATTTCATCATTTTTATTCATCTGGCCAATCATAATAACAGCCCTTTGGCGCTGTGCCGATTTTGCACACTGCACCAATTCTCCCGCACACTCCATGGTTTGGGTAGGGTTACCTGCACGTGCAGGCAAAAACTCCTTTAGAGTAAAGGTTTGTATACTATCAATGATTACTAAATCCACATCCAGTTGCTTTATTGCTTCCAGTACATCATCCATGCTAGTACTTGCCAATATCCATATATTGGAAGGAATTTCCTCCAAAATTCTATCTGCCCTATTTTTAATCTGGCTACTGCTTTCTTCTCCCGAAGCATACAATACTTTTAGCCCCTGCTTGGCCGCTTTCTGTGCAATATGCAATGTTAGAGTAGATTTTCCTCCTCCAGGGGGCGACGTTAAAATCGTAACAGAATCCCGAACAATCCCTCCGCCCATCACTCTATCAAATTCTCCAATACCAGTAATGATGCGATGGCTTTCACTGCTCTCCACAGAATATAAAGGCTTGGCTTCTTTTTTATCCCACTGCTCCAGCCGTGATGCCTTTGCTTTGGTTGTACCTGTCACATATTCTTCAAAGCTGTTCCATTCTCCGCACTGGGGGCATCTGCCTACCCATTTATTTGTTTGGTACTCACATTCCTTGCATCGGTAGGTTATTTTTGCTTTCAAAAAAACACCTCTTTGTAAATAGTATCGTTTTTTTCTGTTCAAAAAACACATCTAAAATTTCTTATAGAAAAACAGCAGAACTTTTTTCTGCTGTTTAAAATCTTTATTTTTTCTTGCGTTTTACTCTATCTTTTCTCCGTTTTTGTATGGCAGTATTTTGCTCATTATGTAATATTACTTCGGGCACAGCCTTTTCGGTACTAGCTTCTTGTATTTCGGGTACTGTTTGTTGGTCAGGAGCAGATGATGTTACTTTTTTCTCCAGCTCTGCAACTTTCATTTTAAGCTGCATTACCTGCTGCTCCATCTCTTTTTCCGTTAGGCGTAATCTTTTTTCTGCCTCTTGAAGCCGAATTTCCGCTTCTTGAAGTCTGGCCTCCGCTTCTCTTTGACGCTTTTCCGCCTCTTGAAGTCTGGCTTCTGCTTCCTTTTGACGCTTTTCTGCTTCGCATTTTTGCTCCTGTAATGCCGCATTACGTTCTAAATTTTTAAAATAGTCATCTCCTACATTTAAGGATGTTAAAATATATGCAAGACTATGGTCCTGTGCAATGGTGCTGCTATTTTTTCGTAAATCCCTTATTTTTTCATCTATATAAGCGGCGACATTATTCAAATGTTCTTCCGATTCGTATCCTACTAATGTAAATGATTTTCCATCTACAGTAACTCTAACTCTATTTTTTACCGCCATACAGTACCTCCTCCCTTTCCTCGAGATCATATTTGACTGACATCAGTATATCATAAAAAATTGAGACAAGAAAGGAGTATTTCTATGCTTTTCATGTTATATTTTTTTCAAAATTGTTATGCTTATCTTTCAGCCTATGATTTATATAATTTATGAAAATGCAACATCCAAAAGCAATGGGATATACCGTCATACAGTTTAATATAAACTTTCCAATGATAGAAGAAACACCATTTCTCGACCAAATTTCATAGGAAATATACAGCACAAAGCAGTGGGATAGAAAAATATCATAGCTAGCAGCATCCACCCTTTGAAAAAACGCAACCATACCTTTTGGTAGGATTCTTTCCAGTAAAATAGAGCCTTGATAGATGGCAAATATGGAAATCACAGAAAAAATGCAGCCTATGATTCTCCAGCCAACATAGGGCGTTCCTAATGCAGCCAAATATGCATGATAACTATGCCACGCTGTCAAACCAATAAATAAAAGCAATATCACTATTTGATATTTTTGCAAAACATTTTTAAACTCCTCTAAGTGCAGTGCCACGTAGCACCCCAATATAAAATAAAATAGATATGTCATAAAAAATCTATCTTCGTAGGGCAAAAACGTATATTGTAAGTATAAAAACTCTAGTATTCCCACTGAAAGCAGGATTTTTTTGTGAGAAAATTTTTCAAAAACCCACCATATTATGCCAAATAAAATATAAAACTGAATGATAATCGTAACAAAATAAAAAGGCGAAACTAAATCTCCCATAACGAAAGAAAACAAATGCTGTGCCAAGTTTTTTGCAGCAATATAGCCCAGATATCGCAAAAGCAAGTAATAAGCAATATACCACAAAATATAAGGTATGAATATTCTGCTAAACCTTCTACGTATAAACTCGCCAAAGGAAAATACTTTTTCTCTATAGGAATATGCCAGTTTTAAACCACTTAAAAACACAAAACTCGGAACCACAAAGGAAAGTGCTTTGTTTCCAAGAAAAAAGAGACGATGCTGCCAACTCCCCACCAGTAATTGCCCTACTGGATAAGAGGATATATGAATCATCACCACACAACAACATAAAAAAGAGGTCATCAAAAATAACTCCCTCAATTTTTTCTTTTGCACAAAATCATCCCTCCCTATTGTTATCATAGCTTCACTCTATGGTAACAGTAGTATATCCTTTTCTTTTGTAAATGACAATCCCCCAAAAAAAAGCTGTTGTATGGAGTATACATTCCAACAACAGCTTTTTAAATTCCACTTTATGTAATTAAATTAATGATGTAATCTTACATATTCTGCGCCTTTTGCTAAGGCTTCTTTATTAATTGGGATAAACTTTGCTTTGGATTCACCGAAAACTTTTGTAAATGCATCCAAGCAAGCCTGCACAGAAACTGTTTTATCCACTTCAATCAACGCACCCAAAAGGATAATGTTCATCAATTTGGGATTGCCCAATTCTTTTGCCAAATCATTTGCAGGAATATAGTAAGCATTGATATCAGTTCTTTCCACCTTTTTATCAATCAAGCTGGAATTAAGGATAACATTTCCGCCAGGGCCAACAATATTTACAAATTTTTCAAAAGAAGGTAAATTCATTACAATAGAAGCAGTTGCACCTGCTGTAATTACAGGAGAACCAATGGGTTCATCCGATACCACAATGGCACAGTTAGCTGTACCGCCTCTCATTTCAGGGCCGTAAGAGGGACACCAAGAAACCTCTTTTCCTTCCAACATACCTGCGTATGCAAGGAGTTTTCCCATACTAAGAACACCCTGACCGCCAAATCCTGCACAGCAAATTTTTTGTGTACTCATAATTATTTCCCCTCCCCTGTAATATCTTTATAAACTCCAAGAGGATAGTATGGAATCATTTTCTCTCTTACATATTCCAGTGCTTTTACAGGTGTAAGACCCCAGTTTGTAGGGCAAGAAGATACCACTTCTAAAAATGAGAAGCCAAGTCCTGCTTTCTGTACTTCTAATGCCTTTTTGATTGCTTTTTTCGCCTGTGTTACCTGACCTGGTGTAGATACGCTTACTCTTTCAATATAAGCAGGGCCATCTAATGTTGCCAGCATTTCACTCATTCTCAGAGGATATCCTTCTACTTTTACATCTCTACCCTTTTGTGCTGTGGTTGCTTTCATGCCTGGTAAGGTAGTAGGAGCCATCTGTCCGCCTGTCATACCGTAGATACCGTTATTGATGAAAATAGTAGTAACCTTTTCACCTCTTGCCGCTGCATGAACAATTTCACAAGTACCGATGGATGCTAAGTCTCCATCACCTTGATAAGTGATTACCATTTTATCTGGGTGTACTCTTTTAATGCCTGTTGCTGTTGCAGGAGCAC
>JAAYQI010000166.1 GCA_012519385.1 Candidatus Epulonipiscium sp.
ACTAGGGCATACAGCATACAAATCAAAGGCTTAAAGGGAGGACATTCGGGGGCGGATATCCATCTGCAAAGAGCCAATGCCAATAAACTCATGGGTCGGGTACTATATAATTTGATTCATCAATTCCCTATCCGCATTGCATCCATAGATGGAGGCCTTATGGATAATGCCATTTCCAGAGAAGCAGAAGCTATTATAGTATGCACAGATAGAGAAGCTATGGAGATACAAAAAAAATTGCAGGAATTTGAGCAGGTGTTTCGGCAGGAGCATCGTAGCAATGATGGAGAGATAAACATAACTTGTCATACCCTTTCCGAAAAGGTGATGAAGGCCTTTACACCAGATGTGGCAAAAAGAGCTATTGATATTCTAATGCTGATTCCTTATGGTGTGGAAACTATGAGTATGGAAATGGCAGGGCTTGTGGAAAGCTCCAGCAATATCGGAATAGTAAAAACCGAAGAAGATGCGATTTTTTTCCATAATGCTTTAAGAAGCAATATCGAGTCAAAAAAACAGTTGATTTACGAGAAGATGCTTTGCATTGCTGACCTTACTGGTGCAGAGATTACTTCCACAGCGGAATATCCTGCATGGGAGTGGCGACAGGAATCTCCTTTGTTAGAACTATTTCGGGAAACATACAGAAGAATGTATGGAAAAGAGGCAAAAGTGGAAGCCATACACGCAGGGTTAGAGTGCGGATTATTTAAAAATAAAATATCAGATTTGGATGTCATTTCATTTGGGCCTGATATGTTTGATGTTCATACACCAGATGAGCGTTTAAGCATTTCTTCCACTCGCAGAATGTGGGAGTTTTTAAAGGAAGTTTTGCGTGGGATGAAGGAATAGGGGGATTTTTTTGAAATTACCATGGGATAAACAATATTTAAAGATAGCCTTTCATGTGGTGGTAACTGCACTGATTATTTATGCCTTGGGTTTATTGCTCACCAATGTTACTATGGTGCAGGCATCGGTTTCCCAGGCAGCAGGAAAGCTGATATCAGTTTTTGCCCCGCTGATAACAGCGCTAGTATTTTCGTTTTTGATGAATCCTGCGGTTGAATTTTTTCAAAACCGTTGGGAAAAGTATACCCCAAATACATCATATAACGGCTATCGTTCCAGAAAAAGAGGAACCATCACATTGTACGTTTTGCTGTTGGTTTTGGTTATTTTATTAATCCGTTTTATTGCGGTAAAAATAGGCTCTACGGATGCAAATGCACTAGCCAAGGAAATCAATAAGCAAATTCAAGAATTTACGGATTTATTTGTGCTTTTGGATGTAAAGCTGATGGAATACGGTGTTTTTCATAATCTTGAAAACGTATTAACAAATTGGACAACAGAATTTTCAGGTTTTATCCAAATCACCATATCAAAAATTGCCTCATCTCTCACAAAAGCAGGTGGATGGGTGGTTAATCTGGTGTTAGGCTTAACCATTGGTTTTTATTTGCTGATGGAAAAGGATAAAATTCTAAAAAATTGTAGTAATACTGTTGACGTTTTCTTTAAAGAAAAAACGGCAAAAAGAATAAAAAGTGTTTGCCATGAGATAAATCATGTGTTTTCAGGATATTTAAGCGGGCAAGTAACAGATGCTGTGATTATGGCAATTTGCAT
>JAAYQI010000167.1 GCA_012519385.1 Candidatus Epulonipiscium sp.
AAACTTTTGCCGAATATGCTTCAAATAGACTCATGGCTTCTTCTTCTGGCAGGTTTTCAAAATCTGTGTTTTCCATTAACTTCAGTGCCTCATCGGAGATATAGTCTATGGTAACCCAATTTTCAAATTCATTGACAGAAAGCCTTCCTTCATCTCTGAGTTCTATCATGGTATCGCTAAGAGTAATACCAAATCCTAAGTTTTTTGCAGTATAGGTTTTATTACTATCGGCAACGAGATATTCTCCGCCATTTAGGGTTACCATGTGTTCCTTATCAAAAGCTTCATTGACTAAAATCTCTGTCTCTGTTTCATTTTCTGGCTTTTGTGCGTCTTTGATACTACTGCACCCTGAAAACATCAATAGCGTTGCCATGATAACCAATGCACTGCATATTCTTTTTTTCATTTTTTTCGCTCACCTCTTAATATTTTTCCAAACTGTCAAATCATGGACTGATAAGTGGACCGATATGCAAAAGATGCGGAATTGGCAATATCCGTACTTGCCTTCTTTTCAATAAAGAGGGCTTTTTCCATAACCTTTTTTACAAAAGAATTTTTTCCATGAAACACATCTTTTAAAGAAGAAAGCTCCGCCTTATCCAGTACACTTTCCTTCATTTGAAGGGTTCCGTCTGCTTGAAGGGTAATTCCCATCTCCTTCAGCTTAGGTTCCTGCTCTTTTATATAGCTATGCAGTTCCTTTGCAAAATAAGTATTGACAGAATCATCGGTTTTTTTCATATTCTTGACCATATTATTATATTCTTTTACAAAAGCCTTCACTTGTGTTACCACTTCTTTTGTTTGGCCTGTGGCTTCTGCTCTGGAAAATAAAGAAGCACTCTCCTCCGACAAAAGTTTTTCTCCATATAGCTGTATGCTTTTGGCAGAGGATTGTATGGCACTATATGCCGCTTGCTTATGATTACTGTCATTCCGTCTTCCTATCCCTTTCAAGGAAGATAAGTCCCCCGCCATTCCATTAGACTTTATGGTACTTCCGCTTCGGCCACTCAATAACCTCTGTGTTTGCTTTAGCTGGATATTTCCCCCGCTTCTATGCCGTGATGACAAACTTCTTAAATATTCCTTTGCACCTAAAACTCTCATCCTAAACTTCCTTTCTACCCTAGCCTTTTTCTTGAGTTTTCCTCCAAACCTTACCTAAAACATCCTTTTTTCTAATGATACATAGGAATTGGTAAAATTTCCATGGATAAGCCTTACAATTATCTTAATTTTTAGTATTACCTGCTTTTCCCATAAATTTACAAACATTGAAGTAGCAAAAAACCCCTCTAACCATAAAATTAGAGGGGTTTAAATGTTATTGGAAGAAGTTCTAAAAGATTCCCTCAAAAAAGGGATTGCTTATTGTTGGAACATATCTTTAAACTGGGCAGGCTTTGCGATTGCCTCTGTCACTTTACCAATTTTTGTAGTATCGCCCATTAAAATGGCGCCTACCAAACGGTTGTTTAAGAAATAATATTTTTCATAGGTATTTTTATGGTCATCCATAAATTCTACGGATTTATATTTTTCACTTGCTTTCTTTCCGTTATCGCCAATGGAGTACAAGGAAGTATTCATACCATGGTAGCTTACTGCCGCAAGTATATTTTCGTATTCCAAAGAATCACCTACTGCATTCGCTCCTGCGATACGTCCCATTTCCAGTGCTTCTGGCCAAATAGCATAGTTGGTGCCATGGTATACAGCACAGTCCCCGCAGGCATATACGTCTTTTGCGGAAGTTTCCATACGGTCGTTTACCACAACAGCCCTATCTACCTCGATACCTGCTTTTTCTGCAAGAGAAACATTAGCACGTACACCACTTGAGATTACCACCAAGTCCGCCATAATTTCCTCGCCACTTGCCAGTTTTACGGAGGTAACAGCGTCATCTCCCTCAATGGAGGCTATCTGCACACCTAATTTAAGCTGAATATCTGCTTGCGCGATGGCTTCTTGCAGCAAGTCGCTGGCACGAGAATCCAGTTGGCGTCCCATTAAGGTAGGAGCCAATTCTAGCACCGTTACATTGGCCTTGGATTTACTTAATTCCCAAGCTGCTTCAAGACCTAATACACCACCGCCGATTACTACAATATTCTTGGTTTGTGGAAGCACCTTGCGGATGGCATTGGTATCGGTAATTCTACGGATGGATACCACGCCTTTTTTATCTGCACCAGGGATAGGAGGGATAAAGCACTCTGCACCCAAAGCATAGATACATTTATCATAAGAAAGGGTAATACCGTCTTCTAAGGTAACTGTTTTTGCTTTAGTATCTAGCATAGATATTTTTTTGCCTAATATAGTTTTAATATTTTGCTCCTCATACCAGCTCTTTCTCTCTACCAAAAGCTGCTCAACTTCATATTTTGCCAACATGGATTTGGTAAGCATAGGCCTGTTATAGGTAAGAGCCTCCTCCTCGGAAATCATGGTAATGGAGCAGGTTTTATTTCTTGCTCGTATTGCCTTTGCCGCATTTAACCCTGCGATGCCGTTGCCAAGTACCAAGTAAGTTTCATCGGTATCTTGGAAGAAGTTGATTTCTTCCACTTCCACAGGCACAAAGTTGCTAGGGCCAACACCGCATACAGGACAGATTTCTGTTCCTTCAGGGAAAATTTCTCCACATACCAAACATTTTACCAAGGCTTTTTTTGAGGTTTTTAATTTTGGTGGTTTTTCCTGAATGTAACAGCCGAAGTTATAACCGTATTCATAGGCTCCTGCCAAGTCCTTCTTGCCTGGTTTTAGCTTAATTTGGAAGCCGTCCACTACCTTCATTTGTAATTGATGCAGTCTTTCTATGATATGAGGAACACCTTCTCCACTCCATGCGTAACTGCCAAAAGCACTGGCATATTTCCCACCATGTGTTCCTGCAAAAATAGAAGTAGTTAAATCCCAAATTGGCTTTAATGCTTCCCCAACGATAGTAGGTGTACCAAAAAGAATACCATCCGCATATAAAAGCTCTTCCAGTACCTTTGCGGTATCGGCTTCTATCATATCATAGGAGCGAACGTCAATATCGCCGCTATGCTTAATTCCTTCTGTAATGGCATCAGCCAGTTCTTTGGTATAGCCATAAGCACTTACATAAGGAATGATTACAGTCTTTCTAGGATTAGGGTTAACAACGGTGCTCCACTGTTTATAGTAGGTTTTTAGCTCCTCCACACGACAGTCCACAACAGGGCCATGGCCACAGCAAATCATATCAATTTCCAAGTTTTCAATACGTTTTAAGGCATCCAGCATAAAGGGCTTAAATGGGCCAATGATGTTATCATAGTAATATTTTAATGCAGAAAGATAATCTTCGTTATTGGTTACTTTGCTTAATAAAATATCTTCATGGCTATAATGAGAACCAAAGGAATCGCAAGGGAATAACACCTTATCCTCCTCTAAATAGGTATACATGGTATCAGGCCAGTGAAGGTTTGGCAAAATCATAAAATGCAGAGTTTTATCTCCTAAAGAAAGGGTATCTCCGTCTTCTACCGCAACACTGTAAAAATCTCGGTTAATAAGATTTTTCAAAAATTCCAAAGCGGTAGGTGTGCCCACAATACGCAGTGCAGGGTTAATCTGAATCAGCTTTTCGATGCTTCCAGCATGGTCAGGCTCCGTATGATTCATCACAATATAATCAATCTCTTTTACATCCACAATTTGCTCTAATGTTTTGATATACTCATCAAAAAACTTTAATTTACTGGTTTCAAACAGTACTGTTTTTTCACTTCCTTGCAAGACATAGGAATTATAGGTAGTTCCAAATTGTGTCTCCATTACAATGTCAAAAACACGCAGATTTTTATCCAGAACACCTGTCCAATATAATCCTTTTTTTAGCTCCAATGCATTCATGCCCATACCTCCTTAATTCCTAATAAGATTTATTAATAGATAATTATTTTCTTTCTCAATTATATCACTTGCATAAACGAAGGTCAATGCAGAAAAATGACACCTTCTACTACAATAACCACTATAGAAAAAAGATATCCATCCCCAAAAAATTATTTTTGAGGATGGATATTGGGGTAAAAGCCTTACGTTATGGCAGTAAAATCTGAACGTGATATTTTTCCAACCAATAATTAAGCTGTAGCAGATAAGCAAGCATTTGTGGCCCAGCCATAAGCTGACCATACCATGGCTTACCATAATCGGAAGGTGTTTCAATAAACTTTTTCACCTTTTCTTTATCTACCAAATGCTGAAGAGGTGCGTTAGGGTCATGAAGCACTTCCATGAGCCTATTTCCCAATAGTTTTTCATACTGAGGATGATAGGTTTTGGGGTAAGGGCTTTTTTTGCGGTACAGCACATCATGGGGCAGAATATTTTTGGAGCTTTCCCGTAACAATCCCTTTACTACACCATCTTTTGCTTTCATTTCCCATGGCACATTCCACAGATATTCCACAATTCGGATATCTGCAAAAGGTACTCTGGCGGCCAAGCCTGCATACATACTGGCTCTATCCATACGATTGATAAGCGTTGCCATAAACCAACGTAAGTTTAAATAAGAAATTTCTCTCCTACGGCTTTCTTCTGGTGTTTCTCCTGCCATATGGGGTGTTTCCAGTAGGGCTTCTTCATAGCGTTTTTGAATATATTCTTCCAAAGGAAGATGGGGCAACAAAGAGTCCGATAAAAGGGAACGACGTATTTGCGTATTTTTGCTCCACGGAAAGGTAGGGGCATCTAAAAATTCTTTTTTATGAAACCAAGGATATCCGCCAAAAACTTCATCGGCACATTCTCCTGTAAGTGCTACCTTGCTATAGTCCTTTACTTTAGAGCAAAAATATAACAGGGAGGAATCCACATCCCCCATACCTGGTAAATCCTTGGCATCTACAGAGGTGTAAAGATAATCTGCCAATTCTACAGTACTGCATTCCAAATAAATATGCTGGGACTTAATGTGATCCACCATTTTATCTACCCACGGTCGGTCTAATTCGGGCTGAAATGCGTTGGATTTGAAATAGGTTTTGTTTCCGTCAAAGTCAAAGGAGAATGTCATAAGCTGTTTTCCCTCTTGGGCAAGCTTTTCGGCACACACAGCGGAAACAATACTGCTATCTATTCCCCCTGAAAGAAACGTACAGATAGGTACATCGGAAATCATCTGGCGGCGAATGGCATCCTGTACCAAAAAGGAGGTATGCTCCACTGTTTCTTCATAGCTTTCCGTATGGGGCATACTTTTCAGTTCCCAATAAATATCCGATAAAATCCCATGTTCTGAAAAAACAATATATTGGGCAGGAAGTACCTCATAAATATTTTTAAACACTCCTACCCCATGGGTTTTGGCAGGGCCAAGTGCAAATAACTCCAAAATCCCCTCTTTATCTACTTGGGGGGTAACATGAGGGTAAGTAAATAGTGCTTTTATTTCCGAGCCAAATACCAGAGTACCTTGGCTGATAGTATAAAACAGAGGCTTGATACCCAAGGGATCCCGAAATAGATAAAGCTGGTTATCCTCTTTTGACCAAATAGCAAAGGCAAAAACACCGTTTAGTTTTTTTACAATATCCGTACCATATTCTAAAAAGCCTTGCAGGATAAGCTCTGCATGGGTTTTTGTATCAAGGGTACAGCCTTTGGAAAGTAAATCTGCTTTGATTTCTGGTGCGTTATAAAGCTCGCCGTCCAGAAGGATAGCAAAGGTTTTGCCGTTTTCTTTTTTGATAAAGGGCTGTTTCACGTCCCCAGTGTCCAAAATAGAAAGCCCCGTATGACAAAGACCTACTGTCTTTTCCAAAAGTTCTCCCTGCTGGTCAGGGCCCCTATGAAAAAGGGCTTGCTGCATATCCGTAAGGATACGTGTCCAAGGATGAGAAAAAGAAAGATAATCTGCTTTTGCATTAAAAAACCCCGCAATTCCACACATAATAAATGCCTCCTAAAAAACATATGCCAACTATGGGAAACTCATAGCTGAAAACAAATAGAGTATAGGTAAGTTTATGAAGAAAAGATCATTTATATTTATCATTTTGTGTGGAATACAGGCCATTGGAAGCATATTTTTTATAGCACAATACTGCCAATACCAATTCATACCAAAAAACTGTGTTTCATGTCAAAAAAAAAGCTTTTCTTGGTAAAAAAAATACTTTTAAATCTAATAGAGAGATAGGGCTTGTATGCTGTTAGTAGCTAAAACAGCCCCGATACCCAACCTCAAATGAGCGAAAAAGTAAATGATACGAAGAAAGGAGAATATTCATGCAGGAAAACTTTAAGAAAAAGCTACCGTTTTTGATTGTTCCTCTATTTCTGGTTTTATTTGCCTTGCTTATCCCAACAACCGTCTTAGCTGAAACATATACCAACCCAGTTAGCGGGATAACATGGACCTACACCGTAAATGAGGATGACTCCACCACATGTACAATTACAGGGTGCTCCCAGACTGACGGGGAAATTGAGATTCCATCTACAATCGATGTAGACGGTAATACATACACCGTAACGGCCATCGAAAGCAA
>JAAYQI010000168.1 GCA_012519385.1 Candidatus Epulonipiscium sp.
ATGATAGAAGTCAAAGGTGTTTTTAGCTCATGGGTTACATTGGATACAAAGTCACTGCGTAGCTTCTCTAGCTTTCGTATTTGGGTAACATTTTGAAACACCAGTACAATCCCTGCATCACCATGATATGTTTTTCTTTCTGTAATTGGATTTACATAGATACAAAGAATTTTATCCGCATGATAGGCAGACTTAAATACCATTTCCTCCACAATGGGCTTTTTCTCCTTTTGGGAGCGGTTGACCAGTTGGCGCAACGCCTCATCTTGAAACACATCATAAAAATGCGCTCCGATAACATTTTGTTGCGAAATGGAGAATAAAGAACGACACATAGAGTTCATCATCAAGATATTATTATTGCCATCTACAGCTACAATACCATCCAGCATACTGTTTACGATTGCTTCCATTTTTTTATTTTCTTTTTCTAATTGCTTCACAGAAACACTCAACTTACCGCTCATTCTGTTAAAAGCTTGTGTCAGCGCTCCTATCTGGTCTCCATATTCCATACATATCTTTTTGTCATACTTACCCTCTGAAATTTCCTCTACCGCCTTTGTCAATTCGTCCAACGGCTCTGAAACTCTTTTGGAAAAATAATATGCCAAAAAAAAGGCAATCACTGAGCAAATACTCACACTAAGAAAAATGTAAATCATCATTTGATTTCTGACAGCCGTAAGCGCTTCAATAGGCCTGGAAAAACGCAGTACCACTATCTTTTCCTTACTCTCAACAGGGATTGCCACATAAATATAGTTGGTATTTGCCGTAGTGCTATATCGCTTTGTGACAGCAATATCTCCTTTTAAAGCATCTTTGACCTCTTTTCTATCAGCATGATTCTCAAGTTGTGTTGCATCTTCTTGCGAATCGCATAAAACCTTTCCATCATGATGGATAACAGTAATACGAAAATGAAATCTTTCCGAAAAATCCTTTGTAAAATTTAGAATATCCGAAAAATTATCCATATCATAATCTTCTTTAAATACAGATGCGGCTGCCTTACTTTCGTTTAATAAATACTCCTGATATTCCGATGTAAAATAATCAGCACAGATTTTGACAGAATAAAATCCAATAATAGATGATAAAAACAAAATCAATATTACATAAGTAAAAAATATCTTTTTTTGCATTTCTTAATCCTCTCTGAATTTATATCCATATCCCCTTACGGTTTTAATAAATACAGGATTGCTGTCATCTTCTTCAATTTTTTTACGGATATGACGGATATGAACATCCACTGTTCTGGTTTCTCCCACATATTCGTACCCCCAAATTTGCTCCAGCAACACATCCCGCGAAAACACCCTTCCGGGATTTTCGGCTAATAAGCGCAGTACTTCAAATTCTTTTAAAGACATTTCTATTTCTTGCCCATTTTTTGTAACAGTCTTGCTTTCTAACCCAATCTCCAAACCATGGGTAGAAATGGTATCTTTTTTCATAGCAGAAGTTAAGGGTGACGCTTCTTCCGTTCTTCTTAATATAGCTTTCACCCTTGCCTGTAATTCTCGGATACTAAATGGCTTAGAAAGGTAGTCGTCTGCCCCCATTTCAAGCCCCAATACCTTATCAAATTCTTCTCCCTTGGCGGTTAGCATGATGACAGGCATTTTTTGAAGGGCTTCGTCTATTCGGATTCTTCTAAGCACTTCCAAGCCATCCATTTGAGGCAACATTAAATCCAGTATCACTGCATCTATCTGTTTTTCCTCCTGTAGTATCTGTAATGCTTCTTCTCCTGATTCTGCCTGCAATACATCATATCCGCTTGTTTCTAAGTTATATCGTAAAAGTTCTAATATATGAATCTCATCATCTACCGTTAAAATTGTTTTTTTTCTCATTTTTTTAACCACCTTCTTTACATTCTTCTTTTTATCATACCAACTGTTTTCTCTTTGTCAAGGTAAAGGTAAAGTTTCATATTACAATCCCTTATAAATATTTATCAACTGTAAATACTATCTCTGAGGTGAATTATATGGATATTGATAAAATACTGCCCGCCTCAGATGGCGAGTTAGAAAAACCCATCTCCAAGTCTTATCCTATCATTGATACAGACCTTGCTCGGGATAACTTGGAGAACAATATGCCCATTGCTGACCTAGAAGATTTATAAAAATACCATCTGCGAGGTGATACAAATGGCAAAAGATAGTCAATTAGACCCAAAAGAAATACGCAAACAAAAATCAAAAGGCGGCCCCACCATGGCAGAAAGCGCACTAGATGGCGAAAGCCGTAACCAAAAAAAACAATCTGGCAACCGCCACAAACCCGGTAGTGA
>JAAYQI010000169.1 GCA_012519385.1 Candidatus Epulonipiscium sp.
AAACAATGAAACTAACAGAATCTTTTTATCTT
This sequence comes from Candidatus Epulonipiscium sp., assembly GCA_012519385.1. Taxonomy (GTDB): domain Bacteria; phylum Bacillota; class Clostridia; order Lachnospirales; family Anaerotignaceae; genus JAAYQI01. The sequence goes on from JAAYQI010000169.1 coordinate 33, forward strand.
TTTTTAATTGCATTATTATTTTTTTGCTAAGATTTTCCCATACCTGCACGTTACTTCCCACCCTTTTTTAATATGAATTTCTATTAAAAGGATGGCCAGAGTTTTTTTCTTTTATACAGATATCTTTACTGAATTACACCCATAATTCTTATGCTGATGGGTACATTTACATCAAACTCCATAGCTTGAAAGCATTTATTGATGTCGTTACCATATTTTTGATAAAGGTTTGGGTCTTTCTGATATAGCTTGGAGGAAATATCCAAAATATCTTTTTGATACTCCTGCTGAGCTAATGTTATTGTATTTTCAATTTCGGTTTTTATGATTTGTCCAAACAAATTTTCCAACTGCTTTATGGTATCCTCATTAAGAGTATCTTGTGCAAAAAATCCCTTACCATCTATGCTTCCCTTCACTTTTACATCAATGGTACAGAGTATTTTATCATCTCGCTCCTCAAAAGTATACTTACATTTATTTTTGATAACAGATAGAGGAATCACCGTATTATCCCAATATCCGCTGTATACAGCCCCTTTTCCCTGCTCCTTGAGAAACTGAAGCCCCCTTTCTTCTTCGTCGCTTAGATAGCCGCAGAAGGCATAATCTGCAAGGGCTGTACCTCCGCCAAAACGGATTCTATTATCAGCAAAATGAATTTGTGGAATTACCCCCTGCCCATTGCTATTTCTTAGCTCCATCAGAAAGGTTTCCAAGTCCAGCTTTTCTGTTACAGCAATATCCTGCACAGAGTTTTTAAAGAAATCCCATATAAAAAGCCCTGTGGAGGTATCTTGTTTTAAAATCAGCTCAATTCCATCTATGGCATTGCCCTTGCAAGAAAGTAAAATCACCTTTTCCGAAATATCCGGATTTCTTTCCAGCTCATCTAATGCGGATAAAAATAGCTCTTTGTCCTCCAGCAAATCCTGCCCAAAAATTACCGTCTTTAACTGACCCAAATACATCTTACGGCTATGAAAGCAATCCGCCTTATGAATTGCCTCCGCCAAAGTATTTCCCTGCACCTGTATGGAAGAAATATCCCCTTCCTGCTTGGGTTCATCTGATAGCTCACTGATTTTTGCAGAGCCTAAAGACACAGAATACCGTTGTCTTTCGTCTCCTTGGTATTTATCCACACCCATGGTAATCACATAGCTGCGGTCTTCCATATTACGCTTATCCCAACAGCCTGTAAGGCAAAAAGAAAGTAGTAACATGAAAAAAATGAAATGCATTTTTTTGTATCTCATTTTGATGCTTCCCCCTTTCTTCCGCTTGCCATCCATAGTATAAGAGGAATGATAAAGACATAAAAAACACCCGGATATCGCTTCATCCAGTCTAAATAACGATAGGTTTGCACCATATCAGAAGGCAATACCGCTATGATAAAAACCAGCGGAGTGCTTAAAAAAAGCCATCGCCTTCTTCTTTGAATGGCATTGGGGAAAATATCCCGAAACAATACCGTGGTATAAAATAATGTGGCACTGACAGAAGCAAAGGCAGAAATGACCCAAAACCATAACATAAATACATCCTGCCTTTCCATAAACGCCCCGGGAAAGTCAATGCGGTCCATCATCTGTAGCACGGGGAATATCTTATTTTGTAAAGATACCTCTCCGAAGGTTGCCAAAGATAATATAGTGACAATGGTCATAAAAAAGGATATCAAAAGAATAGCTCCAAATACATTCTTACTTGTATTCTGAGGTTGTTTTAAATAAGGAAATGCCAATAAAATCAACTCTATGCCATGAAAAGACAGCATGGTAATGCCTATTCCCTTTCCTAAATCCCAAGCACCGTGAGTTAGCACAGGCTGTAAATTATGAAAATTAGCTGTGGAGATTGTTAATAAAAGCAGTATTGTAAGAGGGAGAAACACAAATACAAATAGAATCTCCGCCACTCGCCCTCTACATTCCAAGCCGCCAATGGCAACATAGGTACACACAAAAAGCATAGACGCTACTGTAACCCATATGGGGGTATGATATAGCATAGTTCGCCCTATCATTTCACACAAAACTCTCAGCTCTAAACCAGCACCTATCAATAACTTCAGCACAAGGCCAAAAGCAATCACAAGAGCAATGGGTGTAGGTACCACTAGTTGAAGAAGCTGAGGAATATTTTTACTTGGATTTTTTTTGCCAATACTGCAAAGGAGCAATGCCCACAATGCCATAATAACGCTTCCTATCAGCACTGTAATCCATCCATCACGGCCTGCGGCTACAGCCGTTGTTCTGGGTAATGTAATTATGGCTGTACCAAATAAATCTAATATTAAAAGTGCTTGTAACTGCCGCAATGATATTCTGTTATTTTCGGAGAACATTCTTTTCTTTTCCTCCCTTCCTGATGGCTCTATCCTCAGCCTGTCTGGCAAAAATAGGCCTCTTTTTCATCATAAACAAGGGTAACCGAAAAATACTATCCTTTAAATCCTGATAATCATTGACTGAGCCTGAACAAAACGGGTATAAAAACGGAATTCCAAAACTCTTTAGCCCTGCCATGTGAATCAATATCAGCAAAAGTGCCAACCAAAAACCATAAATGCCTAAAATAGATGACAACAAAATAACCAGATATTTGGAAAGTCGCAAACCTGATACAATCGCAATATTGGGTATCACGAAAGTACAAATTCCCGTTAGAGCGGAAACAATGACTACACTAGGGCTTACAATACCTGCTTCCACAGCAGCCTGCCCAATGATGATACCACCCACAATACCGATGGTAGAGCTAACAGGTGATGGCAGTCTTATTCCCGCTTCACGAAGCAGTTCAAATGCAAGTTCCATAATAAGTACCTCTCCTACAACAGGAAAAGGGATATTTTGCCTTGTTTCTGCAATTTTTAGCGCCAAAGCTGTGGGAAGCATGGACGGATGAAACACCGTAAGGGCAATGTATAACCCTGGTAATGCTACCGCCAAAAAGGCCGCCACATACCGCATCATCCGCACAAAGCTCATGATTTGCCAACGTTCATAATAATCTTCTGCCGCTTGAAAAAACACATTTAGCGTGGCAGGTACCATAACTACAAAAGGCGTGTTGTCTGATACCAACACAATACGCCCTTCTAATATTGCTGATGCGGCTTTATCTGGTCTTTCTGTCATTTGCAGTTGGGGAAAAGGCGATAACCATTTTCTTTCCAACATCTGCTGTAAATAGCCACTATCTAGTAAACCATCCATATCCACATTATCCAGTGCATCTAATACCTGTTGTAACACTTCTTTACGAACAATGTCGTCCATATACATCACAGCCACATCTGTTTTACTGCGTTTTCCTACTTTTTTACGCTTTACCTTCAAATTTGTATCACGTATTCTACGGCGAATTAAAACAATATTGATACTGCCCAGTTCCGTAAAAGAATCCTTCGGCCCTTGCACTACTACTTCCGTATTGGCCTCACCTACTCCCCTGCTAGGGAAACCTTTTGTGGAAGCCTGCAAGCCAAAATCGTTCCCATCCATCAAAAGTACCGTATCTCCCAACAGCACTGCATCATAAATTTCCTGCATGGTGGTGATTTCTTCCAATTCCCCAATGGAAATAATCTCCTCCTGTAGCTTTCTTAAGGAACCTGCACCCTCACCCAGATAAAATCTAGAACGATTCATCAAATTGGTCATAATGGAGTCCTCAATAGCCCCACCATCTACGATATTATCCGTATAAATCATAAATATTTCCAGACGTCTTTCTTCTCCAACAAAAAAACGCCTTTTTACAATATCATCACAGTCCTGAAATACCTTTTCCAGTTCTTTTACCGTTTCCTCAAGAGACTGGGATATTTTTTCCATAAAATCACCTACTCCTTGTACTTTTTCCTAGTCTGGTTCAAATATGAAAAAATATGTAATCTTTCTATAAAAACCTCTTTGCAACAAAAAAAGTTCGGTATGCAAAGAGAGCTTCTTTGCTTACCGAACTTTCCGTTTACTTTTTTAATTAGGATAAGATACAGGTATTCTCAAAGGAATACTTTGTGATATCATGGGTTAAGGTATTGCTTAATAAATCCATTTCTGCAGCTTCCACTGCTAACATAGCTTGCTCCAGTTGAATTTCTGTTGCATTTCCTACTTTTAAATTCACTTCAACCGTTGTTAAATTCTGCTTTGCATTTTCCAATGCTTTTTCTAAATTTAATCGTTCTGCTTCCAGTTCTAATAATTTATTATAAGTAGAGCGGATTTTTTGCTCTTTATCTAGTTTTGCATCTCTATATGCACGCTCACTATTATCAA
>JAAYQI010000170.1 GCA_012519385.1 Candidatus Epulonipiscium sp.
AGAAAAAGTAGACTACGGCACACTGATTCCTCAAAAAATGGCTGTGTTACAAAAAGCCGCCACTGCTTTTTTTGCAGATAAAGCTTCTTTAAGTTACCAAAAATTTACTGCCTTTTGCTTGGAGGAAGCTTTTTGGCTGGAGGATTATGCTTTATTCGTAGCTCTAAAATCCTTTTTTATAGAAAGCCGAAAATCACAAGGCTTTTCTCCTCAATGGGAGGATTTTTGTGAAAGCACTCCCTTTTTATCGGAATCCTTACAAAAAGATTATTATTTTGGTGCTGTTTGGAGTACTTGGCCAAAGGAACTGGCTTCCCGCAATAAAAACGCCCTGCGTCAATGGCGCCTTTTATTACATGATGAAATTTTATTTCAGTATTTTTTACAATTTGAATTTAGAAACCAATGGTTTGATTTAAAAAAATATGCCAACAAAAATAATATTCAAATCATTGGTGATATCCCTATTTTCGTCGCATATGATAGTGCCGATACATGGGCAAATCAGGAAATTTTTTATTTAGATAAAAACGGCTATCCTTCTGTTGTGGCAGGAGTTCCACCTGATTATTTTAGCCAAACAGGGCAGTTATGGGGCAATCCTCTTTACAGATGGGATGTTCTTTCCAAAAATAACTACCATTGGTGGATTTCTCGTATCAAATCCGCCTTACGTTTGAGTGATATTATTCGCATCGACCATTTTCGTGGCTTTGAAAGCTACTGGGCTACACCCTTTGGAGAAGATACCGCCATTCATGGCACTTGGGAAAAAGCATCGGGAAAAGAGTTCTTCCTTGCGTTAAAAAAACAACTGGGGGACCTTCCCATCATTGCCGAAGACTTAGGCATCATTACAGAAGAAGTTACAAAACTAAGGCAAGACCTCTCCTTCCCTGGTATGAAGGTATTGCAGTTTGCCTTTGGCACTTCCTTCAATCAAGATTATTTGCCCCATATGTGCGAAAGCTCCTCCGTTATTTATACAGGCACTCATGATAACGATACCACAAAGGGCTGGTATCAAAGTGCAACACCCCAAGAGCAAGACCACTTCCGCCGCTATATGAATGTAAGTGGTGAAAATGCCTCCTGGGATATGATTCGCCTTGCCTCGTCCTCCCCTTGTATGTATGCTATTTTTCCACTGCAAGATGTATTATCCTTGGGGAGCGAAGCTCGTATGAATACCCCTGGCACACCATGGGGAAACTGGCAGTTTCGCTATCAAAAAGAACAGCTGACACCCCAGCTTGCCCAGTCCCTTCTTTACATCACACAATTATTCGGGCGTGTTCCAGAAGAAGATGCGTTTCGCATTTTGGAATAATGTTCTTCGCCTAATTTTTTGATAATATGTATCACCCCGATGCATACTAGCTTTGGGGTGATTATTTTGTGCCAAAAAGACCGCAACCTATTGATACTGTCTATTCTTTGCACTATAGTTTTTTTAATTTTTGATTTTTGGCAGATAGATGGCACTGTAATGCTTTCCAATATACTAAAATATGCAGTAGTTTGGTGTGCCTTTGGCATTGCCTTTCCTGCACCTGTTTGCCTTCCTCTTTTTGTCACGGTCATTTGTGACTTTTTTTTAATTTTCACAGCACAATATACCTTGGGTGTATGGCTTTTTTGCCTTGTTCATCTGCTATATTGCTCCCTTCTTTCCCAACAGCCCCATCAAAAAAAGCAACAGATGCTATTAAGCTCTCTGCTGCCTTTTGGTATGGTATGGTTCCCACTCTATTTTGCTTGCTTTTGTTATATGGCTTGCTTTTGCTATCATATTGTACTGGCTTTTCTCAAAAAAAAGTTCTTTTCCTTTGCATTAGGCAGAGCCTATCTTTTGGCATTGGTGCTTTTTGCCCTTTGTGATATCCTCACCGCCATATTGCAGTTTACAAAAAGTAATTTCCTTGTTCCCTTTATTTGGATATGCTATGCCCCTTCTCAGTTGCTTCTGGCATTTGCAGGGAAGAAGCTGTTTTCCACAAGCTGGCTACCTGTGCAAATACAACTTTCTCGTCCTCAGCATCGCAAAGGTAGGAGATAACCTCACTTACGCCCGTTTCCACTTGGCGCACATAGCATTTGGATTGTACCTTGCTTCCCTTATAGCATTCTTTGCGGTATACCACTTTTACATCATATACCTGCATAGTATCATAAATTTCATCAGGTACATCATCCATTGCCCACTCCACATATTTCACATTGTTGGCATGGCCATTGGTATCAGTATCTCGTCTGGTTACGGAGAATTGTCGTATAAAAGGTACTTCCCCTTCTTCCACGGAGGGTAATGTATATTTTTCCTGCTCTATGGCACAAATGGGGCTTTCCCCATAGCGTTCCTCCATGCCAGACTCAATGGATACAGGCCTGCGGCGCTCCAAATCCATAAATACCCATCTGGATGCCACACGAATGATAATGTTACCTGCTTCATCATAGATATAATAGCTTCTTTGTGCCTGCATACGACGGATATGGTTGCTCCAAGTCCATATTTTTATGGTTTCACCACGCTTTGGCATACGCTCTATGGCAATATGCCAGTTTACCACTGCCCAACCCCGTTTATGCTCTGCCATATAATCCAAGGTGTATCCCAACGAGTCCGAGTGCAGTATTGCCGCATCCTGCAAATACACCATAAGGGTGGATAATGTCAGTGTTAGGCGATTATCTGCTTCAAAATATCCTATGGTATGCTGTGTTTCATATCGTTTTTCCATTTGCTCTGTCCTTCCTTACAGCATGGGTGAAATCAATCTTGCAATAGATTCCTTTAAGCGGAACCACCATTTTCTGGTATGATACCACTCCTTGGTAATTTCAATGCAATTATCCAAATCCCGTACAAAATCCCGTTCCATGCTTTTTACTGTAGATTCATCATAGATAAAGGCATTCACCTCAAAATTCAAATCAAAGCTGCGGATATCCATATTGGCAGTACCCACAGAGGCAACCGAGCCATCCACAAAAACTGCCTTGGCATGGATAAAGCCCTTTTCATACTGATAACATCTAACCCCTGCATCCAAAAGCTCTCCCAAGTATGACATACTTGCCCAGTATACAAAAAAGTGATCGGGATTTCCTGGTATAATAATTCTAACATCAATACCAGAAAGAGCCGCTACTCTAAGTGCTTCCAAAATACCATCATCCGGCACAAAATACGGTGTTTCCACATAAATGTGGTCCTCCGCTTCATTCATCATTTTAAAATAACCGTTGCGAATATTCTTCCATTCCGTATCAGGCCCGCTGGAAACAATCTGCATTTTTACTCCCTCAAACTGCATCCTTCTAGGGAAATAATACTCTGTTAAAGGTACTTGAGATTTTTTATTGGTAAAATTCCAGTCCATCATAAATCGAATCTGCAGTTGGTCTATAGCATCTCCTTCGATGCGGATATGGGTATCTCTCCACGCACCATATCGTTTTACTAAGCCCATATACTCATTGCCGATATTAAACCCGCCGATATACCCTACCTTTCCATCAATCACACATAATTTTCTATGATTACGGTAATTTAAACGCAGAATAAGGGGGGGTAAAAATGCCGCCGTTTGCCCTCCTGCATCATGCAACTCCCGAAAAAAGCTTTTTCTAAGGGTTCTGCAACCCATGCCATCATATAATAAACGCACCGTCACACCTTGTTGTGCTTTTAGTGCCAATTCATGTACTATTTCCTTACCCAGTTCATCTCCACGAATAATATAATACTCCATATGGATATATTCTTTCGCGGCCCGAATGTCCTCAATCAACGCCTTAAACTTGCTAGGACCATCTATATATTTTTTCACCCGATTATTAAATGTTATCCAGTTCCCTGAATTAATGTGCAAATATGCCAAATCCGTAAGATAATCGGAATCTAATATTCTGCCGCCATTGGCAACAATCTTTTTTTGCTCTTGCACTTTTTTTGCAGAATGATTGTCATGAAAAAGATATTTATAATAAACATCTTTATCATACTTGCTTTTTGCTTTAAAAACCTTCTCACGCTTGCTGTCTCTTCCAAAAATAAGATACAGCACGAAGCCCAGTACTGGTATAAAAAACAATACCAAAAGCCATGCCCACGTACTGGATGGTTTTCTTCTTTCAAAAAAGACCATAAGAGAAGCCAAAATCACATTCAAAACTAATATAATTGCCGCTACCATAGACACTATTTCAATGGTTCCCAAGCAATTCACCCCCTGTTAATGTATCCATAAAA
>JAAYQI010000171.1 GCA_012519385.1 Candidatus Epulonipiscium sp.
AAGTGAGCTGGGGGCGACCACCATGAAGGATATGGGTAGGGTGATGGCGGCTGTAACACCAAAGGTGAAAGGCCGTGCAGACGGAAAGGTTGTCAGCGGTTACGTAAAGGAATTTTTACAAAAAAATAAATAAATAGATGAAAAGGCACTTGAAACTTTGTTTTGGGTGCTTTTTTTTGTTGCATTTATAATCAGTAAGGTAAGAGCAGAGGTTTTGGTGGGAAGTGGAAGGAAAATTTATTGGATGGCCTTCTTTTTGAGAATGAAATGGCGGCGATTGCATAGGTATGAATAAATGGTGAAATTGCGTGGAGGGATGATATGAAAGGCAGAGGATTGAAACGCAACGTTACAGATGCTTTGGAGCTGCCGAAAGAGGTATTGTTAAATTTGCCGCTGCTTTCCTTGACCGGCAGGGAAGAACTGATTATAGAAAATTATAAGGGAATTATGGAGTATGGAGAGGAAGTCATCCGTGTAAATACAGCGGCGGGAGTGCTTCGGGTAGAGGGGAAATGCTTACTGTTAAAGCAATTAACCTCCGAGTGTATTGTGATTACAGGAGGGATACGGGGAGTTCAGTTCCAATGCTAAGAAAAAGGCAGATATAGCAAAAAAACAGGCAAAAATGCTTCGAGAAAAAGAGGTGAACGAATGTTTTTAGCATTGTGGTATTATTTACATGGATATGTTATGATAGAGGTGTCGGGTTTTTCGGTGGAACGGTTTGTAAATATGGCGGCATATCGTGGAATCTATATTTGGGATATTTGCCCACAAGGTGTTGTGATACGCATGAAAGTATCCAAACAGGGTTGCCAGATGCTGGAGGAATGTGCCCAAAAAACTGGCTGCCGATACACCATTATAGAAGAAAGAGGATTGCCCAGTGCTATTCGTAAGTATCAAAAAAGAAAGATATTGGTACTGGGTGTGTTGTTTTTTATGATAGGGCTATATTTGTTGTCCTCTTTTATATGGATTGTGGAAGTGAAGGGGAATGAAAGAATTGCCGAAGCGGATATACTGCTTGCTTGTGAGGAGATGGGGTTAAAACCCGGTGCATGGAAGCCCAGAGTTAATTTGGAAGAAGTGACAGAAGGCTTACTGGAAGGGTTTTCCGATATTGCTTGGGCAAGTGTGAAAATAAAGGGAACCAATGTGCGAGTGGATTTGGTAGAAACGATTCCTCAGCCTGAAATTGTGGATAAGCAGACGCCAAGCAATGTGATAGCACAAAAAGATGGTATGATTATAAGCATTGCCGCAGAAGCAGGCTCCCCCTTAAGAAAAGCAGGAGATGTGGTAAAAAGCGGGGATATTTTGATTAGCGGTGAGATAAAAAGCGTTGTTGGGGATGAAACAGAACAAAGCCAACTGGTACGGGCAAGAGGAGCGGTGTTTGCCAAGGTTTGGGAAGTAATGGAGGATGAATTGCCCTTAACCTATACCGAAAAGCAATATACCGATGAATGTAAAAAGGATTATAGTATTATTATAAAAGATAGTATACTAAATATTATAAAGCCAAGAATAGAAGATGGGCTTTATGACAAAGAAAAGATATACGAAAAGAATGCAGCCATTGGAGATTACAAGCTTCCCTTTGCTTTAGCAAAAGAGGAATATAAAAAATATAGAGAAGTATCAAAAGAAAGAACTGTGGAAGAAGCCAAAGAAGAACTGAAACAATCTCTTACAAAAAGAGCAAATGAGCTTCAATTTCGGGAAGGAAGGATACAGGATATTTCCATTTCTTATGAAGAAGAAGCAGATAAGGTGACTGCCAGAGCAGTTATCACCATAATAGAGCGAATTGATGCAGAACAAAAAATAGATGATATTGGGAGGAATGCACTGGATGGAGCAAATGGAGAAAACACTGCAAATGGATCATAGGCATATGCTAAATGTATTTGGACAGTTTGATGTTCATATACGAAAGATAGAAGATGCCTGCAAAGTGCAGATTGTCAACAGAGGAGACGACGTGAAAATTTCCGGAGAAGAAAAACAGACGGAAATGGCGAAAAATATACTCAGCTCCTTATATGCATTGGCTCAAAAAGGGGAACAAATTACTGTGCAAAATGTGGAATACTTCATTACCATGGCAGGGGAGATGGAACTGGGTGAGGTGGAAAAGGTATATGATGATGCCATATGCTTAACGGCAAATGGCCGACCACTAAAGCCCAAAACATTAGGGCAGAAAAAGTATACAGATATGATACGGAAAAATACAGTGGTTTTTGGCGTGGGGCCTGCAGGAACGGGAAAAACCTATCTAGCTATGGCTATGGCAATTACTGCTTTTAAAAATGAAGAAGTAAACCGAATTATTCTAACCAGACCTGCCATAGAAGCGGGCGAAAAACTGGGATTTTTGCCAGGAGATTTACAGCAGAAGGTTGACCCATACCTAAGACCTTTATATGATGCCTTACACGAAATTATGGGGGCGGAAAATTTTTTGAAGAATATGGAGAAGGGCTTAATTGAAGTAGCTCCCTTGGCTTATATGAGAGGAAGAACATTGGATAATGCTTTTATTGTACTGGACGAAGCACAAAATACTACTCCCGAGCAGATGAAGATGTTTTTGACAAGAATCGGCTACGGCTCTAAGGCGGTAATTACGGGAGATATTACCCAGATTGACTTGGCAGAGGGAAAACATTCCGGTTTGCTGGAGGCAACCAAGATATTATCGGGGATTGATGGGATTGGCATGATTACCCTATCCAACAAAGACGTGGTGCGTCATCCTCTGGTACAAAAAATTATATTGGCATATGAGAAATTTGAAGGCAAGAAGCGGAAGTGATGATATGCTGAGGCAAACAGGCTTTTATCAGCGATATTACAATAAAATAATATTGGTTGTGGCATTTCTCATTACGGTATTTTGTGCTGTAACGGGTTCTTATGCAAAAATGCAGGATGATATCCAAGTGGGCAGTGTAGCACCACAGAGGTATGTTGCCTTAAAGGATGCGGTGGATACTGTTGCGACAGAAAAACTGAAAAAAGAGGCCATGGAGAGTGTTGGCCCCTTATATACCCATGATGAACAGGCGCAAGAGGACTCTATTGAGGAAATACAGGCGTATTTCAATGAGCTGGATAACATATTATCAGAGCTGGCAGAAGGCGAGGTTTTTTATGATAAAGTAAAGACGACAGCCTTTGGTTTGCCAGTGGTATTAAACGCAAGACAGTGCAAGGCATATGAGTCATTGGATGCCCAAAGCAGAAAAGCCTTTCGCCAAGACTGTATCCAGATTGCCAACTATGTGTATGAGCAGGGTGTTACGGATGAGTCCATTACCAAGGCAAAAGAGTTGGCGGAAAATCGTTTTTTTCAAATGTCATGGAATAATGATTTAAATAACCTTGGCTTTGCAGTATTTAAAAGTGCCTTGAAGCCCAATATGCTTTTGGACCAAGAAGCCACCCAAGATGCTCGTGAGAAAAAAGCCGCAGAAATCAGCAATGTGATGATTAAAAAAAATCAGAAGATTGTAGATGAGGGAGAAATTATTACAGAGGAACTTTATCAAAAGCTGGATGCCCTAAATCTCATTGAGCATGAGGATTATGGCGAAAATATCGTACCTATTTTGGGGGGAGTAGCTGTAATTGGGCTGATTTTTTTGGCAGTGGGTATTTTTTTTGCCACGATGGAAAACCGATGCCCTCCCAAGAAAAATGAAGTATCTATGCTTTTTACCATCTACAGCTTACTGGTAATTTTGATGCGGATAATGGGAGGAATCCAGAGCTATACTATCGTTCCTTTTTCTTTATTTGCGATGTTGGTTTCTCTTTTAATCGGGCTACGGGTGTCACTACTGTTAAACGGCTTTATGAGTATTGTTGCCTGCTTTATTTTTCGGGCAGATGCGGAATTTGTAGTATATATTTTATTGACGGGAAGCTTTGCTGCACTGGTGATTCGCTATATGCAGCAGCGGAAAAATGTGATTCCTGTGGCATTGGCTATGGGTGTGGTTCATTTTTTATCGGTTGTTGCGGTGGGGTTATATTTCGGAAACGGATACTCCCATGCAATACTGAAAGAGGGCGCTTATGGAGCAGTGGCGGGGATGATTTCCGTCATCATTACATTGGGTAGCCTGCCCTTTTGGGAAACGGCTTTTGAGGCAAATACGCCTTTTCGCCTATTGGAACTTACCAACCCCAATAATGCATTGCTACGCAGATTAATGATAGAAGCACCAGGAACGTATCACCATAGCTTAATTGTAGGAAATTTGGCGGAGACAGCCGCCTATGAAATCGGTGCCAATGCCATGCTTGCCAGAGTGGGGGCAACTTATCACGATATTGGAAAGCTGACCTATCCTTTATATTTTAGCGAAAACCAAGGGGGAGAAAACCCTCATGATAGTTTAGAACCTTTTAGTAGTGCGCAAATTATTATACAGCACAGCCAAGACGGTACCCAAATAGGACAAGAACAAGGCTTGCCCAAGGCGGTAATCAACATTATACGGGAGCATCACGGAACATCGCTAGTAAAGTATTTTTATGTAAAGGCAGTTACGCTATATGGGCAGGAAAATGTGAAAGAACAGGAGTACCGTTACCCTGGCCCTATTCCTCAAAGCAGGGAATCTGCCGTAGTAATGCTGGCGGATACGGTGGAAGCAGCAGTACGCAGTGTGCTTGGGAGCGGCGAGGATTTGGAGGCCGCCGAAAAGCTGATTCGCACCTTAATCAAGGACAAGCTAGATGATGGACAGCTTAATGAAAGTGGTTTGGGCATTCACGACTTGGAAACCATAAGAAATGCATTTTTAAAAGTATTCCACGGAATGTATCACAGCAGAGTGGCGTACCCGAATCTTGAGGACACAAAAAACTAGAAAGAAATAGCGAGCAATAAGCAGGAGGAATACAATGACGGTATTGATTGATAATAGAACACAAGAGGAACTATCCCTTGAGCTGGAAAAGGCCATAGAAAAAGTGATAACAGAAAGCCTTATTTATGAGGATTTTGATAGAGAGTGCGAAATCAGCGTTTCTATTGTGGATAATGAGGAGATACAGCAGATTAACCATCAGTTTCGGGGGATAGATAAACCTACGGATGTACTTAGTTTTCCACAGCTTTCTTTTACAGAGGGAGAATGTGCTGATGTGAATGAAAAAGACGAAATAATTTTAGGTGATATTATTATTTCACTGGAAAGGGCCAAAGAGCAGGCACAAGAATACGGACATAGCTTGAAAAGAGAGATTGCTTTTTTGACGGCGCACAGTATGCTTCATTTGATGGGGTATGACCACATGGAGCAGGAGGAGGAAGAAGAAATGTTTACAAAACAAAAAGAAATCCTTCTTCAAGCGGGATTTCCCAGAGAGGTGAAGTAGCATGGAGGAAAACAAAGCCTTATTTGAGGAGGCAAAAAAAGCGTTGGAATTTGCATATGCACCGTACTCTCATTTTACTGTGGGAGCGGCTCTTTTAAGTGCATCAGGAAAGATTTATCATGGCTGTAATATTGAAAATGCCTCCTATGGTGCTACCTGCTGTGCCGAACGCACTGCCATTTATAAGGCTGTATCCCAAGGGGAAAGAGAATTTTTGAAAATAGCTGTGGTGGCAGGAGATAGTAGTACGGCATCTCCCTGCGGTATCTGCCGCCAAGTGCTATGGGAATTTATGCCCCAAGGAGAAGTGATTTTGGAAATGGGACAAGGGGAGTTAGCGGTATACAAGGTAAAAGAACTGCTTCCTCTGGGATTTGAACTTGCCAAGGACAATACATGAAATCTGATTTGTTTTGCACAGAAGGAGGGTGCCTTCCGTGGCCGAAAGAAGCTGGGAAATACTTGAAAGTGCTTGCCATAACTGCAAAAAATGCAGACTAAGCGAAATGCGTACCAATGTGGTAATTGGAACAGGAAACCGCAATGCGGATATTTTATTTATCGGAGAAGGACCAGGAGAGCAGGAGGATTTGCAGGGGTTTCCTTTTGTGGGGCCAGCAGGCCAGCTTCTGGATAAAATGCTGGCGGCTATCGGGCTTAGCAGGCAAGAGGTATATATTGCAAATGTGGTAAAATGCAGACCGCCAGGAAACCGTGACCCTCATGAGGATGAGCAGGCAAGCTGTATGAATTATCTTCGATATCAATTTTTGCTAATACAGCCAAAAATTATTGTATGCTTAGGCCGCATTGCGGCACAGGCTATTATAGAGAAAGATTTTAAAATAACCAAAGAAAGAGGAAACTGGATTTGCCGCAAAGGGTGCTGGATAATGGCAACCTATCACCCATCGGCATTACTAAGAGATGAAACAAAAAAACGCCCTGCATGGGAGGATTTTAAAGAAATTAGAAAAAAACTCCATGAGTTACAGGGTATAGCAGAATAACTAGGAATGAGAATACCGAAGGAGGAGTTCGTTTGAGCAAAACAATGCACTCAGGTTTTGTATCTTTGATTGGAAGGCCTAATGTTGGAAAGTCCACGCTTATGAATTGCTTGATTGGAGAGAAGGTGGCAATTATCTCCAATAAGCCCCAAACCACCAGAAATAAAATCACAAGTATATTAACGAAAGATGATTTTCAATGTATTTTTATTGATACACCAGGGATTCATAAGCCACGGCACAAGCTGGGAGAATTTATGGTAAAGCAAACAGATACCACGTTAAACGAGGTGGATGCCATATTAATGCTCATTGAGCCTACGGAACGTGTGCTGGAGTCTGACAGATATGTAATGGAGCGGTTAAAAAAGACAAAAACACCTGTGATACTGGTGATTAATAAAATTGATACAGTGGAAAAAGAAGTGCTTTTGAAGGTAATGGATATTTATAGCCAAGAGTTTTCTTTCAAAGAGATTGTGCCTATTTCTGCAATAAAAGGGAAAAATACAGATACCCTTATGAAGGTGATTCGCAAATATCTGCCTGTTGGACCCATGTATTTTCCTGCAGATATGGTGACAGACCAGCCTGAGCGTCAGATTGCATCGGAAATTATCAGAGAAAAGGCACTGCACCTATTGCAGGATGAAATACCCCACGGAATTGCAGTGGAAATAACTTCTATGAAAAAGCGGGGCGACAGGGACTTGGTAGATGTGCAGGCTACCATTTATTGCGAAAAGGATTCCCACAAAGGTATTATTATTGGAAAAAACGGCAGTATGCTAAAAAATATTGGTACAAGAGCCAGAATGGATATCGAACGGCTTTTGGGAAGCCCTATCAATCTTCAGCTTTGGATAAAGGTAAAAAAGGATTGGCGTGATAGTGATTTTTTATTGAGAAATTTTGGATATGATATGAAAGGTCAATAAGTATGGGCTTTCATCATACGACAGTGGTTTTTGGAAGTATTTTGTCAGTATAGCTAAAAAAAGTACAGCCAATATAATAGCATAAGGATGAATAAGAAAGGTCGTGATGCTATGAATTGGGAACAGAAACAACTGTGGAGTCAATTTGCAACAAGCGGTAGAGTGGAAGACTATTTGCAATACAAACTCATGCAAAGACAACATAGCCATGAATCGGAAGGAAATCCTTTGCAAAGAATAAAAGACAGTTCGAGGTATAAATCGTTTTATTGATAGGAAAATGGTAGCATATGGGAACTGAAAAAATTACAGGAATTGTATTAAAAGAAAAAGAACATGGCGAAAGCAGCAAGCAGATTTTTGTACTGGCAAAACAGGTGGGCAAAATCTGCTTGTTTGCTAAAGGTGCCAGAAAACCAAAAAGCAAGCTATTAGCGGCAACCCAGCCCTTTTGTTATAGTGATTTTTTGGTATTTCAAGGGAGAGGGTTTCACTCCATTACCCAAGGGGAGTCTATAGAAACATTTTATGAAATGAGAACGGATATGGACAGGTTTTTGTACGGCTCTTATTTACTGGAGTTGGTGGAGCGTACGAGCCAAGAAGGCATGGAGCAGGATGATGTACTGGAGCTTTTGCTTAGAACACTTTGGCAGATAGCAAAACGTAAGGATAACCCACGGTTATGTTCTGTTATTTTTGGACTAAAGTTTTTGCAATATTCCGGTTGGATGCCTGATATGGAGTGTTGTGCCGTATGCGGGGCTAAAGTTTCCGAAGTATCTTATTTTTCTGCTTTGGCAGGGGGAGCCGTATGTACTACTCATTCTGAAAGCGGCAGCCCCATTTCTAAGGGAGCCATAAAAGCCATGGAATATGTATTTCACAACAGCGGGCAGGCCATATACCGTTTTCGATTGTCCCAAGAGGTTTTGGAGGAGCTGGAGCAGTTAGTGGATGCATCGTTGCAGATACATATGAATGTGAAGCTGAAAAGTAAGGAATTTTTAGACGAACCTTTCTTTTAAAACAGGCAAGGCATTGTAATAATTACTTAAAAACAGGGAAGTTTAGTAAAAAAGTAAAGCAAAACGTGAATTTTTTTTGTTTGCCTTGACAATGAATGGATAACGTGTTACAGTAAACTGGCTTAGGTTAACTGAATATTCTGCGATGAAGAAAAGGAGTACCCGAAGAAAGTTTTCAGAGAGCTGTTGGTTGGTGAGAAACAGTAGCGGACGAGGGGAAGGGCGTTTTGGAGCAGACCATTTCTGAAAGAGGGCTTGTTGTTTGACAGGTCAAGAAGGGTGGAACCGCGGAAGATTTTTATGCTTTCGTCCCTTACAAGTGCTGTAAGGGGCGTGGGCTTTTTTTATTTTCATGCTTCACGCTCCCCTTACACTGTTTGAAACTGTATAAAGGATGGAGGAGTGTTATTATGGAAAAGACAATGGAAAAAATCGTGGCATTGGCGAAAAATAGAGGATTTGTATATCCTGGCTCTGAGATTTACGGAGGTTTGGCAAACACTTGGGACTATGGCCCTATTGGTGTGGAACTGAAAAACAACGTAAAAAAAGCATGGTGGAAAAAATTTATTCAAGAAAGCCCTTACAATGTGGGTGTTGACTGTGCCATTTTAATGAATCCCCAAACATGGGTAGCATCAGGTCACGTTGGAGGTTTTAGCGACCCTCTTATGGATTGCAAGGAATGCAAAGAGCGTTTTCGTGCTGATAAAATGATTGAGGACTTTAGAAAAGAAAAGGGAATGCCTGAGGTTTCTATCGATGCTTGGTCTAATCAGGAAATGAAACAATTTATAGACGAAAATCAAGTGCCTTGTCCTAGCTGCGGTGCACACAATTTTACAGATATTCGTCAGTTTAATTTAATGTTTAGAACATTTCAGGGTGTTACAGAAGATGCAAAAAACACTGTATATCTTCGTCCTGAAACAGCACAAGGTATTTTTGTAAACTTCAAAAATGTGCAAAGAACTACCAGAAAGAAATTACCTTTTGGTATTGGTCAGATAGGTAAATCCTTCCGTAACGAAATTACACCAGGTAACTTTACCTTCCGTACCAGAGAGTTTGAGCAGATGGAGTTAGAGTTTTTCTGTAAACCAGGAACAGATTTAGAATGGTTTGATTACTGGAGAACATTCTGTGCAAAATGGCTGAAAGATTTGGGTATAAAGGAAGAAAATATTCGTTTGCGTGACCATGAAAAAGAAGAATTATCTCATTACAGTGCTGCTACTACAGATATTGAGTATTTATTCCCATTTGGCTGGGGTGAGTTATGGGGCATTGCAGACAGAACAGATTTTGACTTGACCTGCCACCAGACAACCTCCGGTGAGGATATGACATATTTTGACCAGGCTGAAAATGAAAAATATATTCCTTACTGTATTGAGCCTTCCTTAGGTGCGGACAGAATGACATTGGCATTCTTATGTGATGCATATGATGAGGAAGAAGTAGGCGAAGGCGATGTGCGTACAGTACTTCGTTTCCATCCTGCACTTGCTCCTGTAAAGGCGGCGGTGTTACCTTTATCCAAAAAGTTATCAGATAAAGCAGCAGAGGTATATGCAGAAATTTCAAAACATTTTTACTGCGATTTTGATGATGCGGGAAGCATCGGAAAAAGATACCGCAGACAAGATGAAATCGGTACACCATTTTGCATTACCTATGACTTTGACTCTCTAGAAAATGATACAGTAACTGTACGTAACAGAGATACTATGGAGCAGGAAAGAGTACCTGTGAGCCAATTGGTTGCATATTTAAAGGAAAAATGTGAATTCTAAATCAGTAATGGTTATACTATTGAGTGGAATTTTTAAAAATTGGAAACGATATCGTAAGGAGAAATCCTGCGATATCGTTTTTTTTGTAAACAACCTTTTTTGGAAGAAATACACAGAGAGAAATGAAGAAATTATAATATGGTTGGAATGATAGTAAAACTTTTTAAAAAGGAAATTAATCAGTTGTAGTCTCTTTTAAAAAGTGATATATTAAAAGTGTTCAACCTTAAGCAAAAGATGGAAAAGCTGAGAAAAAAAGAAAAAGACAGAGAAGGATATTTTTTAATCAGGTGTTTTCAGCGGTCTATGTGTATATTGGGGAGAAGATTTTTTTCCTAGATATAAAACGAATTAGCATAGGAGGTATTTGAATGGGTAATAAGTATGTTTATATGTTTAGCGAAGGCAATGCGTCTATGAAAAACTTGCTGGGCGGCAAAGGTGCAAACCTTGCGGAAATGACAGTGATGGGTTTGCCGATCCCTCAGGGCTTTACAATTACAACAGAAGCTTGTACAGAGTACAATGAAGGCGGAAAAGTACTCACTCAGGAAATGATTGATCAGATTGAAGCTGCTTTAGCAAAGCTGGAGGAAATCGCCGGCAAAAAACTGGGCGATCCGAAAAATCCTTTGCTGGTATCCGTTCGTTCCGGAGCAAGAGCCTCTATGCCGGGGATGATGGACACTGTCTTAAACTTAGGCTTGAACGATGTTTCTGTGGAAGGTTTGGCGGCAAAAACTGGTAACCCTAGATTTGCTTACGATTCTTACAGAAGATTTATTATGATGTTTGCCGATGTAGTTATCGGTGTACCAAAATCAAAATTTGAAAGACTACTTGACCAGTACAAAGAATCCGTAGGTGCCGAATTTGATACGGATTTAAGTGCAGAGGATTTAAAAATTGTTTCCCAGCAATTCAAACAGCTCTATTTTGAAGACCAAGGAAAAGAATTTCCTCAAGACCCAAAAGAGCAACTGTTTGAAGCAGCTAAGGCTGTATTCCGTTCTTGGGATAACCCTAGAGCATTTGTATACAGAAGAATGAATGACATCCCTTACAGCTGGGGTACTGCTGTTAACGTGCAGATGATGGTATTTGGTAACATGGGAGATACTTCCGGTACAGGTGTTGCTTTTACCAGAAATGCCGCAACAGGAGAAAAAGCTATGCTTGGCGAATATCTTGTAAATGCACAGGGTGAAGACGTAGTGGCTGGAGTGCGTACTCCAAACCCTATTGCTAAATTGGCGGAGGATATGCCAGAGGTTTACAAACAATTTGTGGAAATTGCTGACAAATTGGAAAAGCACTACAAAGATATGCAGGATATGGAATTTACTGTGGAAGAAGGAAAATTATATTTCTTACAAACACGTAATGGAAAGAGAACTGCAAAGGCTGCCCTTAAAATTGCTGTAGATATGGTGGAAGAAGGCTTAATAACCCCAGACGAAGCACTTATGAAGGTAGAGCCAAAACAATTAGACCAATTACTGCACCCTGCTTTTGACCCAAAAGCGTTAAAGGCTGCAAAAGTAATCGGCAAAGGCTTGCCTGCATCTCCTGGTGCTGCAGCAGGTCGTATTTGCTTTACTGCTGAGGATGCAAAAAAGACAGCGGAAGCAGGCGAAAGAGTAATATTAGTTCGTTTGGAAACTTCTCCAGAAGATATTGAAGGTATGGTTGCGGCGCAAGGTATTTTAACAGTGCGCGGCGGTATGACCTCTCACGCGGCGGTAGTTGCTCGTGGTATGGGCACTTGCTGTGTTTCTGGTTGCGAAAAAATCCGCATGAATGAAGAAGCAAAAACCTTTACAATAGATGGTTTGACATTTAAAGAAGGCGATTATATTTCTTTGGATGGTTCTACAGGAAACATTTACGGAGAAGATATCCCTACTGTAAAACCTGAGATTTCTGGTGAATTTTCTAAGTTTATGTCTTGGGTTGATGCAAAGAGAGTGCTGAAGGTAAGAACTAACGCAGACACTCCTTATGATGCACAAACGGCTATCGAATTTGGTGCAGAAGGTATTGGCTTGACAAGAACTGAGCATATGTTCTTTGAAGGCGACAGAATTATGAAATTCAGAAAAATGATTCTTTCCGAAACAGTTGAAGAAAGAGTAGAAGCGTTAAAAGGCATTGAGCCATTCCAGAAAGAAGACTTTAAGGGAATTTATGAAGCTATGGGAGAAAGACCTATTACCATCCGTCTGTTAGACCCTCCTCTTCATGAGTTTATGCCAAATACAGAGGAAGAATTTGAAGTATTGGCTAAAGAAACAGGAAAAACTGTGGAAGAATTAAAGATTAAGGCAAGAGGTTTACACGAACTGAACCCTATGATGGGCCACCGTGGATGCCGTTTGGCTGTAACATACCCTGAAATCGCTGAAATGCAGACACGTGCTATTATTGAAGCTGCGATTGAGGTTTCTTTAGAAAAAGGTATCGAAATTGTACCTGAAATCATGATTCCTTTGATTGGAGAAATCAAAGAATTGAAATATGTAAAAAATATTGTTGTAAAAACAGCAAATGAAGTAATGGAGAAAAAGGGAAAAACCCTTTCCTACTTAGTAGGTACCATGATTGAAATTCCACGTGCTGCTTTGACAGCTGATGAGATTGCTACTGAGGCAGAATTCTTCTCCTTTGGTACCAATGACTTAACCCAGATGACATATGGATTATCTCGTGATGATGCAGGAAAGATTCTGGAGGACTATATTGACAAAAACATCTATGAAGCAGACCCTACTGCCAGATTGGACAGAACAGGCGTGGGCTTATTAATGCAATGGGCAGTAGAAAAGGCAAAACCTGTTCGCCCTGATATTCATCTTGGAATTTGCGGTGAGCATGGCGGTGACCCATCTTCTGTGGAATTCTGCCATAAGATTGGTTTAGATTATGTTTCCTGCTCTCCTTACAGAGTACCTATCGCAAGATTGGCGGCTGCTCAGGCACAATTACAGTTCCCTAGATAATCGGAACATACAATAAATAAAGTGGGATTTAGGCGGGAGCGATTATCGTTCCTGCCTTTTTTGTCAAGATAGGTAAAAAATAGGGAACTAAAAAGATTAATGTCTAAAAAGACAGTAAGAATATATTTTTTGTAGAATATTTGGTTTTATGCATTTAGAGTTAATTTGTCGATACTTTGTTGTTATGTTTAATAAGAATAGGCATTGCGTTATTTAGGAAAGAGGTCGGGGAACAGAGCAAAACAGCGGCAGATAAAGGAAAATAAAAAAATTAAAAAAAGTTGTAAATTTGTGTTGACAAATTCTAAAAAACAGATATAATAGTTAATTGTGACTAGCAAAACGGGTCGCAAAACCAACATCTAGAAAACAACAAAAAAAGTTAAAAATAACTAAAAAAAGTGTTGACAAGATGAATGAAACAAGTTATAATAAATAACACTGTGAGACATGAAATGTGAAACACAGGAAAAAATGAATAAGAAGTTTCAATAATATACTTCGAAATTTGATCCTTGAAAACTGAACAGTAAAAGAAATAAATTACAACCCAAGTCAATTAAGACAAAGAGTTTTTGTAGGTTTTAGATAAAAAA
>JAAYQI010000172.1 GCA_012519385.1 Candidatus Epulonipiscium sp.
AGTTTAGCTCAGCTGGGAGAGCATCTGCCTTACAAGCAGAGGGTCACAGGTTCGAGCCCTGTAACTCCCATTTTTATTAGAAAAATACCCCTTCATGAAAATTCATGGAGGGATTTTTTTGTGCAGCTAATTGTACCCATACAATACCTCTTTTTTCCATGGATATACTGGAAGATGGTATTAAAACATGATATGATTCTGCTAAAGGAAAAGGAAAAAAGGGGATGAAGTAATATGAAAATGACAACAAAGGAATTATGCTTAAAAGGACTTATGATTGCACTAGTAGCACTATCTACTATGGTATTTCAAGTACCAGTATCTGCAACACAAGGGTATATCCATTTGGGAGATAGCATGATACTGTTAATCAGCGTATTTTTTGGCTGGCAGTATGGAATGGTAGCAGGTGGTGTTGGCTCTGCGCTGGCAGATATATTAACAGGTTATGCTCATTGGGCACCTTTTACTTTGATTATCAAAGGTGCAATGGGATATATTGTGGGCAAGTATGCCAAAGTAATTACAGGAAAGGCTTTGATTTCTTTTCGTAATGTAGGGGTTTGTGTTGCAGGAGTTATTTGGATGGTATTTGGGTATTTTATCGGTGGTGGAATATTAAAAAGTAGCTTTGCTGTGGCACTGACTTCCGTACCAGAAAATATCGTGCAAGGCTCTGCTGGGCTTATCATTTTCTTTGTAGTTGGAGCTGCCTTAAACCGCATCCCAATCCATAAATATCTTTCTGTAAATAAATAAAAAGTGGTTTGCTTCCATGTGAAGAAGAAATAAAAAATAATGAAGAAAAGTTGGTAATTCAGTAAAAGCTATCGAAATTTGACAGCAGGAAAGAAGTAAGGCAAAATTGCCTTGCTTCTTTTTTTGTGGTATAGTAGCATATATTTCCAGACAAGAATAGGAGAAACAAAATGAGGATATTCTGATATAGGTAGGGTTTATTTTATATTAGGAGGATATTGGTATGAGTTATTATTCCGTATTTTTCATTGTGGTAGGGTTGGCAATGGATGCATTTGCTGTTTCTATCACCAATGGAATTTCCGTAAAAGGCTTTGGTGCAAAGCACGCTGTTAGGCAGGGAATATATTTTGGATTATTCCAGTTTATGATGCCCATACTAGGATGGTTTTTGGGAAGCAGTGTTAAGGTTTATATTGAGGCGGTAGACCACTGGATTGCTTTTTTTCTCCTTGCTTTCATAGGAGGAAATATGATAAGGGGTACTTTTTCCAATGAGGAGGAAGAAGGATGTCCCAAGGGGATAGAAATGACGTCAAAAAGTCTTTCTATGCAGGCGATTGCAACTAGTATTGATGCTTTAGCAGTGGGAATCAGCTTAGCCATACTGGATGTAAACATTATTTGGGCTTCTGTGGTGATTGGTGTGGTTGCATTTTTGCTATCTTTTATTGGGGGTATTTTGGGGCAGAAATTGGGAGGTTTCCTGCAAAAAAAAGCAGAGCTTGCGGGAGGAATTGTTTTGGTTGCCATTGGGTTGAAAATTTTATTGGAACATATCTTGGGATAAAAGGGGCATCTTAATGAGGAATGGTATGGACGGATTACAGGCATGGGATGAAAGTGTGGTTTTATGGGTTAGAAATCATATGAGTAGTCCTTTTTTAGATGTGATGGCAAAAGGAGTTTCCACATTAGGAAACCATGGGCTTATTTGGATTTTATTAGGGATAGCATTCATGATATGGGGGACAATAAAGCGAAATGAACTATGGAAGTGGGGGGTATTATTTTTATTTTGTCTGGGTACCAATTCTTTATTGGTAAATGCTTTTATTAAGCCTTGGGCAGAGAGAATACGCCCTTATGACCAACTGGGGCTAGATATTTTAATAAGTCCACTGCGGGATTTTTCCTTTCCTTCAGGGCATACAGCAGCTGCATTTGTTGCAGTGAGGATTGGGTATGGGATAAACAAAAGTTTTGGTAGATGTATGCTGATATTTGCTGTGTGTATGGCTTTTTCTAGACTTTATTTGGCAGTGCATTACCCCTCGGATATTATTGCGGGGGCATTTTTGGGATGGGGATGGACGTACCTAATCCTTTTTTTGATAAAAGCTATGAAAAAAACAAGTTTTGGAAACAATAAAAAAATTGCACAGTCAAAAAAGAAGTGCTAAAATAGTACTATTGCGCAAGGGAAGGTGCTGGTGTGGTAAAAGGAAATAGATAGAAAAATTAATGGTAAAGAAAGAAAATCTACAAAGGAATACTGTGGTATGATGGTGTGCTGCAACATTACAAAAGATGGAAAGCAAATTGCTTTTAGAAAGGGAGAGGTGTATCTGAACTATTTTGTAGTGCGCAAGGCAAGATACATCAAAGGAGGAGAAACATGAAAGAAGAATTACATATGCAACGAGAAGCAGTTCATGAAAACAACCCGCTAGGCACAATGCCCGTAGGAGCACTACTAAGAAAGTTTGCCATTCCTTCGGTGATTATGCTAGTGGTAAACAATTTTTATAATATAGTAGACCAAATTTTTATCGGACAAGGGGTAGGCTATTTGGGAAATGCGGCTACCACCATTGCCTTTCCTGTTATGACCATTGTTTTGGCGTTATCCATGCTGATTGGTGCCGGAGGTAGTGCCTATGCATCTATAAAGCTTGGAGAAGGACAATTTGATATTGCCGAAAAAATATTGGGGAATATGATAACCCTTTTGGTAGTGATTGGCATTATTTTGTGCGCAGGAGGTTTTTTGGCATTTGAGCCAATGCTTCGCCTATTTGGTGCTTCTGCTGCTACTATGCCATATGCCAAGGATTATACAGGAATTGTACTACTGGGAGTTCCTTTTATGATGGTTGGTGCGGGACTTTCCAATATGGCACGTACAGACGGTAGCCCCAAGGTAGCCATGGTGAGTATGATTACTGGTGCCATTTTAAACACTATTTTAGACCCTATTTATATTTTCGTATTTCACTGGGGCGTTAGGGGTGCGGCTATTGCTACCATTACCTCACAAATTCTTTCTGCTTTGATTTTAATACGGTATTTTTGCCATCATGGAAATATGAGAATCAAGAAGAAAAATTTTAAGCCAGACTGGAGGCTAATATTCCGCTTTTTAAGTGTAGGTATTTCCAGCTTTATTATACAAGCGGCAAATACTGCATTAATGATTACACTGAATAATTCCTTAGTATATTACGGGGATATGTCCGAAGTGGGGGGTGATGTGGCATTAAGCGCCATGGGAATTGTATTGAAAGTGAGTGCAATACTCATTGGTATCAATATTGGTATCAGTGCTGGTGCTCAGCCTATTATCGGATTTAATTATGGGGCAAAAAAACCACAGCGTATTAAAGAAGCTTATTTGATGGCAGTAGGATTGGCTACGGCATTTTCTATTGTAGGCTGGATAGGTTGCGTATTTTTCCCTCATGTGATTATGAAGCTTTTTGGAAGTCAAGAGCCTGAGTTCTTTTCATTTGCGATATTAAGCATGAAAACATTTATGTTTGGAATTTTTACTTCTGGCGGGCAGATTATTTCTACAGCATATTTTCAAGCTACAGGTCAAGCGCTAAAAGCATCCATACTATCTTTATTAAGACAGGTACTGCTATTGATTCCGTTGGTAGTGATATTGCCCACATACTTTGGGCTTTATGGAATTTTATATGCAGGTCCTGTGGCAGATATTGGTTCGGCATGTATCATAACTGTGTTTGTATTGCTTGAACTGAAAAAGTTAAATGGCTGGATTAAAGAAGGGGTATAAAACCTTATTATGAAAGTTTATTGACTATAAATGACAAGTATGTTATATTTTTAGCAAATGGCATGAGGCATATATTTACGGAGATAGGTTTTTTGCTTGAAGGATTAGACCTAAATCTCCGTAAAGGAGACATGAGAAGGGTTGAGCGGCTGTGATAATTTCTATGATTTACCAGTTAGTTACAATGGTGTTGCTTATGGTAGTTGGATTTTTGCTGACAAAGAAAAATTTTCTTTCTGAAAGCAATACCAAGGGTTTATCAGTTGTTTTAACAAGGGTGGCAGTTCCTGCGAATATGATTATATTGATGCAAAGACCATATTCGTATGGGGTATTGATGGACTTTTTAAAAATAGGTGGCGGAACGATACTGATATGCTTTGTGGGAACATTTATGTTTATGGTGCTTGGAAAGTTTTTAGGCATGGAGTTTCCAGAGCTTGGATTATTTTCCGGGGGGAGGCGTATACAGCAATGTAATTTTTATGGGACTGCCCTTGATTAACTCTATGTATGGCGAGGACGGACGTATTTTTTGTGTAGCGATTATGTTTGCCAGCAATGTCTTTCTTTTTACCGTAT
>JAAYQI010000173.1 GCA_012519385.1 Candidatus Epulonipiscium sp.
ATTTGCCATCAAAGGGTAGGTTAATAAAGAAACAAATAAAAAAGCAACGTGAAAATGATATTTTGACATAGCTGCTCCTTTTTGATTGTATTTTATTGTTTAGCAATTAATTAAGCCTTGGATAAGAAGATTCTCTGTATATCATATTATCACCCATAAAAACGAATTACATTTTCCTCAGTATAAAGTGCCACCGCTGCAAAAGGAAGATATTCACTGTTGTCATAAATAAATCCCTGTCTTCCGTGATGTTTCGGGCAGTTAACTGCCCGTTCTACTCGACGATAGCAGATAACAAATAAATCCAAATTTGAATTATATCCTTCAAATAACTGTGCGAAAATGAATGAGTTTTTGAAAAAAAGATTTTGTCGACCTTGGAAATTTTCTCCACCACGGCCTGGGAGCAGAAGTAAAAGGTACACTTAAAAGATCAGGCCACATGATGCGGATTAATTCCTTATTTAGAATTCCCCTGTATCGTTTATTTTTGGGAACAGCTTGAAGAGCCTTAAAGATTAACCTGGAATTCAAAGGTGGAACAGTTTCAAAAAATAGAGAAGAACAAGCTTCTCTTATTCCAGCAAGCCTTCCGGCTCTTTGTTCAAACTCGTATAGATCTAAAATTGTTGAAGGTGTAAGCCCAGAAGGCAATGTACTGTACCATTTTTCCACACCTTCTATGATGTAATCATGAAAGTTGTTAAATGTCTGCCTTATTAATAACTTACTATCTGCTTTTATAGGATTTTCCCTGGGCCACAGAAAAGCTCGAAGTACCTCACCTTGTACACCACCTACATGCAGTGTAGTGATATGGGCAAATTCCATAATTGCACCAATTTCCTTCCTGTCTGAAGCTTTACACATATTTGCACCAATCTCATCATAACACGATAACAACCAGTCTGGAGGTGGAGAGGGATCAATTACTCGATGTTTCAAAGAGAATTTTTCTGCAATGAGTCTGCTATATTCAGTGTCCAGGTATCTTGCATCCTTAAAACGTATTGTGAAGAAAGGAACCTCACGAGCAAAAATACGTGCCGCAGCAAGATTAGTTCTAGTATCCTGGCCTCCTGTAAGGGAAAATATTACATTTCTATTCCTACATATTCCTTTAACGGCTTGGGTAAGCAGCTCGGCAATTTCTTCTATTGCGTCATCGCGATAATTTTCCGAAAACGTTGTTGGCCAAAAACGAATCTGTTTTTGCTGGCAAAATTGCAACTCATGGTTTGCCATCAGTGCAGAAATGTTCCTATATGCACAAAGATCTCCAGGAAACTTAGCGCCTTCTGATTTTAGCAAGATTTCTGCAACATCAATTTTTGGGCTACTATCGTCAACAAGAAGTGCTGGAGTTGAAGCCACACTTTTGCTATTATAAAATATGCCCATAAATCCGGATGGGTCAGTAAATATTGATAATATATCAGGAGCCTGAGAGTAGATTACAACATATCTACCTGCAAGGTATTCTAACCAGTTTAAAATTTCTTCTCTGTTTATGTATGCTAATGTATCCAACGGATCTTGATCTGGTAAACAAGTGTTTATAGCAGTACCTGCTATAATTATTAACCGATCCCCCTCTTTTCGGCAACAAACATTCAAATCAGGATGATATACAAAAGTGTAGGGTACCGGTAGTTTTATTGTTAACCAGGAATTATTGGGTGCAGTGATATTTTTGCCAATTTTCCATTGCCTGCGGAATCTTAAAGTTTCGGGTGTAAAATAATCGCTATTCATAAGATGTTTTTATGCAATTTCAAAATTCATATTAAAGACACTTGTGACTACTCATCTGTCTAAAACAATAAAATTCCAAATCATAATTCTTAAATCCCAAACAAATTCCAAAATCCTAAATCCTAAAAAGACAAATGGATTCACATAAGTAAACTGTATGGAAATACCTTGAATGCTACCAATGTTTTGGTTGGTTGAGTCTCAGGTTCATTACCATTGCATTCTGCAATCGATGTCTCAATACCAATATTCCTCCTTTGAATATCTACTTCAGTAGCTTTAATCCTCAAAAATCGGAAACCAGCCCCCTAAATATCCTATCAAGGGGCTGGCCTGTTCCCGTTTAACGAAAAAGGAGGTATCTTCATTCATTACTGGTCAAATTCAAACTCTCTTCTTTAGTATCCTGGTTTTCTGGCGAAACCTCATCTTTGGGTTGTTCCATCTCTTTAGCTGCTTTTCTAACTGCTTTGTCTTTGACCTGACTGTATTCTGGAGAGTTATGACCGAATTCTCTACGAATAAATCGTCTTACTTCATAATAAAACTCTTCCGCCTTATCCAGAGCAAGGTTCTTTACTTTTATGCTGTTTCGATAAACTCTGCGTGCTTCTCTGTCTTCTGCTAGTTCCAGATCAAGTTCATCACTAATTGGTTCGAGCTCTTCAAGTGCCGTTGAAGCAAAAGGGAGTCTTTCCTGATTATCCTCAATGAATCCAATCTGTTTTTCAAAGTTAATAAAAAACCGATCCGGTTTAACTTTGGACTCCAGCCAGTCCATTTTTGCTGCTTCCGGAACTTTCTTTACTATCAGATCCCTGTATTTTATAAAAGCATTTTTAGCCCTTTTCAGTAAAGGCGCGGTGTCTGCTACCTCTTCATGCCATGCAAGCTTCAGCCGATCATGTTCTTTGATGGCACTATCCAACTCAGCAGAAATGTCAACTGAATTCTGATGAAATACCGTTTCAATTTTAGGATTTTTGGTGGTTAAAACGGTAATGATGCGTGTTGCGGCTACTACTTCAGATTGGTTGTAACCCATAAAGTTACTCCTTTTTTTAAATATGATCAGGTTCCCATCTCTGACCTTTCAAATGTGATGGGGTGAATTAATTACTGAAATTATGCAATTAGAGCAAAGTTCTTGTGCCAGATGCTTTTCAATCAGATAAAATTGATGTACTTCTCTCTGGCTACTATCCGAAATCAAATTGATCTTAGCTAAGAATCGAATTTATTCTAAGATCTGTCGAATTAACAACCTAAAGGAACCAGTGAAATAAAAAAACGAGAACAAAGAGAAACTTTGAGAACAAATTGCCTGATATTCAGGCGAAAAATTTAAGGGACATATAAATAGGAAAGAAACTTGAAAACTATAATATAAAGATAAACAAATAAATTACTCAGCGCAACTATTTTTATTGAAAAAATAAAAATATCTACTCAACAATTTTTGTTAGTTATAAAATACCTAAAGAAATTCCAAAACTGCAAGCACCAAATATTAAACAAATCCTAATGACCAATCATACAAAAACCCAAACAAAAACAGGAATGGATGTCTCTATCCATTTTCAAATTTCTAATATGTCATAGATCCCCGGCCTATGTCCGTGGTCTTTTATATAAAGAATCGAAGCCCACCGAAGCGTCTTCGCATAGGCGGGCTGTTACTGTTTAAAATTTAAATCATTGTGATTTATTTAGAATACTGTGTACTTTCGCAATATTTAACCAGACCCTACTGAATTGTAGGGAATTACCCCAATTAGATTTGATTCATAGGGACAAAATATCTATAGACAAATCGCCAAGGCGATAGGAAATCTGTCGCGCGATGTAAAAAAATATTTCGATCGTCCCTGATGGACGAGGAATGCTCATTCGTTTTGATTGTCTATAAATATTTGATCCCTAACGGGATCAGGAGCAAGCAGGTGTTCAAGAGTGTAGCTCTGCACTATCTTGTTACTACTCAGGTATTGCAGATAAGCCCTTTAGGCAGTTTTAATATTTCCGGTTTTTAGTTTAGATATTCTATTTAGATTACTTCTGATTAGATATTGTTTTGGTATTAATTCCTATTTTTTTCATATTTGATATCATTACCATCCCGTCGGATTTAATAAAAAAATAGACAAACGGAGTGTGTGCTATGTATAAAAATTCAGAGGTCCACAGGTGTTTTTTAGCAAAATCCCCCTGCTGGAAGCGCCCCCTTTATTAAGGGGGGAAGGGGGGATTCCACAATGGTAAAGGATATCACCAGGTAGATATGACCCTTCCGCTCTCCAAAGTAGTCTGCTACTGAGTATTAACTTCTTCTCAATAGCCCTGCGAAGGGAACCCGTCCGCCATAGCACTGCGAAGGCGGACGATTCATGGAAAAGAGGAATAATTCCGCAGAAAAGTGGAAAATTGAGTGCAAATAAAGAAGAAAAAAATGCATATGTAAAAAAATCTGTGAAGATGTCAAGTACTCTGTGCAGGCGAAAAGGAAAACTGTGCAGGTGAAAAGAAAAGCTGTGCAGGCGAAAAGAAAAGCTGTGCAGGTGAAAAGAAAAGCTGTGCAGGTGAAAAGAAAAGCTGTGCAGGTGAAAAGAAAAGCTGTGCAGGTGAAAAGAAAAGCTGTGCAG
>JAAYQI010000174.1 GCA_012519385.1 Candidatus Epulonipiscium sp.
AAATTCACTCAGCAGACCCAAAGGCATTTATCAATGTCATTAAAACTGACCAATTAGAAGGACGCTTTTATCATAAACCCACAGAATAGAAAATAAAAAAAGAACCCCCTTGATTTCACAATAAAATCAAGGGGGTTTTATGTTTTTATGTTTTTATTTATAATTCCATTATTTCTTAATCATACACTCTCATAACTGAGGATATCTTTCGTATAATTTCCATCTGAGAAAATGTCTTGATGGCCTCTTGTATTCTTTTTTCCTTCACAGGAGCTGTGATAATAACAACTTCCGCTGTATCATTGTCTCTTGTTTTTTGCACCAGTTTAAAAATGCTTACTTTGTTTTCGCCAAATACTCCTGCCAATGCGGATAATGTTCCAGGTTTATCTTCTAGCTGCATTCTCAAGTAATAGCTGCTTTTTACCTCCGCCATAGGCTTAATGGGCAAGGATTTATAGCAGGTACAGCCAATTCTGCCTGTGCAGATATTTTGCATATTGCGCGCAATATCAATCACATCACCTACTACTGCACTGGCTGTGGGTAGTTCTCCTGCTCCTCTGCCGTAAAACATAGCATCATCAAGGGCATCTCCATGCACAAATACAGCATTAAAGGAATCACTTACCGCCGCCAGTGGATGATTCTTTGGTATAAAGGTAGGATGTACTCGTACTTCTATTCCCTCAGGCGTATTGCAAGCAATACCTAGCAGTTTAATTTCATAATCCATCTCATGGGCATAGCGAATATCCTTGGCTGTAATTTTTGAAATACCTTCTGTGAATACATCAGAAAATGTAACACGGGAATGAAAAGCGATAGAAGCCATAATAGCAATTTTTCTTCCTGCATCATAGCCTTCAATATCGGCGGTGGGGTCTGCCTCTGCATACCCAAGCTCTGTTGCCAAAGCCAAAGCATCTTGAAATTCCATGCCTTCTTGGGACATTTTTGTTAAAATAAAGTTTGTGGTTCCATTGATAATTCCGATTACTTCTGTTATGGTATTTGCCGCCAAGCACTGCTTTAACGGACGAATAATGGGAATTCCTCCCGCCACAGAAGCCTCAAACAATAAATCGCAGTTGTTTTGGCTTGCTGTGTCCAAAAGCTCATGGCCATGCTGTGCAACCAAGTCTTTATTGGCAGTTACCACGTGCTTGCCTGCACGAAGTGCTTCCAAGATGTAGGTTCTGGCAGGCTCAATACCCCCCATCACCTCTATAATGATATCAATGGAATCATCGGCAATAATTTCCGCCCAAGTATCTGTTAAAATGGTTTCCTCTACTTCTTGGCTATACTTTGCCTTATTCCGCACCAAAATTTTTGCAATCTCAAGCTCAGCACCGATAATATAAGGAAATTCTTCCTGCTGTTTCCGAATTACCTTATATACGCCTTTACCCACAGTACCAAAACCTAATATTGCAACTCGTCTCACCTGTAAATTTTCCATGATTCACCCTGCTTTCTTTTGTCGTTTGTATTTTCCAGAAATACATTTGTCTTTAC
Organism: Candidatus Epulonipiscium sp.; assembly: GCA_012519385.1. GTDB lineage: Bacteria > Bacillota > Clostridia > Lachnospirales > Anaerotignaceae > JAAYQI01. Next base: position 1,522 of record JAAYQI010000174.1, read on the forward strand.
CATTGTAACACGAAACAAAACAAAAGCAACCCCTGGCTTTATTTTTTGGCAAAAAAAGTTATAAAATTGCAAAAAAGCCCCCCTTATCGGAGGGCCAAAAGTTACGCTTCTTATTTTGTTTCTTCTGTTTTTGTTTCTGTTGTAGCATCTGTTTTTGCTTCTTCTTTTGCTTCATCTTTTGTTTCAGCTTTTGCTTCTTCTGTTGCATCAGCTTTTACTTCTTCTGTTGCTTCTGCAGGAGCTTCTGTTGCCTCTTCTGCTACTTCAGCTACAGCCTTTTGGATTGCTACTGTTTTTGTTTCTGCATCCCAAGCAACTTCAGCACCAAATGCTTCTGCGATTGCTCTAACAGGAACCAAAGTTCTGTCTTTTACAATCTGAGCAGGTGCATCTAAAGTAACAACTTTGTCGCCAACCTTCATTTCTTTGCTTCCAACAGTTAAAGTGATTTCTACACCTTTTTCATCTTTTGCAACTACTGTTTTTGTTTCTGCATTCCACTCAATAGTAGCACCAAGTGCTTCAAAAATTGCTCTTAAAGGAACCAAAGTTCTGCCTTCTTTGATAATAGGCTCTTGGTCAAATACTACTGCTGTACCGCCTACAGTTACTTTAATGCCATCGTTATTAACAACAGGTGCAGCTTCTGTTGTCTGTGCTGGAGCAGCTTCCTCTGTTTTCTCCTCAGTTGCTACTGCAGCTTCGTCTTTTTTCTCTTCTGTTGCTTCTGCAGTTTCCTCTTTTTTCTCTTCTGTTGTTGCTGCAGCTTCATCTTTCTTTTCTTCTGTTGCTTCTGCAGCTTCATCTTTCTTTTCTTCTGTTGCTGCAGCGTCATCCTTCTTCTCTTCTGTTACTGCTGTTGTTGTTGCTGCTGTTTCTGCTGCAACTGCAGGTACAGAAGTTGCCATTACTGCTGCTGCCAATACACCCATTAAAGCTACGTTCTTTTTCATGAAAAATTCCTCCTGTAGTTAAAAAATAATACATTTTATATAATCTCTGCTCTCACTTTGAAAGTATCAATGAGCAGTTTATTACCCAATACAAATCATTATAACGTATAAAACATTACTTTACAACAAAAAAACCTTAAAAATCAGACTATAATAACTATAAGGAATCATTTTTTTCCATTTAATGGATACCCTGCAGGATGAAAAAAACATTCCGTCGTTTATCCTTCGATTTTTATCAACTTGCCATGGTGTTTTGAAAAGATTACAATGGAGAAAAACTAAAAATAATACGAGGTGTTCTAAAGATGGACATAAAAAAATATCCCTTTGGCATAACAGCTAAAAAAGAAGCCGTAGACCGCTATGTGCTCACCAACCAAAATGGGTGTCAGATAGAGCTGATTACTTATGGAGCCGCCATAAAAAGCATATTTGTTCCCGACCGAAATCACGTTTTTACTGATATCGCACTGGGTTTTGATACCATACAAGACTACGAAGCCCATAATAGCTATATGGGTGCCATCATCGGTAGATGCGCCAACAGAATTGAAAATAGCCAATTTCTACTAAATGGGATTTCGTATTCCCTTTCTGCCAATGATGGGGCAAATCATCTGCATGGAGGCCATGTGGGCTTTGATAAAAAAGTATGGACAGCATCCATCAACCAAGATGGGGTTACATTTTCTCTTATCAGCCCTGAGGGCGAAGAGGGATATCCTGGTACACTCCACACAAAAGTAACTTATACCTTATCCGATGAAAACCAACTAATCCTTCGCTATGAAGCCCATTCCAATCAGGATACTGTTGTAAACTTAACCAATCACTGTTATTTTAATCTTGCAGGGCATCAAAATGGGAATGCATTACAGCAAACCCTTCAAATTTTTTCTGATACGTATACAGAAAATAATAGCCAGTGCATTCCTACAGGGGTTATCTCCTCTGTAGAAGGTACGCCTATGGATTTTAGAACGCCCAAGCCAATCGAAAAAGACATAAACAGTTCCTTTTTTCAGCTAGAAAACTGCCACGGGTATGACCATAACTGGATACTGTCTTCTTTTGCAGGAGAAATGAAAAAAGCTGCCATACTTCATGATACTCATAGCGGAAGGGCATTAGAGGTATCCACTACTATGCCAGGCATTCAGTTTTACAGTGGAAATTTTTTGGACGGAAAGCCTTTAGGGAAACAAGGCGCCCTCTACCGAAAACATAGCGGTATCTGTTTAGAAACACAGTTTTTTCCCAATGCTCTTTGCCACCCTTCTTTTCCTTCTCCAATACTTAGAGCAAATGAAATATATCAACACACCACCGTGTTTCGCTTTTTTAACAAATAAAAAATTGGTGCGGAAAAAATCACCGCACCTTTCTTATTTTGTATCACTTTTTTTACAACACTCCATTATTAGGCTCTGCCTTGGCATTTTGTATGTTGGCTATTTTCCCTACAATCAACATACCCGATACCATACATAACGCCACGCTCATAGGCACTGCAGCAAATTGCCACTGCAAAAATAGAAATGCACTCAGCATACATCCCTCAATCCCCAGTATGATGACTGCTTTTTTGCGATATACTTCAACTTCCTTTTCATCCAAGTGCTTATTGCTATCCTCAACAGGCGCCAAAATTCCAATCACAACTGCAGAAATGGCAGACATACCAAAGCATAACGGTGTTGTCCAAGAAATAAAACGGATGAGCAAAAGCACCGCCACTGTCATCGCAATGGTTAAAAAATAGCAGTGAAGCTGACTTCTTGTATGAAAACCTCCAGCAAATATCCGCAAAGGGATGTAAAATACCAAAAATAAAATACTCTGCACAACCATTCCAAAACATAAGCCAAGCATAACCGTTGTAATCAAATGGCAAAGCATAATAACCCCTTGCCGAAGACCATATTCATATAGTTCTCTATCCTGTACGCAAATTATGCCGTTTTCTATAAAACCATCTGTTAGCTTATGTATAAAATTCTCCAACTTATTTCACCGCCTATTCTAAACTCTCCTAAAAACAGTAATTGGCTATAGACCGTTTTTGCAAATGCCTAAGTCTTCTTTTTTTTATATAATAAAAAGCGGATATTGTCTGTCAAGTTTCAGTCAATACCCGCCTTTTGGTTTCCCTAAGTCTTTATGTATATTTACACTATCTTTCATTGACATACCTTGCCCCGCATCGTTAGTATCTTTTGCAACCTAACTGCGTACCCCCTTATTAAAATTTGCGCAGTTTTTCAGAACCTTCCGGTAATTTAGGCTGATATCCTGCAAACATACATGCAGAATTTACATTCAAGGCAGTAACAACCAAAGCAAAGCCAGCAATGGTACCACCATACTTTAACATAACGCCTTTTAACCAGTTCTTCATAACTTGCATTCCTCCCTGTTAGATAATTATTTTTTACTACAAGGGGAATCATACACTAAAAACTTGTCCTGTGCGGGATTATGGTAAAATTAATATATGTTTATGGAAAAACTTACGGATTTTTAGTTTATTTCATATCATAAATCAATGCAGATACTTGAAATTTTTGTTCAACTACTTTAATTCCTATCGTTCCTTGATATTTTTCTATAGCTTTTTTAACATTAATTAGCCCTATTCCGTGTGATTTTTTGTCGGTTTTTGTAGTACAAAATACACCATCTTTACAAGTCAACTTATTGTTGTCAAATGTATTCTCAATAAAAATGAATAATACGCCTCTTTCCAATTTAATTTCTACTGTAATCTGCTTTTCATCGCAATGGCGAATCGCTTCAATGGCATTATCCATTAAATTGGCCAAAATAACATTCAAATAAAAGGGAGAAATGGATAATTTATCAGGAATATGTACTGTAACATCTACCGTTGCCCCTTGGCTAATGGCTTCACTGATTTTATAGTTCAAAATGCTATCTACTGGTTCATTTCCCGAGTACACATATTCCTTCGGCTCCATTAAAAACTCTTGCTCCCTACCCAAGTATTCCAAAATATCATCATTTCTTCCTTTTTGTGCCATTGCCTGTAATTGAATAATATGATTTTTAAAATCATGACGTAGCATTCTTAAATTTTCCTGGGAATGTCTGATGATTTCAAATTGATGCACATAAGCATCATTTTGCTGCTGTAGCAAATCCCTTTCGTATTTTTCCGCATAAAAATCTATCAAAGAATCGTATAAGTAAAACACCAGCACATTAATTGCTAGCAGGAAAAATGTACCCAGAATAACCCACATATTAGGCACTAAGAAAAACCAAAGCACACATTCAAAAAACAAACTGCTTATCGGGATAAAAAATACCGCAAGCCACTGCACAGGGGGAATTTCATAATGTGCTCTCTGCAAAAAAATACGTTCCATCACCAACACAAACAGAAAAAACAAAAAATCCGAAATAATTCCTGTAAACCTAGCTGGTATCAAAGAAAGTGGATAGATTTGAATGCACAAAATAGCAAATGATTCAAAAAGCATACTTACTGTATATATCAGTATCGTAGCAACCAAACGAGTGGAAAGCCTACCTTCAAATAAATGAGTAAGCAAAAATATCATAGTTAAGTTTACTGCCAAATTTAATATAGGATTGCCAAAGAGCAAATGCATGGTACTATTGAAGCAAAAATATCCTATAAACGCCAGTATTCTTCGCCCTTTTGTATATTTTCCTTCCGAAAAAAAGACATTTAAAAACTTGTAAATAATATAAATGCAAAACCCATTTGCCAACAGGTAAATTGCCTTATCAAATAAATGCTCCATACTTACTTCCTATCCCTCCTCTGATGTAACAACCGTTCCCTAATTTCCTTCCGATATGCCTGACTAATTGGCAGCTCCTCTCCGCTGACCAATGTAATGGTATCATACTTGTACTGGAGGATATATTTGGAATTTACAATGTAAGATTTATGGATGGTCAAAAAATCCTCCTGTGGGACTGTATCTCTCACATCACCCAGTTTTCCGTAGTACTCCAAATCGTCCTTATTTGTAACAATTTTTACCTTTTTGCCCTCGCTTGTAAAAAAATAAATATCCTTCAGCGCCACTTTATAATACGCCTTCCCCAGTTTAAATTCAAAAACCTTATTGTCATGATGGGATAATTCCATAGATTTTTCTAAGTTTTTTATAATGTCCTCTTCTTTTAAGGGCTTCACCAAAAAATTTAAAGGTCGTATTGCAAATAAATCCATGGCATAGCCCTGCACTGCAGAAATATAAAGAATATGTACAATTTCATTTTTCATTTTTTCTCGAATGATTTTCCCAACCTCCACACCATTCATCATTTTTAGCTCGATATCCAAAAAAATGATATGATATTCTATTGCCCCCTGCATACATCGGCACAGTTCTTCTCCAGAGGTATACACATCCACCTCTATAGGCAAAGACTGATTCTTGGAATACTCCCAAATAACCTTCTCCACCTGGGAACATACTGATAAATCATCATCACAAACAGCAACTCGGTACATCATTATCTCCCTCTCATAAAACACAATCCTTTTATCTAAAAAAGTGAAAAATCATAGCAAGTTAGTAAAGTGTAGAAAAAATTTTTTATTGTGCTGAAAATGTCATATTGGCACACAGCCAATGGCTAAAAATCCATAGAGTTTCCTAATTCTCCGCTTTTGGTTGATTATAGTATACCATATCCTTCCTATCAATCCTATCATTTCACATATGTTATCTGTTCTTTATTAGAAAAAAATGTCAAATTTCTCAGATAATCGTCTAAAACGCAAAGTTAGAAATTCTACATTATTCCCCACTTTTCGCAAGATATTTCATATACACCTTGACAATCATCTGCATTTGCTTTAGTATACTAATGTGATGATGTACTATCATAATAATGAGATAAATAACCCAAACATAAAAAGGAGGACTTTTATTATGAAAAAACTCTTGGCTTTTTGTATTATGGCAGCTATGGCACTCTCTTTTGTAGGCTGCTCCAAACCTGCAGCAGAACCCGAAGCAGAGCCTGCTGAAAATACTGCACAAGAAACATCTGATACTCTGGACTATGAGGAAATTGTGGTAGGATTGGATGATACCTTTGCTCCTATGGGATTCCGTGATGAAAACGGAGAATTAACAGGCTTAGATGTGGACTTAATGGAAGCTGTTAGCGATGAGTTGGGGATTCCCTTCCAGTTACAGCCTATCGACTGGTCTATGAAAGAAACCGAGTTAAATAACAAAAGCATTGATTTAATTTGGAATGGATATACTATTACTCCCGCAAGACAAGAGGTTGTATTATTCTCCAAGCCTTATTTATCAAACAAACAAGTAGTGGTAACCATGGCGGATTCTGATATTAAAACTCTGGCAGACTTAGCAGGAAAACAAGTTGGCGCTCAGGCAGAATCCAGTGCTGTAGATGCTATTGATGCAAAACCTGAAATTAAAGATACTTTTGGCAACTTTGTTACCTTAGAAACCAATGATATGTGTTTAAGAGACATGGAAGCAGGCAGAATTGATGCTGTAGTTGCTGACGAAGTAATATTACGCTACTACATCTCCCAAAAAGGTGCAGAAAACTATAACATATTAGAAGAAGACTTCGGCGATGAACAATATGGCATCGGTGCAAGAAAAGATGATACTGCATTAATTGAAGCCATTGACAACGCTATGGAAACATTAAAAGAAAATGGCAAAGCCGCAGAAATCTCCACCAAGTGGTTTGGCTCTGATATTATCGGCAAGTAAGAGATATTTTTGAAGGGAAAAAAATGAAATATGCTGTCACTCAATTTAACGAACTACATTATGCAAATTTCTAAAGGAATGGGGATTACCCTCAGCGTATTCCTTGTTGTGCTGATTTTTTCCATTCCTTTGGGAGCAGTTGTTGCAATACTTCGGCTGTCTAAAATTACATTCATACGAAAAATAACAGAATTTTATATTTGGATACTGCGTGGTACTCCTTTGCTGTTACAAATCATTGTTATTTTTTATGGCTTACCTTTAGTACATATTACTTTTGGCAGACTGGAATCCGTCTATATCGCTTTTATATTAAATTATGCGGCATATTTCGGAGAAATTTTCCGTTCTGGCATACAGTCTATCGAAAGAGGTCAGTCCGAAGCCGCAAGTATTTTAGGTTTTACACCATTTCAGATTCAGACAAAAATTATTCTTCCTCAAGTGTTTAAGCGCACCCTGCCAGCGGTAGGCAACGAAATTATTACACTGGTGAAGGATACCTCTTTGGCTTATATTGTGGGCACCAACGAAATATTAAAGCTGGCAAAGGGTATCGCCAACAGAGATAGCACATTGCTTCCTTATGCGGTGGCAGGTATTATGTATCTGACTCTTACCTATGTCATTACCCGACTGCTCAATGCCCTTGAAAAACGAATCAATTATGAAGAGTAGGTGTAAAGCTATGTTA
>JAAYQI010000175.1 GCA_012519385.1 Candidatus Epulonipiscium sp.
AGGTGCTATACTTAATTCCATAAAATGTCCATATTTTGTATTACCAATAAATACAAAAAGACCAGCCGCTTCAAGCATTCATGCCTGATTGTGACTGGTCTCTTTTTGCTCCGCTTGAAGCTGTTCAGTTAAGTTTTTCTTTCAATCCCTAAGTGAACGCTTCTTTGTGCTGTCGTTTTTTCAATTTTTTACGGTGGGAGTGATGGCGCTAGCTGTTTCCGTTTTTATGGGGGAGACATTGCCTTCTGAGCCATCTCACTATGCTGTTGGCTCTGTTGTGTATTTAATTGTGTTTAATACCATCATTGCCTTTACTGTGCAAAATATTGCTCAAAAATATGTTCCTGATACCCGTACCTCCCTTATTCTTTCTACAGAATCCATATTTGGGTTTCTTTTTTCTGCACTACTTTTGGGGGAGAGGATGAAGGTAAGGGGAGTCGTTGGTTCTGTTTTGATATTTGGTGCAGTGCTATTTTCCAAAATAGATTGGAAGAACGTATGGAAAAAAAGAAAAACTGTAGGAGAAAGATCCCATACAGTTTTGGAAAAATAGAGAAGGATACATTATTCTAAATCTTGAAGGTTCATTTTTTCTAATTGTGCATTACGGTTATGCTTTTGTCTACAAACCCAATAAATTGCCAATAATATAGCTGTAGGAATATTATACAGAAAAAATAGTAATATATCAGAAAAAATCACAGCAAAAGTGGTTTGAAAATCATAGAGAAGCCTACCGACGCCAACAATGCAGGCAAATATAAATTGTATTCCTGGCAGAATCAGCCCCAGCCAGCGATTGTTTCTGGTAGAGAGAAAAATTTGTAACAGTATGAAAATAATGAATATAATTGGTACAATAATGAGTACTCCAAAAAAACTATGAGTAACCATGAATACACCTCCTATTTTGTTTTTTTGTACTGGGAAATCAATAGTTTTGCCGTTGCAAAGTCAATCTTTTCTTCTATGGCAAGATTTCTGATAAGGGCAATATAAGGATCGTTATCACTGTTTTCTCCTGCTTGTATTTTTTGTATCAATTTATCTAGCCTTAGGCGAACCGTGGGATAGGTAACACCGTATTGATTGGCAATCTCTTTTAAAGAACCAGAAGCAAGCAAAAATTTTTTGATGAATACCATATCCTCCTCTTCCAAATGGGACATCCATTCGGGGATTATATCCAATGCCATCCATGCACCTCCTTTAATAATATTTATTATATACTTTAATATTATTAAAGTCAATCAGAGAAGGTGAAGGAAAATTTATAATTCTATTGACAAAATATAAATTGTTATGTCATAATAAATTGTTTTGTGTATTGGTACCAATGAGGTATAACTGCAAGAATAAAATCCATGGAGGTGCTTCGTATGAATTTAAAATCACATTATGATGTTGCAATTATTGGCGGCGGTATTGGCGGTATTATGACTGCTTATCGTTTGACAGAAAAACATCCTGATTGGAAGATTGCCATTATCGAAAAAGGCCATGCTATTGAAGGCAGAGTTTGTCCCATTGTAGCAAAAAAGACAGACAAATGTATCAAATGCAAATCTTGTGCTATTATGGAAGGTATGGCAGGTGCGGGAGCGTTTTCGGATGGGAAATACGTTATTTCTACAGAGTACGGAGGATGGCTCACAGAGTTTTTGGAACCATCGGTAGTTATTGATTATATTGAACAGGCAGACAGCCTATTGGTAAAATTTGGTGCGACTACAGAACGCTTTATGCCCAATAATGATTTAAAACGTCTTTGCCTGCAATATGATTTGCATATGAGTCAGGCGCAGTTAAAGCATCTTGGAACAGACAGCAATTTTGAAACAATGCGAAAATTAATTGAGTCTTTGGTAGATAAATGTGATATTGCCACAAATACCACTGCCTTAAAAGTAGATAAAGATACAAGAGAAATTGTGACACTACACCAAGGAGAAGAACAAACCATTACAGCGGATAAAATTGTATTTGCTGTAGGCAGAGCTGGCAGCCGCTTTTTCTCCAAATGGTGCGAGGAAAATAATATTCCTTTAAAAAATAATCAAGTGGATATCGGTGTACGTGTGGAATTACCTGCCATTGTTTGGGAGCATTTTTCCAAAAAAATATATGAGCCAAAAATTTGGTACCGCAGTAAGGGGTATGGAGATACTACCAGAATGTTCTGCTTTAACGAAAGAGGAAATGTGGTAACAGAAAATACCGATGGCGTATTAACAGTAAATGGTCATTCTTATCGTGATAAGTCCAGAAAAACAGAAAACTCCAACTTTGCATTACTGTCCACCATTAAATTTACAGAGCCTTTTAAAAACCCCATTGAGTACGCACGCTATGTGGCAAGCCTTGCAAACCTCATCAGCGGCGGCAGTGTAATGGTGCAAAGATTGGGAGATTTGGAAATGGGACGCCGTTCTGATGCTTCCAGAATTGCAAACTCAACTACAAGACCAACTATGAATGCAGTAGCGGGAGATTTGAGCTTATGTATTCCAAAGCGTCAGCTGGATAATATTGTGGAAACACTCCATGCACTGGATAAAATTGCACCAGGAACAGCAAATTTTGATACCTTACTTTATGGTATTGAATGTAAGTACTACTCTGCAAGACCAAACTGTAATGATTTTGAATTGGAAGGATGCCCTAATATCTATGCTATAGGAGATGGAGCAGGCTTTACCCGTTCTTTATCTCAGGCGGCGGCAAATGGCCTTTATGTAGCAGATAAAATAGCGAAACAATAATATAGAGATATAGATATAAAAAAGGCAGGGACGCATAGTCTCTGCCTTTTATAATTATCGTGCAACTTATAATTATCGTGCAACTTATAATTATCGTGCAACTTATAATTATCGTGCAACTTATAATTATCGTGCAACCAAAAGTTTTTTCAACGCCTGCTCCAAGTTTTCG
>JAAYQI010000176.1 GCA_012519385.1 Candidatus Epulonipiscium sp.
AAACAGTAAGCAAGTATCAATACGACTGGATGAAAGACGACGCTCCCTACTTAGGAAGATATGACCACTCCTACAGCAAGAGCATCATCGCACCCGGCTACTAAAATACCAACTAGACAGGGAGTTATTATACTCCCTGATTCAATTTATGGGTATTATTTCGTTAAAGTTGCGTTTTGCGAATAAATATAAACATCCCCTCCGAGTGCCTTCTATATACAAATAAAGCACCTTAAAGCACCTATATAACAATTTTAAATATTGCTATATAGGTGCTTATTGATTTATGGATTCAGTTTTATTTTTTTTAAAATTATTTTTTATTTTTACGATACCGTTCTTCCTCGCTAAAAATACAACCGCAATATTTTTGCATATACAAATTTTTTTCCCGAGCTATTTTTTGACCTTCACGAAAATATGGACGAAAATCACGATACAAAAATTCTATGCCATATTTTTTTGCACTTTTGTCCAAAGCTTCACATAAGGCATCATGATTTTGATATGGGCTAATCAGCAATGTTGATGTAATGGATTCAAATCCATTTTTAGCCGCATATTCCGCTACAATATCTGTTCGCATGGAATAACAAAATCCGCAGCGATTATTAAAATCTGATGGAATGCCTTGAATAAATTCCCTAAGACCATAGTTTTCCTGCACAATCAGCTCCATATTGACATCTTTGGCGTATTGTACCAGTGTTTCTTTTCTGGCTTTATATTCTGTATAAGGATGAATGTTTGGATTATACCAAAACCCAACAGGCTCAATGCCTTCTTTCCGCAGTGTATCGATACACATAACAGAGCATGGAGCACAGCAAGTATGTAATAGTGTTTTCAATTTATTCACTCTCTTTTCCATAGGTAATTACAAAAATCATCGCATTTTATTATACTCCTACGGAATTCGTTGCACAACCCCAAAAGAGGTAAAATATATTCTTATTATTATCCATCTTCTAACCTTTTTCGGATGGAGGATAGCACTTTCTTTTCTATTCTTGAAACCTGTACTTGGGAAATTCCTAATCTTTGAGCAATATCAGTTTGTGTTCTATCTTCAAAATATCGCATTACAATGATTTGGCGTTCCTTTGGCTGTAAGCGGCAAAGCACTTGCTTTAGAACAATTCGTTCTATCAAATTATCGTCCCCACCGCCCTTTTCTTCTAGTTTATCCACAACATACATTTGGCTTCCTGATTCTTGAGAATTTACTGTATTATAAATGCTTTCCACATCTCTATCTGCATCCATTGCAACCGTTAGCTCTTCTGGTGAAATATCCATTGCTTTTGCTAACTCACCGATGGTAACTTCTTTCCCTGTTTCATGCATCATACTTTCTCTCAAATATTTTGCTTTCACAGCCAATTCCTTGAGAGGCCTGCTGACTTTAATCATGCCATCATCCCGCAAAAAGCGCTTTATTTCTCCAATAATCATTGGAACCGCATAGGTGGAAAATTTCACTTCATAGGAGATGTCAAACTTATCAATGCACTTTAAAAGCCCAATAGACCCTATTTGATATAAGTCCTCTAAGTCATACCCTCGTCCACGAAATCGACGAACAATACTCCAAATCAAACCGGAATTTTCAGATATCAGTGTTTCTTTCGCATCCATACTTCCCTGTTGCGCTTCCAAAATCAACTGCTGAGTTCGTTCCACGGCTCATCACCTCACAAATCCGAATCGCATTTGATTTTTTTTGTCATTCGTACTTTTGTTCCTATGCCTAACTGG
>JAAYQI010000177.1 GCA_012519385.1 Candidatus Epulonipiscium sp.
CCAGATATGATGCAGGCGGAAAAGGTTTGGGCAGCAATGAACATTGATGATGTGATTGTGAAAGAAGATGCCGTAGAAGTGCAGGGTGTTGTTACATTGCAGATATTATATATCGCAGAAGATGATAACCGTCCTGTAAATGTGATTGAGTACAATATTCCTTTTACACAAGATATAGAAGTAAAAGGTGCTATGCCAGGAAATATTGCCTATGTGGATGGCTCAGTGCAGGATGCGGCCTTTAATATGCTCTCTTCAAGAGAAGGAGAGGCTCGCATTACCATGGATTTTGATACCACAGTGGTAGAGCCTAGAATGGGAGAAATTATTGTAGGGCTTGATTTTGATGAAGAAGGCAATCTGGTGCAAAGAACTGTATCCAGTGCAGCCATTTATGTGGTTCAAGAAGGGGATAGTCTTTGGAGCATTGCTAAGAAATATAACACCACAGTGGATGAAATTTTAGCGGTGAATGATATTGAAAATCCTGAATTGATTTATCCAGGTCAAAAGCTTCTGATATTAAAAAGGGTTCCACAATAAATAGGGGGAGAAGGAGTTGTTATAAAAAGCAACTCCTTTTTATGGTTTAAGAAATTTTCTTCTTGTGCCTATATGTCCTGCTTTCTCGGCTTTTTTGAAGTATACAACAGTCGGAAGCGGAGAACCTCGAACCCTGCGGGTTCTCGGTTATTTGCTCCGCAAAAATGCCGTATACCCACAAGAAAAGAAAGAAGGATTCTTCTTCCTTGTAGATATACGTCATGCTTTCTCCGCTTTTAAAAAAATCCTGCATATTTTTCATGCTTGTGTTATAATGATACCATAAAAGTAATCACAGTATGACAGTAGGGGTGCAGCAGATGAAAGGATATTTTATTTCCATAGAAGGTACCGATGGCTCGGGAAAAACAACACAGGTTCAAAAAATACTGGACTATTTCACGCAAAAGGGCTTGCCTGTTGTGTTTACTAGAGAACCTGGAGGAACACCCATTGCAGAAAAAATTAGAGATATTTTATTAGATGGAAGTCATACTGCATTATGTAGCACAGCGGAGATATTGCTGTATGCCGCCAGTAGAGCACAGCATTTGGAGGAAAAAATATTACCTGCTATCCAAGAAGGAAAGGTGGTGCTTTCTGATCGCTTTTCCGATTCTATGGTGGCGTATCAAGGCTTTGGCAGAGGACTTGACATCTCTTGGGTGGAAGAAGTAAATGCCATGGCAACCAAAGGGAAAATGCCCGATGTTACCATATATTTGGATATTTCGCCAGAGTATGGCATTATGAGGAAAAAAACAGATTCAGAGCATAAATTGGACCGTTTGGAGCAAGAAGCACTGGAGTTTCACCAAAGGGTGTATGAAGGCTACCAATATCTATGGCAAAAATACCCCCACAGGATTCATCGAGTGGATGCTACCCAATCTGTGGAGGAAGTATTTGTGCAGATTCAAAAAATATTAGACTCATTATTTGAAGTTTAGGATAAAACATTTATTAAAATTATAAGGAGGAATGGGGAATGGGCATGAAGCTGGTAATTGCAATGATACAAGATGAAGATGCTTCCAATGTCATTCATGTAATGAATGAGCATCATATTCAAGTAACAAGGTTAGCCACAAAAGGCGGATTTCTTCGTGCAGGCAACACCACCATTCTTGTGGGAGTGGAGGAAGAACAGGTAAAAGAAGTAATTGGAATTTTGGAGGCAAGCTGTAAAAGCAGAATGCAGTTTGCAACACTGCCTACACCAGGCGGAGCGATGCATGGCTTTATCCCAAAACCCATTGAAGTTAGGGTAGGCGGTGCTACGATATTTGTGGTAGATGTGGAGCAGTTTTATAAGTTTTGATGAGTTTAAAAAATAAATCGGGAAGGGGAAAATAGCTGTGCACCGTTTTGATGCCATAAAAGGAAATCAAAGAATAAAGGATATTTTACAGCATATGGCCATAACGGGTAAAGTTTCTCATGCGTATATTTTGCAAGGGGCTGCAGGTATGGGGAAAAGGCTTTTTGCTGATACGTTTGCCAAAAGGCTACAGTGCAGTGATAGCACCTCGGGAGAAGCCTGCGGTGTTTGCTCAAGCTGTATCGCCTTTAATTCTGGCAATCATCCCGATTTATTTTATATCCTACCACAAAAAACAAAAACCCTCGGTGTTGAGGATATTCGAGAGCAGATTGTAAAAAATGCAGAAATAAAGCAATACCGATATCCTTATAAAATATTTATTGTAGAACACGCAGACAGTATGACGGTGGCGGCACAAAATGCATTATTAAAAACATTGGAGGAACCGCCATCTTATGTACTATTTTTACTATTGGCAGAAAATCTGAATGGCTTTTTGCCCACGATACTTTCTCGTTGCGTTGTAATGAAGCTGATGCCCATACCCCAAAGAGAAATTGAGGAGTATTTGGTACAGCATCAACTTGCCGAAGGCAATACGGCGGCTATGGTGGCAGAGTATGCCCAAGGTAGTATTGGGCAGGCCATAGAACTAGCATCATCGGAGGATTTTTTGGCAATGCGCCAAGAGATACTTTCTATTTTGGAAAACATAAAAGAAAAGGACAAGCCTACCTTATTGGAACAGGCAAAACAACTGGAAGCATACAAGCAGGATTACCGTTTTTTGGATATTGCCACAGTGTGGTATCGTGATATACTAGTGGCAAAAACCTTTGGCGATGGTAGGTTTTTGATACAAAAGGAGAAGGAGAAACAACTTTTGCATCATGCGGCAAAAGATTCGATACAGGGAATTTTAAAAAAGCAACACATTATACAGGAGACAAAACAGCTTTTAACACAAAATGCAAATTTCCGTTTGGCAATGGAAATAATGCTGATTAAACTAAAGGAGAGTTATAATTCATGATAGAAGTAATCGGGATACGATTTAGAAAGGCTGGCAAAATTTATTATTTTGACCCAGACGGGCGCCAGATTATAAAGGGTAGCCATGCCATTGTAGAAACTGCTAGAGGGGTGGAATACGGCCTTGTCATTAAAGGGAATACCTTTGTGCCAGAAGAAAGCATTATCCCCCCATTAAAAAAAGTGATTCGCGTGGCAACAGAAGAAGATGCCAGACTGGAAGAAGAAAATAAGGTAAAAGAAAAAGAAGCCTTTTCTATTTGCTTGGAAAAAATACAGCGTCATAAGTTGGATATGAAATTAATTGATGTAGAAATTACATTTGACCATAATAAATTGATTTTTTATTTTACCTCCGATGGCAGAGTGGATTTTAGAGAGCTGGTAAAGGAACTGGCGGCTATTTTCCGTATGCGTATTGAGCTTCGCCAAATTGGCGTGAGGGATGAGGCAAAAATGCTAAATGGTATTGGCATTTGCGGCAGACCTCTTTGCTGTGCTACGTTTTTGGGGGATTTTCAGCCTGTTTCCATTAAAATGGCTAAGGAGCAAAGCCTTTCTTTAAATCCTACAAAAATTTCGGGCATTTGCGGAAGGCTCATGTGCTGTTTGAAATATGAAGAAGAAGTATACGAAGAACTCAATAAAAAACTCCCCAATGTAGGAGATATTATTTCCTCTCCTGATGGTACGGGAGAAATATTATCCACCAATGTTTTGATGCAGTTGGTAAAAGCGGCTGTGCGGAAAAAAGAAAACGACCCGCCTACCATTGCTTTTTACTCTGTGGATGAAATACAAGTAATAAAAGCAAAAAAAGCGAAAAAACAGCAGTATACAGAAGAAGTTAGGGATTATTATGAGGAGTAACAGTATCGCTAAGGAGCATGAGCGGATAGACGATTTGCATCGCAACGGTTATATGATACTGCAAGACCCCAAGAGGTTTTGTTTTGGAGTGGATGCTGTGCTTCTTTCTGGCTTTGCACAGGTAAAAAAAGGGGAACGGGTGCTGGATTTAGGTACAGGCACTGGTGTGATTCCCATATTATTGGAGGCAAAAACCCAAGGAGCTCATTTTACAGGCTTGGAAATACAGGAAGAAAGTGCCGATATGGCACGAAGAAGTGTAATTTTAAACCAACTGGAACATAAAATCACCATTACCACAGGGGATATCAAAGAGGCGCCAACCTATTACGAGGCGGCCTCCTTTGATGTTGTAACCTCCAACCCGCCCTATATGCAGGCAGGAGGCGGCTTACACAATAGCTATGGTGCAAAAGCCATTGCTCGCCATGAGCTTTTATGCACATGGGAGGATGTGGTAAGAAGTGCGGATAAGCTTTTGAAACCAGGAGGGCGTTTTTATTTTATTCACCGCCCGCATCGCCTGACAGATATTATGGTGACACTGCGTCAATACCGCTTGGAGCCTAAGAGAATGTGTTTTGTTCACTCTTACCGTGATAAGGAGCCTGTAATGGTTTTGATGGAAGCGGTACGCAGAGGCAACCCCATGCTGAAAGTGGAGGCGCCATGGGTCATCTACCAAGACAACGGGGAGTATACAGAAGAAATTAAAAAGATTTATTATGAATAGAAAAAAGGCGAGACGGCAGGGGATTTCTGCTGTTTTTGCTATGTGCGGCATTATGGAAAAAAGAAAGGAACTGTTTTATGGCGGGAACATTATATTTGTGTGCCACACCCATTGGAAACTTGGAGGATATAACATTACGAGTACTGCGTCTTTTGAAAGAGGCAGATGTGATTGCGGCGGAAGATACCAGACACACCTTACGGCTATTAAATCATTTTGAAATTACAACACCTATGACCAGCTATCATGAGCATAATAAGCTAACCAAAGGTCCTATTTTGATAGATAGGCTAAAAAACGGGGAGAACATTGCCTTGGTAAGTGATGCGGGTATGCCGGGTATCTCCGACCCAGGGGCAGATTTGGTAAAGCTATGCTATGAAGAAGGTATCCCTGTTACGGTAGCCCCTGGTGCTTCGGCGGCAATAACGGCAGTGGTACTTTCGGGGATGAATACCAGAAGATTCGCCTTTGAAGGTTTCCTCCCTTCAGATAAAAAAGAATGTCGGGAAATTTTGCAAAAATTGCAGACAGAACACCGCACCATGGTGTTTTATGAAGCACCTCACCGTTTGCTGGATACTTTGGAGGCCTTATCAGAAGTGTTTGGCAAGGAGAGAAAGGTGGCCTGTATTCGAGAACTGACAAAAAGGTTTGAGGAAAAAAGAACGGATACCTTAGAAAATCATATGGTATATTGGAAAGAAAACCCTCCCAAGGGTGAGTTTGTGCTGGTGGCAGAAGGGCTTTCTTTAGAGGAGCAAAAGCAACAACAGCAGGAAAACTGGGAAAAAGTTTCTATTGACGAGCATATGGCTCTTTATACAGCACAAGGAATGACACAAAAGGATGCCATGAAAAAAGTGGCAAAGGAGCGTGGTGTTTCCAAGAGAGATATCTACGCATATTTACATCAGGAAAAATAGTAAGGAGATAGTACCGTGGAAAATATAAAACAAATAACCTATGACAAACTAAAGGAACTGGGAATTTCCTATGACGTATATGACCATGAACCTTTATATACCATTGAAGCGGCGGCAGAGTTGGATAAAAAAATTGGATTTCCCATTTGCAAAAATTTATTTTTAAGCACAAAGCATCAAACGGAGTTTTATCTGCTGTTTATGATGGGGGAAAAGAAGTTTCGCACAGGAAGTGTTTCCAAACAGGTGGGAGTACCTCGTATGACATTTGGTGACGATGGCCATATGTGGGAGTATTTAAAAATACGCCCTGGTGCGGTAAGTCCTTTGGGATTACTTTATGATACAGAGCATCATGTAAATTTTCTGATTGACAGTGATGTGTTAAACATGGAAAAAATTAGTATTCACCCTTGCGACAATACTTCTACCATTGTGATACAAACCAAGGACTTGCTGGAAAAGATATTGCCTGCCTGCGGTCATGCATATCGTGTTGTTACAGTGGAATGATAAGAGGGCAAATGTATGAAAGCAATTCTTTATGAAAAGTTAAAGGAATATGCCCAGTCCAATCAATATCCCTTTCATATGCCTGGGCATAAAGGCGGCAGAGAGGGGATTTTCCCTGAAGTGGCTCAAATGGATATTACAGAAATTGATGGGTTTGACAACTTGCACCAGCCAGAAGGAATATTGGCAAAAGCACAGGAACTGTGTGCCAAAACCTTTGGAGCGGAGCAATCTTATTTTTTGATCAATGGCTCTACGGCGGGAATACTGGCGGCAATATTAGGAAGCTGTGGTGACGGAGAGAAGATATTACTCGCCAGAAATTGCCACAAGAGTGTATATAGTGCTGTCATTCTTTCGGGGGCAAAGGCAGAATATATATTGCCCGAATATTTTACCGAGATGGATTTTTATGGCGGGGTAACGGTAGAAAGCTGTGAAAAAGCACTCAGCCTTCACCCCGATGCCAAGGCATTGGTGATTACTAGCCCTAGCTATGAAGGTTTTACGTCAGATATTGCAAATATTGCAGAGGTAGTTCACAAAAAAGGTACTATTTTGATTGTGGATGAGGCACATGGTTCTCATATGAAATTTCATCCGTATTTCCCCAAAACCGCTTTGGAGCAGGGGGCGGATATTGTGATACAAAGCCTGCATAAAACACTGCCATCCTTTACCCAAACGGCTGTTATGCATATACAGGGTGACACAGTAGACAGAACCCGCTTACAGCAGGCACTTTCTATGGTGCAAAGCACTAGCCCTTCTTATTTATTTCTAGCTTCCATAGATAGCTGTAGAAGCTGGCTGGATGGGCAGGAGGGAAAGGAAGCCTTTGACAAGTATGTGAGACAGTTGCAGGAGTTTCGTAGTACCATGGCGGGCAATCAATCCATTTTGTTACTAGGTAAGGAGGTTTGCGCAACCCATGGTGTGGCAGATATGGATTTGGGAAAACTGATTTTTTATATCCCGCAAGGGCAGGTAACAGGTGTGGAGCTTGGGAAGCTGCTACGACAAAGGTTTGGCTTGCAGATGGAATTATGCGGCAATACCCATATCATTGCTATGACAAGCCCTGCAGATGACGAGGAAGGTTTTTTGCGGTTACAACAAGCAATATTGCACTTGGAGAAAGAGATTTCAGAAATACCCATTTCTACCATTGACTTTTCGGAAAAAATGAGGCAAGATATTCCTGTTGCAAAATATACGCCAAGGCAAGGATATTTTGCCCCAAAAAAGGAAGTTTCTCTGGAAGAAAGCATAGGAAATATATGCGGAGAATTTGTGATACCATATCCCCCTGGGGCACCACTATTGGTACCAGGTGAAGTGATTTCTGAAAAAATGGTAAAAAAAATGCAAGCCTGTAGGAAAAAGGGAATCTGTCTGATAGGCTGTGAAGATAGTTCTTCACAAAAAATTCGTATTATTTCTTTGTAGCTGCCATAGTTATAAAAGGAAAGCATTGGAGTGAAATGAGAGGGACTGTATCGGCGGTTTGAGAAAATAATTCAGCAAGAAATCTATAAAAGTCAGGAAGGAGTGGGGGTCTTGGAAACTCTTTTTAGTTATGTATCTACCTATCATATTTTATTTGCTGCAGTTTTGGCTTTTATCATCACCAATATGATACAAAAAGTGATGGAACTGCATGAAATAAAAAAGAAAAAACAAGCAACACCAGAGGGGAAATTTATGGATATTGCATCTGTTATGGCAAAATGCAAGGAGTTATTCCCCATTGATATCATTTATTTCCATGGGCAGGAATTTCGCCGTGGGATGAAGGTAAAAATTATTACCATACAGAAAAAGGTAATAGAAGGCGAACTGATTGGAAAAAATAAGGTGGATTTAGTCTGTGTGAAAACACAAAACCATATCATTGCTCATGAGATTGAAAAAATCGAGGATATGATGATATTGGAAAGCAGAGAAGATGCACAAATATAAAAAAGGCGGGGCTATTGATGATAGCTCCGCTTTTTTGCTATTTTGTTTTTTGGAATCGTTCGTAGGCAGCTCTAAGCTCCTTAGCACAGTCTTCGGGGCAGGTGGGATTACAATGTGCCCAAGCACCTGTTTCGCTAGAGGCATTAAATTTTTGCTTATCGGCACTGCGCATAGGCGGGAAAAATTCTATATGAAAATGAAAATGCTTCATATCACCGCAATGCACAGGAGCATTATACATACACATCATGTAGGGAAAAGCATAGCCAAACAAAGAATCTAGCATACCTGCAGTATCCCGAAGGGTAATGCCCAGTGCTGTTTTTTCTTCCTCAGTAAAATCTGTGATATATTGCTTATGCTCTTTGGACATGATGCAAACCCCATAAGGGTATTCTGTATAAAAAGGCAGATAAACAGTGAAAAACTCATTTTCAAACAAAATGCGTTTTTCCTCCTTTTTTTCTTCTTGAAGCATGGTGCAAAATAGGCAATTTCCTGTTTTTTGCTGATACTCAAAGGAAGCCTTATGCTCCAACTCTAACTTTTTGGGAAGGAAGGGATAGGCATAAATTTGACCATGAGGGTGGGGCATGGTTACTCCTACCACATCCCCTCGGTTTTCAAAAATAAATACGTATTTGATTGCTTCATCCTGAGAAAGCTCCTCAAACCGCTCACACCACAAGTCCACCAGTTTTTTCATATGTTGGTCAGAAAGCTGGGGCATGGTAACTGTATGCTCAGAAGAATATAATATGACTTCGCATTTACCATAAGCTGGTGCTGTTCTGAAAAAATTCGTCGCCACATCATCAGGAGGCGGTGGTGCTTGGGAAAGCGCAGGGAAGTCATTATCATATTTTAATACATCAAAGGTATCTGGCACCTTTTGGCTTCCCGGGCAAAAAGGGCACCAATCCTTGGGCATTTGAGGGCGGGCTTGCCTATGAGAAGCAATCATAACCCAATCTTGTATCATAGGATTCCATCGTAGTTCAGCCATTGGTTTATCCTCCTTTTGGTTACAATGTAGGTAGTGTTAAGGTTTCTTTTAGCTCAATGCCGCCAACGGGGCGGATAGAAAGAGCGTGGCAACTGCCCTCACCGAATACAGCATCCATACCTGTCTGAAAGGTGCTTAAAAGAGGGAAAGGCACAAAAGCCTGTATGGTTCCTGCAAAGCCACCGCCATGCACCCGATATGCTCCTTTTTCCCCAAGAATTTTTTGGCAAAGGGCCAGTGCCAGAGGGATACTTTGCTCCGCAGGATTGGAAGGGGCATAGGTATTTTGTAAATGGAGGGCAGAAGATAGCCCTGAGGTACGTATATGCTTTAAAAATCCGTCAAAATCATGTTTTTTTAGGGCTTCTGCTTCTAACTGAGCATTGGCATCATCATCATAAAAATGGATGGCACGAAGCACAGCACGGTCACTGCAGGCACTGCGTAATTCTTTGATATGAGAAAGTACCTGTTGAGAAGGCACATCTCGCAACACTTCTTCTCCAAAATAATTGGCAACGGCACACATTTCCTGTGGTACTGCGGCATATTCTCCTGTTAAATCCGCATGGCTACCTCTTGTATTGACAATACAAAGAGCGTGCCCACAGGAAGAAAAATCGAAGGGTATCCTTTCTACAATGGGCTTAGAGGGATTTTGAAAGTCGATAGATACAAACCCTCCTACAGCAGAGGCTGTTTGGTCCATAAGTCCGCAAGGCTTGCCAAAAAAGACATTTTCTGCATATTGCCCGATTTGAGCGATAGAAACAAGGGATTCCTTTTCATTGCAATAGAAAGAGTTTAAGATACACCCAATTAGCACCTCAAAGGCTGCGGAGGAGGATAAGCCAGACCCTTGCCAGACATCAGAGGAGATACTTGCCTGAAAACCCTTTATGGGATAGCCAAGGGATATCAATTTTGCTGCAATGCCTCTTACCAGTGCGGCGGCAGTATTTTTTTCCTCCTGCAAAGGGGTAAGATGATGTAAGTCTACAACGATAGGGGAAAAGCCTTCGCTGTCAATTTCAATCAAAAGAGAATCTTGTGGACGAACTGCTGCTATCATATCCAGATTGACACTGGCTGCCAACACATGGCCATGCTGATGGTCTGTATGATTTCCACCCAGCTCCGTTCTGCCGGGAGCAGAAAATAGCCGAATGGTGCCGCCTGTACCAAAGCGGTTTTCCATCCGTTCTACCAAATCTAGATACCGTTTTGCTGCAATATGAGCATCTTCCTTTTGTGAGGGATATAAGTACGATAAAGCAGTTAAAAATGTGCCGTCTCGCAATTTTTGTTTTATCATAAGTGTTGGTGCCTCCTTTTATGGATAATGTTCCATGACTTAGGATAATTATTCAACAATGCAATATTTATTGTCAATAGCCATAGAGAATTTTGTAGTTAGTACAAAGAATTATGCTAGATATGCCACGGAGCAAAAATGACGATATCGGCATTTTTACCACAACAAAACACATATTGTGCTGAAAGTGAAAAAAATGCATGAAATAAATGATGAAAAACTTAAAAATATAGAAAAAATGTAGATAAATTTCATATAAAAGTAAAGAATATTATATTGCTTTCTGAAAATGTGCCACTTATAATTTGAGTGTAGGTCGGGAAAGGGACAGGTTTCCCAAAAAAAAGAATATAAATTCAAGGAGGTTTTTGGGTTATGAAGAAAAAGTTATTTGCATTTTCTATGGCAGCAATTATGGTTGCAGGGATGACAGCAGGTTGCTCCAAGCCAGCGACTGATACACAGGAGCCAGCAGGAGAAGAAACAGGAACAGAATCAGAAGCGTTAGGAGATGTTTCTGTAGGTGTATGTATTTACAAATTTGATGATACTTTTATGACAGGTGTTCGTAACAATATGCAGGCTCAGGCAGATGCTATGGGAATTAGCCTTGAAGTTGTGGATTCCCAAAATAAACAGCCAACCCAAAATGAGCAGGTAGATACCTTTATTACAAAAGGTGTAACAGCTTTAGCTGTAAACCCTGTTGACCGTACAGCGGCAGGCCCATTGGTAGAAAAGGCTTCCGCGGCAGGTCTTCCTATTGTTTTCTTTAATAGAGAGCCTGAAGCAGATGTAATGCAAAGCTATGACAAGGTTTGGTATGTTGGCGCAAAAGCAGAAGAATCTGGCACAATGTCTGGAGAAATTATTGCTGATTATTGGAATGCACATAAAGACACCATGGACAAAAATGGTGATGGTAAGTTACAGTACATCATGATTACAGGAGAACCTGGTCATCAGGATGCAACGTTAAGAACAGAGTATTCTGTAAAAGCGTTGCAGGATGCAGGTATAGAAGTAGAAAAACTTGCAGAAGATACTGCAATGTGGGATAAGGTAAAAGCTACAGACTTAATGAAGGCATTTATTTCTTCCCATGGTATTGATTCTATCGAAGCAATCCTTTGCAACAATGACGATATGGCACTTGGTGCGATTGAAGCATTAAAATCCGAAGGATATAATACAGGAGACCCAGCTAAATATATCCCTGTAGTTGGTGTAGATGCAACTGCTCCTGCACTTGAGGCAATGGCAAACGGTTCTTTACTTGGAACAGTATTAAACGATGCTGAAAACCAAGGTATTGCTACTACAAATATCGCAGCGCAAGCAGCAGCAGGCAATGAAATTACAGAAGAAACCATCGGCTACGAAATAACAGATGGAAAATATGTATGGGTTCCTTATGTAAAGGTAACAGCTGATAACTATGCAGATTTCCAATAATCTCCTTACAATAGGGTAAGTGTTGGTACAATAAGAGGAAAGGGAACGGAAAACATGTGTTTTCCGTTCCATATTTCTTATGTTGGGATGGAAAATACAAAAGGGGGCAGAGCTTATGGGCGAATACGTTTTGGAGATGAAGGAAATCTCCAAGGTTTTTCCTGGCGTAAAAGCGTTGGACCATGTAACGTTAAAGGTTCGTCCGGGCAGTGTTCATGCACTCATGGGTGAGAACGGTGCTGGCAAGTCAACGTTGATGAAGTGTCTTTTTGGGATTTATCGTGAAGATGGCGGCGAAATTATTTTGGATGGTAAGAAAGTGAATATTGCTAATTCAAAGATGGCACTGGAGCTAGGTGTATCTATGATTCACCAAGAGCTGCACCCCATTTCTTACAGGCCGGTTATGGAAAATATCTGGTTGGGCAGGTTTCCAATGAAGTGGTTTGCCGTAGACCATAAGGAAATGTATCGTAAAACAAAGGAATTATTTGCAAAGATTGATTTAGACATTAATCCTTCTGCACTGGCAGGAACGCTATCAGCGTCACAGTTGCAGTTGGTTGAGATAGCAAAGGCAGTAAGTTATGATTCAAAAATTATTATTATGGATGAGCCGACATCCTCATTAACAGACAATGAAGTAGCGCATTTGTTTCGCATTATTCGTCAGCTAAAAAGCGAAGGACGTGCCATTATTTATATCTCCCATAAAATGGAGGAGATTTTGAAAATCTCTGATGAAGTTACCATTATGAGAGATGGACAATGGGTAGGCACATGGCCTTCCTCAGAGCTGACAACAGATTTAATCATCAGCCGTATGGTTGGGCGGGATTTGACCAATCGTTTCCCACCCAAAAATTATGAAACCAGTACGGAACCCATTTTGGAAGTGAAGGATTTATCAGCTTCCAATCCAAGGTCATTTCGCAATGTAAGCTTTCAGTTGTTTAAGGGGGAGATTTTGGGGATTGGTGGCTTAGTAGGCGCACAGAGGACAGAGCTGGTGGAGGCATTATTCGGGCTTAGGGGGATTGCTTCCGGACAGATACTGGTTCATGGGAAAGAGTACTTGGCAAAATCTGTGGCGGATGCAAAAAAGAATAAAATCGGTCTTTTGACGGAAGAAAGGCGTGCAACAGGGATTTTTCCTCAGCTTTCTATTACAGATAATACGGTAATTGCCAGCCAGTCCAATTTTGCTAAGGGCGGTGTGTTGGATGATAAATTGAGAAAAAAACGGGCAACCGAGGAAAATAAAAAGCTCAATACCAAAACACCTACCATGGAAACATTGATTCAGGACTTATCAGGAGGAAATCAACAAAAGGTTCTGTTGGCAAGGTGGCTTTTGACAGAGCCTGAGATACTGATACTGGATGAGCCTACCAGAGGGATTGATGTAGGTGCAAAGTATGAGATTTATACCATTATGCAACAACTGGCATCCCAAGGAAAAGCAATTATTATGATATCATCAGAAATGCCTGAATTGCTTGGTATGAGTGACCGTATTATGGTAATGAGCGATGGTAAAGTGGCAGGAATATTACAGAAAGAGGAGGCAAGTCAAACGGAGGTTATGCGTTTGGCGACCTTGTATTTATAAATGTTTGCAGGAGGCTATGTTTTTGACAGAAAAAGAGGAGGCCTATTATGAGTGAAACGAAGAAACTCACATATGCAAAATTAGGGCAAAACTTTATAATAGTGGGTATTGTTTTTTCGGCTTTAGGTATTTTATTGGGTTGGTTACAGGGGATAAATGCTACTAGTAAGGCATGGAAAGAAATGTATGACTTGCCGTGGTTTATATTAATCATTGGCATTGGCTTTGTCATCTATGGATTTATGAAGTGGAGAACATATAAAGAAGATAAAACAGCTTTTGTGGACTTATCCTCCAAAGGGCTTAAAAAGTTTTTGTTGAATAACGGAATTATACTGGCACTGATTGCTATGGTAATTGGAATTATGATGATGGAGCATCGCTTTATCCAGTTAAAGGTATTGAGAGATATTTTGGCACAGGCATCTCCTAGAATGATTATTGCCTTAGGTATCTGTTTTACATTATTGATAGCAGGTACAGACCTTTCTGCGTGCCGTATGGTTGGTTTGGCGGCGGTTATTTCCGCATCCATGATGCAAAACCCAGAATATGCCAATCGGTTTTTTCCAAATTTACCGCAGTTGCCTGTAATTGTACCTGTAATTTTGGCAATTTTTGCCTGTATGCTTTTTGGCCTTTTAAATGGTTTTTTGGTTGCAAAATTTGATATGCACCCATTTATCGCTACATTAGCGGTGCAGGTTATTATTTATGGAGTATGTTCTTTATATTTTGACTTACCTCCAAACAATTCCCAGCCTATTGGTGGAATTCGCAAGGATTTTGCGGCCTTGGGGCAAAAGAAGCTGTTTACGGAGTATTTGCCAGATAAAATTGGCGGAATCCCTATATTGATACCAATAGCTCTGGTATTTATTGTTATAATTTGGTTTATATTAAATAAAACCGTATTTGGAAAAAATGTGTATGCCATCGGTGGAAACAGAGAAGCGGCAATCGTATCGGGTATTAATGTACCTGCTACCATTGTATGTATTTTCGTATTGGCATCTGCCCTTTATGGTGTAGGTGGTGTGTTAGAGGCGGCAAGAACTGCTGGTGCTACCAATAACTATGGCGTGGGTTATGAATTGGATGCCATTGCCGCCTGCGTGGTTGGCGGTGTTTCCTTAAATGGCGGTGTTGGAAAAGTATCGGGAATTATTGTCGGTGTACTTATTTTTACCATTATACAATATGGTTTGCAGTTTATTGGTATCAACGCTATGTGGCAGCAGGTAATTAAAGGTATCATTATTGCCATTGCCGTTGCTATTGACTTATCCAAATATCGTCGTAAATAATATACCATAAAAGCGGAGAAAGTAAGGGCAAGGAAGCAAAGGGAAAAATTATTTTCCAATTTGCTTTCACAGCCCTTATTTGCGTGGCAAATATACGGAGAACCTTGGGGGAGGTTCTCCGCTGAATTCACAATGATAAAAAAGTCTGTAGAGCGTAGAGCAACGCTTTGCAGGCTTTTTTATGCCAAAAAGCAGTATGTTGCCAATACTTTTAGCGGGTTTTATTGTTTCATAAAAAAGAGAATGGTATACTGTAGGGAAATAAGGAATATTTTGCCGAGGGGAGGAAATAGTGGTGCTCTATAAGGTGTTACTGGCAGATGATGAAGAAGAAATCCGCATGGGTATCAGAAATAAAATAAATTGGGAAGAAAATGGCTTTGTACTGGTGGGGGATGCCTCTAACGGCCTAGAAGCATGGGAGATGGCAGAAAAAATACGCCCCGATGTTGTGATGACGGATATCAAAATGCCTTTTATGAGCGGGTTAGAGCTAGGAGAAAAACTTGCTACAGAAATGCCCTTGGCAAAACTTGTGCTTTTTTCTGGCTTTGATGATTTTGAATATGCCAAGCAGGCCATTAAGGTAAATGCTACAGAATATATATTAAAGCCCATTGATTCCAAGGAAATTACAGTGTTGTTGCAGAGGCTGAAAAAACAGTTGGATAAGGAAATGAAAGAACGGCGGGATGTGGAGCTTTTGCGACAAGGCTATATACAGAGCCTTCCTATTTTGCGTCAGCAATTTTTATCCAGCTTGGTAGAGGGCAAGTTTTCAGAAAAACGGATTAAGGAGCTTGCCGAGCAGTATGATATTCCTATATCTGGGGAGTATTGGACGGTTTCTGTGGTGCGAGGAGATGCCGTGGAAAATGGGGGCAAAGGCTCTTTATCAGGGCAGGTAGAATTGGTACCGTTATCACTACAGCAAATTGTTTTGGAAAACCTAACCAAGAGATACCCTTCCATTGCGTTTATTTACAATGATGATTTGGTCATTATTTCTATATTAAAACATCCTGAGGAAATTTTAGACTTTGTAAATACCATGAGCCGAGTATGCCGCAGTATCAAGGATGTGCTGGAGTTATCTGTGGCGTGCGGCATCGGCACAGTATCGGAAAAGCTTACCCAAATACGCCATAGCTTTGAAGGAGCGGTGAATGCCCTTAGTTATCGTGTGATTATGGGAAATAAAGTAATTTATATTGAAGATATGGAGCCTGATTTTTCGAAAAGCTTGGAATGGGATGGAGAAAATCAAAAACAGCTACTTAGTGCCATTAAGTTTGAAGGGGAAGAATCTATTCGTACGGCTGTGGCAGAAATTATGAAGCAGTTTGGCAATGCTAGGCTGCCAATGAACCAGTATCATATTTATATGACAGAGCTGTTATCGGAATTATTTAAAATAGTGCGTTCCTATCAGCTGGATATAGATTCGGTATTTGGTTCGGATTTCACAGGTTCTTTTCAAATGCAAGATTATGAGTCTTTGGAGGACATTGAGCATTGGCTTGTTGGCATTTGCCTGCAATTACATAAGCGTATTCAAAGAGAGAGAATGGATTCTGCGAAGCTTTTGGCGGAAAAAACAAAGCAGTTTGTTCAGGAAAATTTTCATAACAGTGAGTTGTCCGTAGAGTTGATGTGTAGCTATCTTCATGTAAGCCCTGCTTATTTTTCTACGATATTTAAACGGGAAACAGGTAGTAGTTTTATTACATACTTAACCAATGTACGATTGGAAGAAGCCATGCGATTATTGGAATCTACCGAGGATAAAACCTATATTATCTCGCAAAAAGTGGGGTATATGGAGCCAAATTATTTTAGCTATGTGTTTAAAAAGCACTTTGGAGTATCCCCTTCCCAATATCGAAGGGGAAAACGGGGAGAGGAACATGGCGAATAAAATACAGAAGTTAATACAGTATTTTCGTAAAAAAAATATTCGTGTTTTGCTTTCCATGTGTTTTACCTTTGTGGCTGTTGCGGGAGTGCTATTGATAGGCACTTCGTTATTTATACGATTTCGCACTGCCAACGAGGCCACCGTGGAGGAAACCCATAAGAGAATTGTGGAACAGGTAAATCTGGGGTTAGACAGCTATTTACGCAGTATCATGAAGGTTTCAGATGTGATGTATTTTCGTGTGATAAAAAACTGTGATATGTTGGAGGAAGGCTTTAACAGTGACATGAATTTACTCTATGAGGCAAATCGTGATAGCTTGGTGAGTATTGCTGTATTTAAACGAGATGGAAGTTTGGTGGATGCGGTACCTTTGGCTTTTTTAAAGCAAACGGCACACCCAGAGAAACAAGGATGGTTTTTGGATGCGGTGACAAAAATAGAAAACTTGCATTTTTCTACCCCTCATGTGCAAAATCTTTTTAATGATGCCGATTATCGGTATCGCTGGGTGGTATCGTTAAGCAGAGCCATTGAATTGACTTATGGCGGAAAAACGGAAAGTGGCGTTTTATTGGTGGATATGAATTTTACAGGTATTGAGCAGTTATTCCGCAACGCAAAATTAGGGGATACAGGATATCTTTATCTTATCAATAATAAGGGAGAGATTATTTATCATCCTAGACAGCAGTTGATTTATTCCAATCTGGAGCAGGAAAATAACCAAGTGGCAGCGGCATATGAGGACGGAAGCCATATAGAGGAATTTTTGGGAGAAAAACGCATGGTTACAGTAAAAACTGTGGGTTATACAGGTTGGAAAATTATTGGGGTTACCCCCATGGCGGATATGTGGAAGGATACCTTTCAGATTCACATATTTGTGTTATTTATTTTGCTATTTACTTCTTTGCTTTTGTTTGTGGCCAATGGATTTATTTCATCTAAGATTGCAGACCCCATCCTAGAATTGGAAAAATCTGTAAAGGAACTGGAGCGAGGGTATTTGGATATACCCATTGCCATTGGCGGTACCCATGAAATTAGGCATTTGGGGGAAACCATACAATCTATGGTACAACAGATGCGAAAACTCATGGAGGATATCGTCATTCAGCAGGAGGAAAAGCGAAAAAGTGAATTTGATGCACTACAGAGCCAGATTCATCCT
Source organism: Candidatus Epulonipiscium sp. (assembly GCA_012519385.1). GTDB lineage: Bacteria > Bacillota > Clostridia > Lachnospirales > Anaerotignaceae > JAAYQI01. The sequence continues at coordinate 17,691 of JAAYQI010000177.1, forward strand.
CATTTTTTATATAACACATTGGATTCCATTGTGTGGATGGTAGAAAATGAACGGTATGAGGAGGCTATTGTGATGGTTACCTCTTTGGCAGGATTTTTCCGCATTGGCTTAAGCAAAGGAAAAAATATCATTACCGTGGAGGATGAACTAAAGCACGCTAAAAACTACATTACCATACAATCTATGCGTTTTCGGGATAGATTCACATTTCAAATTGATGCACAGCCAGAAGTGTTGGGCATGGCTACCATAAAGCTCATCATACAGCCTTTACTGGAAAATGCCGTATATCATGGTATGGAGTATTTGGATGGAGAGGGAAAAATACAAGTCAATGCCTATCTCCACGGGCAGGAGCTTTATATTGATGTGATAGATAATGGAATTGGTATTCCCCAAGAAAAAATAGAGGAATTATTAAAGCGGGATACCATCCATCGGGGAAAGGGCAGTGGAATTGGCCTGCGTAATGTCCATGAACGGATACAGTGCTATTTTGGAGAAGAATACGGATTATCTATTTATAGCGAGCCTGATGAAGGTACGATGATACGGATTCGTTTGCCCCAAAAACAATACACAGAAGATGCAGCAGTGAGAGGAGAGTTTTTATGAAGCGAAACAGTAATGTTTTGATTATATTGGCTTTGGCTTTCTGTACCGCATTTCTAGCCCTTTTTTTGAGGATGGATAGCAAGGAAAATAAACCAAAAGGCTATGTAAAAATATCCGTAATCAGCAGAGATACCACAGGAGATACTATGGAGACCCTTCGGCAGGGAATGGAGCAGGCGGCTTCTGATATGAGGGCGGAAATTAGCTTTATTACACTATCCAAAAGAAATGATGCCCAAGAGCAAATACGGCTGATACAAAGGGAAGTGCTAAATGGTACGGATGCCATTTTACTTTCCGCGGCGGATAGTGAAGAATTATCCTATATCGCAGAGGAGGTATCGAAGGAAATACCCATCTATACGGTGGAGAGCCCTGTAGCATCTGACAAAGTACCCCAAAGTGCAGAAAGTAAGGATTGGAGCATGGGCAGGCTTTTGGGTGAAAACTTGATTTATCGGGGAGTGTTTGGCAAAAAAATATTAATTTTGGAAAGCAGTATGCGATGCCATAACATTGTAGAGCGGGAAAAAGGCCTTTTGGATGCCATTACTGGGGGCAGAGGAGAAATTATTACCGCAGCGATTGGAAAAACAGAGGATTTTAAGGCAGAATTAACGGAAGTGGTTCAAATATATGAGCCAGATATTGTAGTCGCACTGGAGCCTTATACATTAAACGCTGCGGCAGAGGCATTGCAGGAAAAAAAGTATGGCTCACCTAAGCTATACGGCATATGTACCACGAGTAAAACATCTCAGTACATGGAGGAAGGGTTAATTGAAGGAATTGTGGTGCAAAATGATTTTAACGCAGGCTATCTCAGTGTATATCAAGTGATGAAGGCATTAAAAAAGACCGATGCCACCATAGACGGGGAAATTGAATTTGCTCTGATTCATAGCTACAATATGTATTCCAGTCAAAATCAAAGATTGTTATTTCCTTTTGTAAGATAATAAGAAAGGGCCGAATGGTATGGGAAAGAAACAGAATTGGATGATACTATGCTGTATGCTGGGGCTAGTTTGGTTAAGTGGGTGTGCTCCTTCTTCACAAGAGGCAAAAAAGGTGCCTGAAATGAAGGTAGGAATATTGGTATACCGCAAGGAGGATACATTTTTAGGCACCATAGTTGAGGCTTTTGAAGCGGCCGCCAAATATGCTGAACAGCAAGAAAATATCAAAATATCGGTCAGTGTTATGGATGGAAGAGGAAGCCAAGCTGTTCAAACAGGGCAGATCGAAAAATGCATTGACCAAAAATATGATGTGATTTGTGTGAACTTGGTGGATAGAACTGTGGCGGCATCTATCATTGACCAAGCAAAGGCGGCACAGATACCCTTGATTTTTTTCAATAGAGAGCCTGTGAAGGAAGATTTGGAGCGGTGGGACAAGGTGTATTATGTTGGAGCGGTAGCAAAAGAAAGCGGTATATTACAAGGGCATTTGATTGCGGATGCATACCTAAATAATCCCGAGAGGTTTGATAAAAATAACGACCAAAAGCTACAGTATGTTATGTTGGAAGGAGAGCAGGGGCACCAAGATGCATTGCTTCGTACAGAGTATTCCATACGCACTCTGGTTTCTGAAGGCATACAGATGGATAAGCTGGTAAATGATACGGCAAACTGGCACAGAAGCCAAGCCGCTACCAAAATGAGCCAATGGCTTGAAAAGTACGGCAATGCCATTGAGGTTGTAATCTGTAACAATGATGATATGGCGCTGGGTGCCATTGATGCATACAAGGCGGCAAAAAAATTAGAGGAACTGCCTTTTATAGTGGGTATTGACGGAACCCCTCCTGCTATGGAAGCACTGGCAGAAGGAACATTATACGGAACCATTAAAAACGATGAACAAAAGCAGGCACAAGCTATGTTTCAGCTATGCTACAGTCTTGTGTTTCACGGAAAGGCAGAAAGTGATTATACCCTAGAAAAGGGGAAATATATTTTTATCAACTATCTTCCTGTGGAGAGGGAGATAGACAAAGTAAGCACAGGGAATAAGGAGCAGTAAACAAATAACCAAGGGCATAGTTGTGGGGAATCAGTTGATTTTTTTTCGGTATATTGTGAAAAATGTATGATAAAGTATATAGGAAAAGGGTTCTTTCGGAAGGTGGGGCAATGTTTTTTTCTAAAAAAAGTTTGGATTTACTTTTATTTTTCACCATTACGTAGAAATCCTATAGATTTACAATACTTTAATTGACAGTGGTATTTTCAAGGTATAATATAAGAATAGATTTATTTCTACATAGGAAAAAAGAACAAAAAAACAAAAGATATTCTGGAAAAACAAAACACGAAAGAAAAGTTAAAATTACAAAAGAAAAAGGAACAAAAAAACAGAAGATTTTTACCAAATGAAATACAAATTCAAACAGCAGATGCCTTGCATCTGCTGTTTGAATTTGCAGAAAAAACTCTATGATTTTTGTGTTGACAAAAGGTGGGTTACTGCATAATATTATACTGAGATGATGCATTGATTCATAATTAAATCAGGAGGAGAATTACGGTGTCTAAAAAAACGTCTGAATTTGAGCGTTATGACAGAATGAAAAAACTGCAAAAAGAAGCAGAGGTAGAAAAAAGAAAGTCCGTGGGGGGACGAAAAAAGGGCGGACGCCCCAAGATGCAAGAGTATGATTTTGGAAAAGGCAAGTTTCGATATGAAGAAGATTATGAGGATTATGATGAGGACTTACTATCCTATATCCGATAATATAAAAAAGAACGAAACGCAAAAAG
>JAAYQI010000016.1 GCA_012519385.1 Candidatus Epulonipiscium sp.
GCCCTGAAGATTTGGATATTGTAAAAAAACATGAGGGAAAATTAAAGGGAGTTGTAAAATCCGTATTATTCAAAGGGGTTCATTACCAAACCATTGTAGAAACAAAAGCAGGTACCAGCATCACTGTGCAAATGCAAGTTTCTGAAGAAAAGCCAGTTATCAATGAAAATGCTGCAGAAAAAATCAGTGCCAATGACTTTTATCTGGATGTCAGCGATATTGAGGACTTAACAGATGCGGCTATCATTGCCAGAGCCAATGCACAAGCATGGGATTCCATCACAGAGGACTGGGTTTCTATCCACAAAATCTCCTACGAGATTGAACCCAAAAACGGTACCTACCCCGTTACCTTTTCAACAGCGGCAGGTACAAGCATTACTGTAAACATGATTGTAAAAGATGAAAACAGAGTGGTAAATAAAGAATATCAAGAAGAAATTTTTGCAGTAAACTTCTTTAAAACTGTAGATGACATCAAAGAAAGCATCGCCTTAACCACAGATTTAAAAACATGGGCAAACGCCTCTGCTTGGAGCCTAGAAGATTCTTCTGCTGTAGAAATTACAGATATTAAATTTGACTTTGACCCAGAAAAAATTACCCCTGGTACCTATAGCGTTACATTTGCTACAGAAGGGTACGAATATATGGTAGACACTACCGATAAATATCAGGTGGGGGACGAAGTGGGATTACAGTTTAATCCCGAAGATATCCACATTATGTCCAAATCAGGAACTTAATTAAAGGAGTATAGCACATGAAGCAATTTCGTAATATGACCTACCCCTATATCCTATGGATGACCATAATGATTATCATGCCTATGCTATTGATACTGATGTATGCATTTACCTCAAAGGGAAATGATGTTGCCACCATTCAGTTTAGCTTACAAAACTTTTCACGTTTTTTCAGCGATGCTATTTTTGTGGATGTGCTGAAGCGTTCTTTCTATATTGCAGTAATAACTACCCTGCTATGTATTTTATTTGGATACCCTGCGGCGTACATCATTGCCAACTCTCAGGAGAAAAACAAGGTGTTTTTGCTGCTATTAATTACCCTGCCTACATGGATTAATATGCTGGTACGCACCTATGCATGGATGGGTATTTTGCAGGATGACGGCATTATCAACTCCATCATTACCCTTTTGGGGATGAAGCCTATTAAACTACTGCATACCAATTTTGCCGTAATTTTGGGAATGGTATATAACTTTATTCCTTTTATGATACTACAAATTTATACCTCCTTAACCAAAATGGACAAAAGCTATTTGGAAGCAGCCAGCGATTTGGGCGCCAACAAACTACAATCTTTTTTGAAAATCACACTCCCCTTATCCTTACCAGGAGTGATTAGCGGTATTACTTTAGTATTTTTACCTGCAGTTTCCAGCTTTTTTATCCCCAAGCTATTGGGAGGCGGACAATTTGTACTCATCGGAAATGTCATTGAATCTCAATTCCTGACCTCGGGAAATTGGAATTTTGGAAGTGCTATTTCCTTTATCATGGCAGTGATTATCATGATTTCTATGTATATTACAAAAAAAGTTGAAGCAAACTTAAATACCATGGAAAAGGAGAAAACAGAATGAAACCATCCAAAAAAATTACTTCTAAGCTATATATGACGGTATTAATGGTATTTTTTTACCTGCCTATTCTATATACCGTGGTATTTTCCTTTAATACCACCCGCTCTCTCACGCATTTTGGCGGTTTTTCTTTGCGGTGGTATGAAAAAATGTTTCACGATTCTTCCATGATGCAGTCAATTTTTTATACGGTTATCATTGCGGTTTTGGCAACCATTATCTCTACCATTGTGGGAACTATCACCGCCATTGGGTTATCCAAATCCAAACCCATTATAAAAAATGTGGTAAATCAAGTAAATGATTTGCCCATTATGAACCCCGAAATTGTAACTGCCATTGGGCTACTGATGTTTTTTAGCGCCTTAGGAATCAAAAAAGGCTTTGGCACACTGCTATTGGCACATATTATGTTCTGCATTCCTTATGTGATATTAAGTGTTTCTCCCAAGCTACGTTCTCTTGACCCCAACTTGGCGGATGCCGCCTTGGACTTGGGCGCTACACCTTGGCAGGCTTTGATAAAAGTAATTGTACCCCAAATTATGCCCGGTATCGTTTCGGGTGCACTCATTGCTTTTACCATGTCTTTTGATGATTTCATCATTTCTTACTTTGTAACAGGCAATGGTGTGAATAATATTTCCATTATGGTATATACCATGTCTAAAAGGGTAAATCCTTCTATCAATGCCCTTTCCACCATTATTATTGTTATCATCACCGCAGTATTGGTGATTGTAAATATTGCCCCTATCATAAAGGAAAAAAGAGAAGAAAAGGAGAGAAAATTAACATGAAAAAACTTGCTGCTCTTGCACTTAGCTGCGTACTACTTTTATGCGGCTGTACGAACAGTAACCAATCCTCCACAGATGCTGTGGAAAAATACGGTTCAGACACATTAAAGCTCTATAATTGGGGCGAATACATGGGAGAGAACCTTATCAGCAATTTTGAAAAAGAATTTGGCGTAAAGGTAATTGTGGAATACTTTGACTCCAACGAAATGATGTATACAAAACTACAGGCAGGAGATGCCTATGATGTGCTGGTACCTTCTGATTATATGATAGAGCGTCTTATCGCTGACAACGCCTTAAGCAAGTTGGATAAAAACTTGATTCCTAATTTAGCTAACTTGGCAGAAGGATTACAGGGTCTGCCTTATGACCCTGAAAACGACTATTCTGTACCTTATTTCTGGGGAAGTGTAGGTATTGTGTATAACCACAACAATGTACCCAAGGAAAAGGTGGAAGCAGAAGGATATAACATATTGAAAAACACTGACTATGCTGGCAAAATCTATATGTATGACTCTGAGAGGGATTCCTTCATGGTTGCCCTAAAAGCATTAGGCTACTCCATGAATACAGACAAAGACGAGGAAATTGAAGCGGCATACCAATGGTTAAAAGAATTAAATGATACCATGCAGCCTGCTTATGATACCGATGAAGTAATTGACGCCATGATGAACAGCACCAAGGACATTGCCGTAGTATATAGCGGTGATGCCACCACCATTTTAGCAGAAAACCCTGATATGAGTTTTTATATGCCAAAAGAAGGCACCAACATATGGAGTGACAGTATGGTAATTCCTGCCAATGCGGAAAATCCTAAACTTGCACATGAATTTATCAATTATGTGCTAAGCTATGATGCTTCCATGGATAATACGGAAACCGTGGGCTATGCTTCTAGCAATCAGGAAGTATTAAACGAGGTAACTGGACAAGGCGGCATATTTGAAAATAATGAGGCATATTTACCAAGAAGCGGCTATGATAAAGATGAAGTTTTTGAGGATAACTTAGTGTTAAAACAAAAATTATCCGAGCTTTGGATTAAAGTAAAAGCATCCAAATAATAACCTAAATAAATTTGAAATACAAAAAGTCAGTATACCCTTTTCTGGATATACTGACTTTTTATCTGTATTTTTACCATTATATTATTTGAAATAAAATAGATTCCGCAAACTTTTTTTATAGTATAGTATTTTTTTCTTTGCTTTTTTTATCCATTGTTTTATCTTTATAAAAATAGATGGTTTTTTATGCACCTGTTGCCACTTGCTTTCTGCCCACCAAAAAGCCTTAGACACTTTTTTGAAAGCACGTTGATATACACAAAACATTCTTTTTTTCAATTTTTCATAGCAAAGCACCACCCCTGTATCTTTGCTTTACTTCTATGCACCAATGTTTTATTTTGAACCTTTTCTTTAAAATAAAAAAGCTGTAAGAAATTCTTTATTGTATTATCTTCCAAAACATAGTACTATAAATGACGGGGATTATACTCTATATATAAACTAAACTAAGGGGGATTTAATTATGAAACAAAATAAGTACATCGCAGCAGGAATTCTTGCCTTAATGATAGCTGTTACGGGGTGCAGTGATAAGGCAAAGGAAAGTTCTGCAGAAGCTTCCACTGATTCCATACAAATCATAAAACAAGCGCAGGAAAATATGCAAAACCTTGAAAGCTACGGATTTACCATGGATATGACCTCTGATACAAATATGGGTAATGCGGGGACTATGAATATGATTATGAAAACAGAGGCAGAGGAACAGGCACAACCACAGCTATTGATGAAGATGGAATCCGATGTTACTGTTGAGGTTGCAGGTATTGAGCCTATGCAAACTCAGTTAACTCAATATGTTGAAGGTTCTGACGAAACTGTAACACTCTATCAAAATGCAAATGGCGCATGGAGCAAAATGGTGGCCATAGACCCTGAGACTATGAAAAGCGTAACAGGCACTGCTACAATGAACTGTATGGACTATGTGGAAACTGTAAAGTCAGTAGAAGAAGATACCGTTGGCGATGTTCCTTGCCAGAAAATGGACGTAATCCTTTCCGCCGAAGGCATCAGCCAATTATTAGGCCAGATGGGAGATATGACCGCCTCTAACATTGATGAAGAATCATTGGAACTAACCCAAGAACTGCTTAAAAAATCAGGAGATATTCCCATTACTCTCTGGATAGGAATAGAAGATAACCAAATTCATCGTCAAAAAATAGATATGAGCAATCTGATGAAAGAAGCACTCATTTCCTCCATGGGAGAAGAAGGCGCCGAAGCTATAGGCGAACAGGGACCCGAGGTTACAATGTTACTGGATATTACTTTCCACAGCCTAAATGAAATAAAAGAAATTGTAATACCTGAAGAAGCAAAGGCTGCTCCCGAACTACAATTCTAAAAATAAAAAACTGCTTGTCTTTTCACTAAGGCAAGCAGTTTTTTCTATTTTTATTATCACGAAAAAATCAATATTTTATATCTCCATTTACAATAAAGTCATTTACAATAAAGTCATCCGATATTTTTTCTTTAGTTGGATAAGTATCTATATAGGAATTTGCATATATCCCCTGTTTTAGTTTAAATTGTTCTACAAGCTGATTCAGCATTTGAGCCTGTCCCGAAAGTTCCTCGCTGGATGCGGCAGTTTCCTCTGCAGTAGCAGAATTTGTTTGCACAACAGATGCAATTTGCTCGATTCCCTGAGAAACTTGCTCTGTGGCTTCTGCCTGCTGAATGCTGGCTTGGGTAATTTTATCCACAGATTCGGTAACTTCTTTCATGCCTTCTACGGCACTATTTAAAGATTCCGCTGTAGATTTGGCAATTTTAGAACCATTTTCCACAGCAAGGAGGGACTCCTCAATTAACACGGCTGTACTCTTGGAAGCCTCCGCACTTTTAGATGCCAAATTTCTTACTTCATCGGCCACAACAGCAAAGCCTTTACCTGCCGAACCTGCTCTGGCGGCCTCTACCGCTGCATTTAATGCCAAAATATTTGTTTGGAACGCAATATCTTCTATCGCCCTCATAATTTTACTGATTTCCTTGGAGCTTACAGTAATTTCTGCCATGGCCTCCATCATTTTTTGCATCTGTCCATTGCTTTCACTCATTTGGTAGCCAACATCTGCCGCTTTCACACTTGCATAAGAAGCATATTCAGCACTTTTTGAAACATGCTCCGAGATATCCGCAATGGTTGCCGCTAATTCCTCCACGGAACTTGCCTGTTCTGCTGCTCCTTGAGATAACGACTGGGCGCTGGCAGACATTTGGTCAGCTCCTTGTGAAACTTGATCCGCACTTTGATTAATCTGTACCAAAGTTTGATTCATGGTAATAATAATATGACGCAAGGATTGTAATAATGGTTTAAAATCTCCCACATATACTTTTTCATACCTTGTATCAATGTCAAAGTTATTAGAAGCCATTTCTTTTAAAATATAAGTAATATCCTCTATCATTTTTTGTAGGCCTGTTATAATTTCTTCTGTGGCTGCTGCCAAAATACCAATCTCATCGTTACTGTTAATTTGAGGAACAGCGGAGGTTACATCTCCATGTGCCATGTTTCTCAAACGCTCCGAGCATAACTGAATGGGGTTAGCAATACTATGAGAGATTTTACGTCCTAACACTATAGACAACAAAAAGGAAATCAAAATAGCAGCAATACTAATTATTGATGATATTTTACCTATTTTGCTTAATCTATCCCCCAATAAATTGCCTTGTGCTATGCTAAGCTCCAAAAGCTCCTGAAAAGAGTTATACATAGCTTCATAGATAGGGTCTAACTCCTGTCTTAACTTTTCTTGTGCAATTTGTTTATCTTCAAGTCTTCCTGTAGATGCAAGGGATACGATATCCTGCCTTGATTTTTTATAAGTCTCTATATCCTGTTTTAATTTCTCATAGACACTTTTTTCTTCATCCGTATTTATCTTGCTCTCTACTACAGACAAATATTGTCCAAATTCCTGTACTGCTTCATCTAGCATTTGATTGGCCTCTGCAAATTTTTTGGCATCATTGGTATAAACAACATCCCTTACTGCTCTGGTGGATTCCGCCATAACTACCATGGTTTTTCCAATATCCCCTTGCGAAAAACCATATTCTGTTAGGGCATAGTTATACTTTATATTGATATATTGCATTAGCGCTATGGAAATAATTCCTGCCGAACTGGCAAGGATTGCAACCATCATAAAGGAAACTATGAGTTTTTTTCCTATTTTTAAATTTTTAAACATCCTGTCTCGTCCCCTTTCTATAATGCATTCTTTTTTTTGTGTCAAAATAACCTCTTACACCCTTTGTATGACATATTTTCTGTTTTAATCCCCAATCCTCCTTCATGACTTTGCAAAAATCCAACTCATACCCAACGAATTCTAAAATTTACAGAAAACCAAAGTCTCGTTTTCCTATGCACCTCCTTAGAACAAGGTATAATTCGATACTATTTTAACATTTTCAACAATTAAATTCAACTTTTTTATACAAAATTTTAGTAACACATCATATTTTTTTCCTTTTTCTTCCTTATACTTCGTTATTTTTCTATTTCATTTTTTAGAATTTCTGAAAAAAATGCACTTCTCACCTGCTACCAACTGCTTAAAGCTTTTTCATAGTAGTTTTATTGGTTATTCTTTTATCAAATACGAACAAGCCCTCTTATTAACATACTACTTATACCAAATTTATGTTCCAAAAAAACAAGAAAACCTTCATTATTCTTTTTCACATAACAAAAAGCAGGCATTACCATTTCGCAATGCCTGCTTTTGAAAGACTTTTTATTTACCGCCAGTATTTACTTTTATAAAGCTTGCTGTCCATTTAGAAACTAAAACATTATTTTCTAAGGTATTCTCCAGTTTCAGCACCAAGCTGCCTGCAATATTTCGGCTGGCATCATAGATATTATAAGGGAAGGTAATGGTTTCACCGATTTGCCCTGCAGTAAAACCAAGGGTGATTAAGCGTAATGCTCCATCCGATGCACCACTACTACTGCTATTTACTGTAACGTTAATGTTATACAGCTTACGCATTTCCCTTTCAAAATCTACTACTGTCAAGGGCTTTAAGCCTGTATTTTCTCCAACCATATAGTACACTGGTTCAGAAAACGTTAAGCCTATGGCGCCTATATGTCTTCCGCTTCCTACAGGTTTTTCTATTACCATAGATTCGATGACTACCGTTGGCGGAGTGACATCTGCAGGAGTGATATTGCGTACTACGGCAATGACAGAATCGTTGCCTCCCAGAGGACTTTTTGCTACAGCATAAAAATCATAA
>JAAYQI010000178.1 GCA_012519385.1 Candidatus Epulonipiscium sp.
CAATATTTTGTAAGAGGAATTATGGCAGATAGTAAGTATGCGGTAGTTACCTTATCATCCCAAGGGAATCCTTTAAATCTAAAACAGTACATACTTGTAAATAACAATAATTTTTGGGAAGTAGTAGTAGATGGACTGGAAAGAGAAATAAACCAGCCTCTTGCAGTAAATAAAAAACTTCCTGATTTTAATTTAGATATGCTACCTTTGTTTCAGATTGCTGCCAATAGGAATAATCTGAAAGCGGATTATTCGGATGTTCATAAAGTAATGATTTATGAAGGACTGATTCAAGATGTGGCACAGATACAGTACCAATGTGGTACAACCAAGTATTGCTATATTGTTTTATATAGCGGAGAAAAGTTTTTGGCGACAAAAAAAGGTGATACATGGAATGTAAAAAGCGTATCTTCCTCTAGGCAGGCTTTCCGTATTATGCAGGATGAGGGAGCGGAAGCCTTAGCATTTATATTGTGGGAAGAATAAGAAGGGATTTGTAACGGCATGGTCATGGAGAAAGAAATCATAGTTGGTGTGTCTGATTTTTCTTTGGCGGATACATTGGAATGTGGCCAGTGCTTTCGTTATTGGAAGGTAGAAGAGCAGGAGTACTTGATTGCATCGGGGCAGAAAATGATTCGGGTGCGTCAAAAAGAAAATGAATTAACGTTTTATGATGCTTCTTCGGAAAAAGTGTTAAACTATTGGAGTAATTTTTTTGACATCAATCGGGATTATGGTAAACTAAAGCAAACGTTATCAGCGGAGGATGCCATTATGGCAGAGGCCATTGCCTTTGCTCCAGGAGTACATATTTTGAAGCAAGATTTTTTTGAATGTATGATTTCTTTTATCCTTTCCCAGAACAACCATATTCCTAGAATTAAGAAAATGGTGGAAACACTATGCCAAACCTATGGTACCTTGCTAGGTGAGGGGCGGTATGGCTTTCCTACAGCGGAGCAAATGCAAGGTGCTACGGAAGAAAAACTGCGGGAACTTGGGATGGGTTTTCGGGCAAAATATATTATGGATGCCATAAAAAAAGCAAACAGCGGACAACTTCCTTTGGCGGATTTGGTGCAAATGGAAACGGAAGAATTACGCAATAAGCTTCTTTCCATCTACGGTGTAGGAAGAAAAGTTGCGGATTGTATTTTATTATTTTCTTTTGGAAGGCATGAGGTATTTCCTACGGATGTTTGGGTAAAACGAGTGATGTCTTATTATTATTTCCAAAAGGAGGAAGTACCTCTGCAGGAAATATTTCAGTTGGCACAGGAAAAGTATGGGGATAATGCAGGCTTTGCCCAACAATACCTATTCCATTATGCCAGAAAAAACGGAATCGGGAAAAAAGGAGGTTGAAATTTGTCTACGGTAAAAACAAATGCTATGCGTATGTTAGATTCTCAAGAAATCTCCTATGACGTAGCGGAATATGAGTATGATGAAAAAGACCTATCAGGAATCCATGCTGCTCATGCCATTGGTTTTGAGCCTGAAAAGGTTTTTAAAACATTGGTGGCTAGAGGAGATAAAACAGGGATATTGGTATTTTGTATTCCTGTGAATCAAGAGTTGGATTTAAAAAAAGCTGCCGTTTTATCTGGAAATAAAAAAATAGAGATGATTGCTGTAAAAGAGCTTCTTGGAATCACAGGATACATTAGAGGAGGATGCTCTCCTATTGGCATGAAGAAAAAATATCCAACTTATATAGATGAAACAGCAGAGCTTTTTGATGTTATCGCAGTAAGTGCTGGGACGAGAGGAAAACAAATCATTATTTCCCCTTTAAAATTGATTTCATTTGTTTCGGCAGAAAAAGCAGATATTGTAAAAGATAGTTGATAGCTTTTTTAAGATAGGAGAGAAGATTATGCCTAAAATGTCCCACGTTTTGCTTTTTGAGCAGAAAGAGCAACACTGTATTTCTGTTCGTACCAGAGTTTCAACAGAAAACCTTCCAAAGGTGATTGGGGAAAACTATGACAAGTTGTTTGGATACTTGGAGGAGGAAGGTGTACTGCCAACAGAATCACCTTTTGTTGCCTATTACAATATGGATTACCAAAACTTGGATGTGGAGATAGGTGTGCCTGTCGGCAAAAAGTTATCTGGATTAGGAGAGATTGTATCAAGCACAATTCCATCGGGAAAAGCTATTTTTTGTATGTATCGTGGGCCTTATTCTGAAATTGGGGAAGTTTATGAAGATATGGCAAAGTGGATAGAATCTCATGGAGAAAAAGCAGTAGGCACGGCATATGAATATTATTACAATGATTTTGATTTTCCAGAAAGTGAGCTTTTGACAAAGGTTGTTATGCCATTAAAGAGCTAGAAAAGGGGGGTTATGGTATGAAATATTACGTAGTAGATGCATTTACAGAAGAAGTATTTGGTGGAAATCCTGCAGGAGTATGCGTGTTGACAGAGTCGTTATCTCAAGAGAAAATGCAAAAGATTGCATCTGAAAATAACTTGTCTGAAACGGCGTTTGTGCAGCAAAAAGATGGATATTACGACTTAAAGTGGTTTACTCCTGTATCTGAAATTGATTTATGCGGACATGCTACCCTTGCAACTGCCTTTGTGATTTCTAATTTTGTAGAACTAGATGCACAAAGGATGGAGTTTCATACACTGAGCGGAAAATTGGTAGTTGAGAAAAAGAAAGATTTACTGGAGATGGATTTTCCTAGCAGAATGCCTCAAAAAAGGGGAGAACTGGATATGATGGCAGAAATTTTGGGTGTTATGCCAAAAGAAGTATACTTATCCAGAGATTGGGTGGTTTTGTTAGAATCGGAAGAAGAAGTGAGAGGTTTGACTCCTGACTTTACGAAAATGAGAGAATTGAAAGAAGGGCTTGGTGTCATTGTTACTGCAAAAGGAAACACGGCAGATTTTGTATCCCGATGCTTTTACCCTGAAATGGGCGTACCAGAAGACCCTGTGACAGGCTCTGCACATAGCAATTTAATTCCATTTTGGGCTCAAAAACTGGGAAAAGAAGAACTGCTTGCGTACCAGTTATCTGCAAGAGGTGGGGTATTGTATTGCAAAAACTGCGGAGAAAGGGTTAAAATTAGCGGAAAAGCAGTGCTTTATATGATAGGAGAGATTTTGGTATAACGAAGAAATAAAATGAAGGTTCCAGTTTTTCTTTCGGACAGCTAAAAAACAAAAGCACTTCTGACAAGGACAAGTCGGAATGAGCATTATAATAAACTGTAAAAAATGAAAATTGCATAAAAACATTGTATTTTTATCATTGCTTTCGTTTTATGTGCTAAAATATAAAAAGTTTGCGTTGCTTAGTTGTAATTACACAGGAATGTTTGTAAAATATAATACAGAAAATTTTTTTAGGGAGAAAAATTCTCCCTATTTTCTTTTATGAGAGTGAGCAAGTGAAATGACGATATAAAAAAGCTTTATTACATAATTTGAATACTCATCCAACAAAAGAAAGGAATGAAAAGTATGGAAAAAAAGATTTCTATCACCGAAATTTATGGTATGAATGTGTTTAATGATGCAATGATGTGTCAGCACCTACCCAAGAAAGTGTATCAAGAATTGAAAAATACCATTGAAAAAGGTGAAACATTAAATCCTTCTGTTGCAGATATTGTTGCTAATGCCATGAAAGATTGGGCTATTGAAAGAGGAGCAACCCATTATACCCATTGGTTTCAGCCTATGACAGGAATAACTGCAGAAAAGCATGATGCATTTCTTGCACCTCCTTGTAATGGGAAAGCTATTATGGAATTTTCTGGTAAGG